>JADDQX010000043.1 GCA_016781115.1 Actinomycetota bacterium | reverse complement strand
CCGCGCTACTCCAGTCGCGGTCACGTCGGCTCCCAGCACGGGGAGCAGCTTGTCCGCCGGGCCTTTCAGCGCGCGCCCCCCCACGATCGGGCTGATCGCAACGACATCTGGATGCTCCCTCAACGCGTCGCGCACGCCGCTCAACGCGAGGATGGGACCCACCGAGACAACCGGGTTCGAGGGACACAGGATGACGCGGTCCGCGTTCCGGATCGCCTCGATGACACCAGGCGCGGGCTTCGCGTCCGCGATCCCGGCGAAGCGAACCTCTTTGACCGGCGGCGCCTGACGCTCTTTGACGAAGTACTCCTGGAACCCGAGGGTGCGGCCGTCTTCGCACACGATCCGCGTCCGAACCGGGTCGTCCGACATCGGGACGATCCTCGTGGGCACGCCGAGGGCTCGCCGGATCTCGTCGGTCACCGCGCTGAGTGTGGCGCCGCCGGCGATCCTGGCGCTCCGGAACAGGCAGGTGGCGAGGTCCCCGTCGCCGAGGCCGAACCAGGTCTCGGCTCCCAAGCGGGCGAAGCCGGCGACCGCGTTGAAGGTGTCGCCCTTCAATCCCCATCCTCGGTCTGTGTCGGCGATGTCGGCCAGCCAGTAGGTCACGATGTCGACATCCGGAGACACGTGAACCCCGTAGATGGTGGTGTCGTCCGCGGTGTTGACGATTGCGGCCAACCCACGACCTCGCTGGGTCTCTTGAAGTCCGATCAGCAGCTTGGAAGCGCCGACGCCGCCTGCCAACGCGGTTACTTCCATGAGCAGAGCAGGCTACTAGACTCCCCCCATGACTCGTCTGGAGGCTCTGGCGGGCCGCGCGTCTCGAGACGAGCGTCTGTCGGACGACGAGGTTCGGGAGCTCGCCGCGGCGGCACGGAGGGATCCGGGTCCCGTGCTCGCCGCCGCCGCCCGTGTACGCGACGAGACCTGCGGCCCTCGGATCACCTTCTCCAAGAAGGTGTTCATCCCGCTAACGAAGCTGTGCCGGGATGCCTGTGGCTACTGCACGTTCGCGCACCCGCCGCGGCCGGGCGAGAGGGCTTACCTCACCCTCGACGAGGTGCTGGAGATCGCCACGGCAGGGGAGGCCGCAGGATGCCGCGAGGCGCTCTTCACCCTCGGCGACAAGCCGGAGCGGAAGTGGGCCGCTGCCCGCCAAGAGCTCGACGCGCTGGGCTGCGGGACGACCATCGAGTACCTGGTCGCGGCCTGTCGAGCCGTCTTGGATCACACGACGCTGCTTCCGCATGTGAATCCCGGCTCGTTGACCTTCGAGGAGAGCGTGGCGCTGAGGCCCGTTTCCGTGAGTCAGGGGACCATGCTTGAGACGCTGTCGGAGCGGCTCCTGAAGAGGGGGATGGCGCACTTCGGCGCCCCCGACAAGAAGCCCGGCGTGCGACTCGCCACTCTGGAGGCCGCGGGGAGGGCCCGGGTTCCCTTCACCACCGGGATCCTGATCGGGATCGGCGAAACCTTCGACGAGCGCATCGACGCGCTGCTCGCCATCCGGGCGTCGCACGAGCGCCACGGTCACGTGCAAGAGGTGATCGTGCAGAACTTCCGCGCCAAAGCCGATACGAACATGGCGCTTCACCCCGAGCCCAGTGTCGACGAGATGGCTCTGCAGATCGCGTTCGCCCGTCTGATCATGGCATCGGGGGTTGGCATACAAGCTCCGCCCAACCTGAGCCCCGGCGAGTACGGCCGTTACCTCTCCGCCGGTCTGTCGGACTGGGGAGGGGTGTCGCCGGTGACGCCCGACCACGTGAACCCCGAGCGGCCGTGGCCGAAACTGGACGAGCTCCAAGAGGTGACGGAGGGCCATGGGTTCCTGCTGCTGCAGCGCCTGGCCGCGTATCCGGGCTACGTCGGAGGCCCCGCGGCCCTCGAGCAGTGGGTAGATGGAGATCTCCATGCTCGCGTCCTCGATCAGGTCGACGCCGAGGGCCTCGCGCGCCCGGACGAGGAATGGCACTCGGGGGTCGACGTCGATCCGCCCGCCGCGGGGTTCCGCGCGATCGAGGCGGCCACCGAGGGAGCGTGGCGCGTTCCCGGCCGCGTCGTGCGGTCGAGCATCACCACAACCCTTGATCGCGCGGCAGACGGTGAAGAGCTGACCGAGCCAGAAGTGGCGCTGCTTTTCAGCGCGCGTGGCGCCGAGGCGGAACGCCTCTACGCGGTTGCCGACGAGCTGCGCCGCGCGACCGTGGGAGATGAAGTCACCTATGTCGTCAATCGCAACATCAACTACACGAACATGTGCTATTTCCGGTGCGGCTTCTGTGCCTTCTCGAAAGGCCCGAAGTCACTCAACCTGCGGGGTGAGCCTTACCTGCTGACGCCAGAAGAGGTAGCTCGCCGCGCGCAGGAAGCCTGGGATGGGGGAGCGACCGAGGTTTGCATGCAGGGCGGCATCCATCACTCCTTCACGGGGGACAACTACCGCGAGTACCTGCTTGCAGTGAAGAGGCAGGTGCCCGAGATGCACGTGCACGCGTTCACCGCCCTTGAGGTGATGCAGGGGGCCGCGGCCTCGGGGGTGTCCGTTCGGGACTTCCTGGCAGAGCTTCAGGAAGCTGGGCTCGCCACCCTTCCCGGGACGGCAGCGGAGATCCTGGACGACGAGATCCGAGCGATCATCTGCCCCGACAAGATCAACACAGACGAGTGGTGCGACGTTCATCGGGTGGCGCACTCCCTCGGGCTTCGGTCGAACGCCACGATGATGTTCGGCACGGTCGAAGGGCCGCGGAACTGGGCCCGCCACTTGACGGTCGTGAAGGAGCTACACAAAGAGATCGCAGACCACAACGGAGGGCTGTTCGAGTTCGTTCCTCTTCCGTTCGTGCATATGGCCGCGCCGATCTACCTGAAGGGCAAAGCGAGGCGAGGCCCCACGTTCGAAGAGGCCTTGAAGGTGCACGCGGTCGCACGGGTGGCGTTGCACGGCAACATCGACAACATCCAGGTCTCGTGGGTGAAGATGGGCGAGGAGGGGGCGAAGCTCGCTCTTCAGGTCGGCGCGAATGACCTCGGTGGGACCTTGATGAACGAGAACATCTCCCGTGCGGCCGGGGCCGACCACGGCCAAGAGCTCACGGCGGACCGCATGGACGCCTTGATACGCTCCATCGGGAGAGTTCCCAGGCGCCGCACCACCCTGTACGGCGTGCCTGCGTAAGCACCCCCTACCCTCAGAGCATCCGTCTATGACCATACGAACAGAGCCCGCAAGGACGCGCGTCACGAGCGCGGTTGCCGACCCGTCGCTTCCGACCGTGCTGGCGATCGTGGTGACTCACAACGGCCGCGCCTGGTTCAAGGATTCTCTCGTCGGGCTCAACACGCAGACCTACCCGCTCCTGGACGTCCTGGTGGTCGACGACGCGTCCGACGACCCGGTGACCGAGCCCAGCCTCAAGCGGATCGCGAAGCGACATCTAAAGAGACGCCGGTGGGGCTATCTCCGGACGCCGCGCCCGCTGGGCTACGGCGGAGCGATCAACTGGGCGTTGTCGCGCGTGAGGACGCGAGCCGACCTGTTGCTGTTCATCCATGACGACGCAGCTCTCGAACGGAGCGCCGTCCAGCGGATGGTGTGGCGGATGTACCAGGACGACAAGACCGCGATCGTCGGCCCGAAGATCGTCTCTTGGGAGGATCCGGACCGGCTCGAAGAAGTGGGGATGGCGGTGGATCGGTTCGGCTATCCCTACAAGGGCCTGGAAGAGCACGAGATCGACCTGGGTCAGCACGACACAGCCAGCGAGGTTTTCTACGTCACCTCCACGTGTGTGTTGATCCGGCATGAGGTCTTCAAGCAGTTGCGCGGGTGGGACGCGAGGATGCGCGCGTTCACCGAGGACCTCGACCTGTGCTGGAGAGCGCGGGTCGCCGGTCATGCGATCCGGGTCGAGCCCGCGGCGCGGGCCCGTCATGCGATCGCTCTCGCGCGCGGATACCGCAGGTCCCCTTTCACGCCGGCGCGCTACTTCATCCGCCGCAACCGCCTACGAACGATCACCAAGAACGCCTCGGGACTCAGGTTGTTCACGTTGATCCCCTTATTCATCTTGTTGTCCTTGGGGGAGATGCTCGGGTTCGTCGTTCTTCGCCAGCCCCGCGAGATCGGCAATCTCGCCCGCGCCCTTGGATGGAACCTCTTATCCCTTCCCCAGACGCTGTCGGAGCGGGCGCGGGCGCAGAAGGCGCGCAAGGTGCCCGACCGCCGGCTGCGCCGCTTGACGATCAGGCAGACCACCCGCGTGCGTTTCTACGTCTCTCACCAGACGGACCGGCTCGAAGAGGCATGGGGGCGTCGAGCGGAGGTGCTGTCGCGTCGGACGAGTGAGGCTCGCCGGATCGGGAACCTCGTCGGTGGCCGCACCCTTTTCATCGCGGCGGTGCTGGTGATCGGCTTCCTGCTGGGCTTCCGTCATATCCTCTTCGGCGCCCAGGCTGCGGTGGGAGAGCTGCTGCCGTATCCGGAAAGCGCGACCGCGCTGTGGCGGGCGTTCGCCTCGCCCTGGCGCGGTGTCGCCTTCGGACAGCCCGGCCCCGCTCCACCTGCGTTCGCGCTCCTCGGCATCTTTCCGATCCTGTCCTTCGGCGCGATGGGTGTCGCTCAGAAGCTTCTGGTCCTCGCGCTGGGGGCCGGAGCGTTCGCCGGGGCGTACGCCTTGGTGTCGGAGCTTGTCGACCGCCCCTCCCGTTTAGTCGCGGGCGCCGTGTACGCGCTCGGCGCCGTGGGCTACGCCGGGATCCGGGAGGGAGCCCTTGCAGCGATGTTCTTCGGCGCCATGGCTCCTTTCGTGCTCATGGTAATGATCCGGTTGATCGGGTGGGCGCGTCCTCCTGGGTGGAATCGCGGCCGAGCGGTCGCGCGCGTCGCGATGGGCGCGGCGATCTCGGCCGCGTTCGTTCCCGGCTCTTTGTTCCTGTACCTCGCCGCGGCCGTTGTCTTGACCACCACCAGAACCTTCCTCGGCCGTGGAACAAACCCCGGGCGGGGGCTGCTTTCCTGCCTGGTCGCGTTGGTGTTGGCGTGGGCACTGCTGTTGCCGTGGAGCGCTACCTGGCTGCAGCCCGGCGCGCCACTCGACCTGCTGCGCGCCGATGCGACCTGGCGCACCTACGCGGCGGCGTTCTCCGAGTACGGGTTCATCAGCGTGGTCCTCGGCCAGATGCCGGAGATCCCTCCGTTGTTCGGACTCGCTCTGCCGCTCCTCGGCATCATCGCGGTTCTGGCTGGGGAGGGGCAAAGGCGTCGTATGGCCCTCGCTCTGTGGACGGTCGTGATCGGTGTCGGCTGGTTGACGGCGGCTATCTCGGCCGGCTCCTTGCGTCCGGTGGTCGCGTCGCCGACGGAATTGGGGATGCTCGCGGCGGCCGCATTCGCGGGACTCGCGGGCCTGGCGGTGGCCGCATTCCGCCTCGACCTCCCCCGACGCGGGCTCGGCAGATATCACGCTCTCACCCTCGGCGGTCTAGCGGTCGCGAGCTTCTTGATGGTTACGGGTCTGGGCCCCGCCTTCATACAGGGCGGATGGGATCCCGGGCGCGGCTCGCGACACGCGGAGAGCGACGAGACCGAGCAGATCTCGAACCAGCTGGCCACCGAGGCACAGGCAGAGGGACAGTTCCGCGCCCTCTGGGTGGGAGAGAGGTGGGGGTCGCCCAACCCCTCCGTCCCCCGACCGGTTGGACGCCACATGATCACCGGTGCGCGCGGCGAGCTGATGACCGACCTCTTCCAATCGCCGGGTGGGTCGGCGGAAAGCGACGTCCGGGCGGTGATCGCGGCGGTGGAGCAGGGGAGGACGGATCGCGGCGGAAGCCTGCTCGGCGCCTTCAACGTCGGCCACGTCGTATTAGAACGCGCCCCCGGGGCGCACCGGTGGCTGAGCCAGGCGGACCTGGCCGTACGTCGGGACAATCCCGAGGAGCGCTACATCCTCTTGGAGAACAGGGAGGTCCTGCCGCGGGCGGGCGTGTACGAAGAGCTGCCTACGATCATCTCGGTTGTAGCAGAGAGGGACCCGGCGGTGAATCGCGGCATCGTGTCTCCGCCCCGAGAGAACGCGGAACGGGTCGGCCCCGAGCGATACGTCGCGGACCTCGAACGAGGAGAGGGCGTGGTCTTCCTCGCCGAGGCGTACGACCCTCGGTGGAGGGGCGATCTCGACGGTCTCCCGCTGGAGCGCGTGAAGGCCGGATGGGGGAACGGGTTCGCTCTGCCTCCTGGAGGAGAGGGGGAGGGAAGGCTCTCTATCTCCTATCCGCGCTCGGTCGAGCAGAGCATGGCGCTGGCTGCTCTTGCTCTCGCGTGGATCGTGATCGTGGGTGCCGCTTTCTCGCGGAACCATCGACGTGGAGGAGTGGGAGTCAGATGAGGCCGAGTCGCGAAGCGGCGCTGGGTGCGTTCCTAGCCGTCACTCTGGCGGGCGGGATAGCTTTCGATGCAACGAGTGGATCTTTCGCCGCCGGCACGGGTCCGAGCGTGCAGCCGATCTTCGACGAGCGCTCCGTCTACTGCCCCTCCCCGCCGGTGCTGGGTGAGACCGCCTCGAGCGTCGTTCTCGGCACCGCCGCGAGCGGGGCGTTGCTCGTCGGCATCGACCAGGAGGAAAGGGTTGAGCTACCGGCGGAGCGGACCCTGATCCTGGACAACGTCGCGTCGACCGACCTCGTCGGCTACGGCAAGGAAGTGGTCGCGTCCTCGCTCACCGAGTTCACCGGGAAGGTTGGGGGGTTCGGAGCCGCGCGCTGTTCCAAGGCAGCGTCTACGCAGTGGCACTTCGCAGAGGGCTCCAGCGCGGTGGGATCCGAGCAGCGGCTGCTCATCTACAACCCGTTCCCAGACGAGGCGGTGGTCAGCATCACCGTGTTCACTCCGAAGGGCCCGGAGCCCAATGCGAACCTCGCGGAGGGAGTGGCGGTGCCTGCCGGCGAGACCGTGATGGTCGAGCTGAACGAGTACATCCGCCAACGTAGGTTCGTCGGCGCATCCATCATCGCGAATAGAGGACGGGTGATCGCGTGGCGCGCTCTCCAGCTGAGCACCCCGGGCCGTCCCGAGGGCGTGCAGTTCACCCTTGGTGCGACCGCGCCGGCGACGGAGTGGTTCTTCCCTGAGGGGGCCGTGGCCGACGGTATCGACGAGCGGGTCTCGCTGCTCAACCCCACCGACGAGGAAGCGGTCGCGAGCGTCTCGCTGACGACCGCAGCCGAGACGATCCAGCCCCCGAAGCTCCTCGAAGTCGTCGTTCCGCCTCTGACGCTTCTGCCGCTCCCGCTGAAGGCCTACGTCGGCGGGTCGGACCGCGAGGTCGGGGGCGCATCGGTGATCGTGCGCACGACCAGCGGCCGCGTCGTTGCCGAGCGCAGCATCTACTACCAGACGAAGTTCCTGACCGGCGTCGCGTCGGAGGTGGGCGCGACCCGCTCCACGTCCAGTTGGTTGGCGGCCCCCGCCGTTGCCGACGCCGAGGCCGACTCCATCTCGCTGTTGAATCCTCGGGCGGAAGCGGTATCGGCGTCGCTGTCGTTGCTCAGCCCGGGCGAGGAGCCACTGCGGCCCGCCCCCCTCCAGGATGTGTCTTTGAAGGGCGCGACGAGGTTAGAGCTGCCCCTGTCGAAGTGGACGGGCGACGGGACCTACTCGGTGCTGGTCGAGGCCACGGGCGCGGTCGTGGTCGAGCGTTCGGGCTCAACCGGATCCGAGGTCGCCGGTGTGATGGCGCTGCCGCTTCCTAAGCGGAGCGAGCGGTGAGCTGCGACTCCTTCGCGCTGTAAGCCTTGGTTGCGGCCACGAACTGGTCGAACAGCCGGCGCTGATGACGGTCCGTGTCCGCCATCGCCTCTGGGTGCCATTGCACCCCGACGACCCAGGTGTGGTCGCGGGAGACGACGGCCTCTAGCACGTGGTCCTCGGCCCAGGCCACCTCCTCGAGCGGCCCCGCGGCCCCGTCGAGGCCTTGGTGGTGATGCGAGTTCACGGGCGCGTTCACGGCCCCGATGAGATCTTCGAAGCGGCTTCCTTGCTTGACGTGCAGGTTGTGGACCGGCTCCGCCCGAGGCATGTCCCGATCGTGCTCCAGCCGGCCGGGCTCGTCCGGAAGGTGCTGCACCAGGCGGCCGCCGTAGAAGACGTTCAGCAACTGCATGCCGTGGCAGATGGCGAACACCGGCATGTCGCGTTCAAGCGCGTGGCTCAAAAGGGTGAGCTCGAAGCGGTCCCGCCGGTTGCTGACGTTGTGGGTCCGAGGGTGGCGGGGGCATCCGTACAGCTCGGGATCGATGTCACCTCCCCCGGGGATCAGCAGGCCCGAAGCGCCTTCCAGCGGAGACGGGTCGTAGGGGTCCAGCTTTGCTATCACCTCGAGCCCCACCGGCACCTGCTCCGACACGGGCAGGTCGAACGTCGAGAGCACCTTCGTGTGGCCGCCCGACGACCGAACGGCGTGCGAGTAGGGGATGGGGATCCTGGTCAGGCCCTTGCGCCACTGCGCCACTACCGCGATCCACGGGCGTCCGGGCGCCGTCGCCGTGGTATCCCTGTCGCTGATTTCCATCCCTCCCTGGAGCTTGTGAGATGACCGACCCTATTCGCTTCGAAACCGCCGCCATCCACGTGGGTCAGGACCCTGACCCGGCGACCGGTGCGGCGGTCGTCCCGATCTATCAAACATCGACGTACGTCCAGGAAGCTGTAGCGAAGCACAAAGGTTTCGAATATTCCCGAACCGACAACCCGACAAGACGGGCACTCGAGACATGTCTCGCTTCCCTTGAAGGGTCAACGCACGGGGTCGCGTTTTCTTCCGGGATGGCCGCGATCGCCACGCTGGCACTAACCCTGAGGTCGGGGGACCGCGTCCTGATCCCGGACGACGTCTACGGCGGCACCTACCGGCTCTTCGCGAAGGTGCTGACCCAGCTCGGCCTCGACTTCGCGACGGTGGACATGGCGGATCTCGACGCGGTCCGCCGCGAGCTCGCCGCGGACGCCGCGATGCTGCTCGCGGAGACGCCGACGAACCCCCTTCTGAAGGTCCTCGATCTGCGAGCGCTGTCGGACGCGGCGCACGAGGTGGGAGCGGTGGTAGCGGTCGACAACACCTTCGCGACCCCCTACATCCAGCGCCCGTTGGAGCACGGGGCGGACGTCGTCGTCTACTCCGCCACCAAGTACCTCGGCGGCCACTCGGACCTCGTCGTGGGGTCGCTCGCCACCTCGGATGACGCGCTGGCCGAGCGGCTCCGGTACCTGCAGAACTCCGTCGGGGCGATCCCCGGCCCCTTCGACGCCTGGCTCCTGCTGCGGGGACTGAAGACGCTCGCGGTGCGGATGCGAGCACACTGCGCGGGTGCTGCTCGGGTCGTCGAGTGGCTCCAATCTCAAGAGGCGGTGCAGAAGATCCACTTCCCAGGGTTGCCCGGCTTCCCGAACCACGAGGTGGCGGCGAGGCAGATGAGCGCCTCTGGGGAGCCTCTGTTTGGGGGCATGGTCTCGTTCGAGGTCGATTCGATGGAGCGGGCGCTCCAGATCTGCGAGCGCACGAAGTTGTTCTTCCTCGCCGAGTCCCTCGGCGGCGTCGAGTCCTTGATCGAGCACCCGGGGCAGATGACGCACCTCAGCCTCGCCGGCTCCGGGATGGAGGTCCCCGAGGGCCTCGTGCGCCTCTCGGTCGGGATCGAGCACCCCGACGACCTCATCGCGGATCTAGAGCAGGCCTTCAGGTGAACCCCTTCTGTCTGCACTGCGGCCCCCCCTCCAGGCGGCTGCGAGGGGGGTCAGAACGATGAGCGTCGTCGAGCTCTCCTTCTCCGGCCCCCGCGCCGACCTCCGCCTCAACCGCCCGGAGGTCCTGAACGCGATGAGCCTCGAGATGTTCGATCGCCTCTCGGAGGTGACCGACCAGATCGCCGGCCGCGACGACGTGCACGTGGTCGTGGTGTCGGGCGCGGGCCGCTCCTTCTCCAGCGGCATCGACCTCTCCTCCCTCGGGGGCATGGCAGGCACGCCCGAGGACATGGTCGCCCGCGCCCAAGCCGGCTTCCGGAAGCTCGCGGCGCTGCGGATGCCGACGATCGCGGCGGTCCAAGGCCACGCCTACGGCGCCGGGCTGCAGCTCGCGTTGATGTGCGATCTACGAGTCGTCGCGGAGGACGCTTCGCTTGGCCTCCTCGAGATGCGCTACGGCCTCATCCCCGATCTCGGTGGCTCGACGAGGCTGCCCCAGCTCGTAGGAGCGGGGCGGGCGAAACGGATGATCATGCTGGCGGAGCGGATCGACGGGCTTCGGGCAGAAGAGTTCGGGCTCGCCGAGGTCGTGGTTCCGGCCGCCCAGCTAGCGGCCGCCGCCGACGACCTGGCGGAGCGGCTGGCGCAACCGCCGCACGCCGCCAAGCGGCTGGCCAAGGGACTGATCGATTCGGCGCACCTGGTCTCGCAGAGCGATGGGATGGACGCCGAGGCGGCCGCTCAACTTCAGTGCATGAGCTCGCCTGAGTTCCCAGAAGCGGTCACGCGCTCGCTACAGCGTTAGCCGCTCCAACTGCGGCATCGCTACGGGCGGTGCAGCCCTGCGATCAGGCGCGTTGCTGGTGCGCGAGGAACTCCAGCAGGTCCGCTCTGCTCAGCACGCCGAGCGGCCGTGATCCCTCCGCCACCACGATCGCCTCGGCGCCCCTGGAGAGATCGGCGAACATCTCCTCGACACCCGCGGCAGCCTGCACCGTCGGAAGCGGCGGATCCATGATGTCGGCGACCTCTCGGTCGATCGCGTCGCGGTCCCGGAACACGCGATCCAACAACGACCGCTCCTGGATCGAGCCGATGATCTCGGCCGTATCGGACGGAGCGGGGCTCTTCGCGACCGGAACCTGTGAGATGCCGAACTCCTGCAGGAGGTCGATCGCGCGGCCCACCTTCTCGTTCGCCGGCACCGCGACGAGGTCGGGGATCGATGGCTCCAATCGCTGCTTCTCGTCCAGCACCTCGCCGATCCGCGCCATCGTTCCGGGGCGATCCAGGAAGCCGTGTTCGAGCATCCAGGAGTCGTTGTAGAGCTTGGAGAGGTAGTTCTTGCCGGAGTCCGGGAGGATCACGACCATCAGGTGCTCGGGACCCAACTCGCTTCCCACCTCCAGCGCCGCCCACGCCGCGGTACCGGAAGAACCGCCGGCGAGCAGCCCCTCCTCTCTCGTGATGCGGCGCGCGGTGAGGAAGCTGTCGCGGTCCGAAACCGTTACCCAACGGTCGACGACGTCACGATCCAGCGTCTCCGGCCACGAGTCCTTGCCGATGCCCTCCACCAGATACGGCGCGACCTCCTCGCTCGTGAAGATCGAACCTTCCGGGTCCGCGCCGACGACCACGATGTCGGGATTCTGCTCTTTCAGATACCGCCCCGCTCCCGTGACGGTTCCGCCGGTGCCGACGCTCACGACGAAGTGAGTGATCTTCCCTTCGGTCTGCTCCCACAGCTCCGGGCCCGTGGTGTCGTAGTGGCTCTGCGGGTTCCGGTCGTTGTGGTACTGGTTCGGCTGGAAGGCACCGGGGATCTCGCGGGTCAAGCGATCCGCTACCCGGTAGTACGACTCCGGCGACTCCGGAGCGACGGCGGTGGGCGTGATCACGACCTCGGCGCCGTAGGCGCGCAGCAACGCGGCCTTCTCTTGGCTCATCTTGTCCGGCATGGTGAAGATGCAGCGGTATCCCTTGAGCGATGCTGCGATCGCGAGCCCGACGCCGGTGTTGCCGGAGGTGGGCTCGACTATGGTGCCGCCGGGTCTCAGCAGGCCGTCTTGCTCCGCTTGCTCGATCATCCGCAGGCCGATGCGGTCCTTGACACTTCCGCCGGGGTTCAGCATCTCCAACTTGCCGAGCAGCGTGCACGTCAGCTCCCGCCCCACGTTGCTCAGGCGAAGAAGAGGAGTCCCTCCGATAGCGTCCAAGAGGGAGTCGTAGATCGTCATCGGATCATCGTATGGCTCCGACGGAACCGCGGGAATGACCGCCCGCGGGACGCGTTGCAACCGACACGAGCTGCTCGGCGTCTGATGAACTGTTGCCATTGCTCGTAGCATGGAGGCCACATGAGCTTCTCTGACGAGGACACGACGAACATCGAGCGGCGCCGCCGGTTCCCGCGGCCCGGTCGCAGGTTCGCGATCGCTGTAACGGTCGTTTTCGCCCTCTTGCTGCTGGGCGGAGCCGGTGTGTCCTACGCCACCATGCGCTACAGCCAGGACTACGAGGGCCGCATCCTGCCCGGCGGCACCATCGCCGGGATGCCCGTCGGCGGCATGACCCAGGCAGAGGCGCTGGAGGCGGTCCAGACCGCCATCGGCCCGCAGCTGAACCGCGCGATCGACCTCTCGTGGAGGAACAAGACCTGGACCGTCACGCCCAAAGAGTTGGGCGCCAAGAGCAACGCGGCGCGGGTCGTCAAGGCCGCCTTCGCTGCCAGCAACGACACGACCTTCCTCGAGAAGATCCAGATGCGGTTCCTCGACGAGGAGCTGGACTTCAACCGCAAGGTCGCGATCACCTATCCCGAGCAGGGCGCCCGCGGCTTCGTCGAGGGAATCGCCGGCAGCATCGACAAGGAGCCCGTAGAAGCGGCCATCGATTACTCCAGCGGGTGGGTCGAGATCTCTCGCTCGAAGACCGGCTACGAGGTTCAGGTCGAGCGCAGCCATAGAGCCTTGATGAACGCGCTTCGCAACGACGTGGACGAGGTCGCTCTTCCCGTCGATGAGGTCGAGCCCGAGGTGACAGAGGACGAGTTCGATCAGATCCTTCTCGTTCGGATCGGCGAGAACAAGCTCTACCTCTACGAGGACGGCGCGATCCAGCGGGAGTGGACGGTGGCGACAGGACAGCCCGAGTACATGACGCCGACGGGTCTCTACGAGGTGACGGAGCTTCGGTACGAACCGACGTGGGTGAATCCGGCTCCCGACACCTGGGGCGCCAACATGCCCGAGTCGATCCCGCCCGGTCCGAACAACCCGCTCGGCGTCCGAGCCATCAACTGGTCGGCCCCCGCGATCCGCTTCCACGGCACCGCGGCCGAGTACTCGCTCGGCTACAACGCCTCGCACGGCTGCGTGCGGATGTCGAACTCCGACGTGATCGAGCTCTACGACCTCGTCGAGGTAGGCACGCCGATCGTGTCGGTGATCGCGGGCGAGCTGAAGCCGCTGTACGCGGCCGCGCCCGATCCCACGCCCAAACCCACCAACAAGGACGACAAGAAGCCCTCGACGGAACCCGACGACGCGACCGCCGAGAGCGGCGGCGGCGGGGGTGGCAACTCCGGCGGGAAAGACGGCTAGCGATCCTCCAACGCAAGCCCCCCCGCTTCGGCGAGGAGGATCGGCGGCTCTCTTACGGGACCTACCTGCAGATCCCCGACCTCCTGAACCTCCAGGATCTCGAGTCGGATCCGCCCGCACACGACGAGCTCCTGTTCATCACGATCCACCAGGTCTTCGAGCTCTGGTTCAAAGAGATGCTCTTCGAGCTGGAGTCGATAAGGGACTTGATGTTCGCCGGCGCGAGCCAGCGGGCACGGCACTACCTCGAGCGTCTCCACACGATCGAGAACGTCCTCATCTCGCAGATCCCCGTGCTCGAGACCATGTCGCCCCAAGACTTCCTGGAGTTCCGTTCGCACCTGGCGCCCGCGAGCGGCTTCCAGTCTGTGCAGTTCCGCGAGATCGAGTTCATCTCGGGTCTCAAGGACCCGCGTTACCTGGAGAGGTTGGCCACGAGCGGGGACGAGAGGAGTCGCTTGGAACGGAGGCTCGACGAGCCGACGCTGTGGGACGGCTTCTGCGCGCTCCTCGATCAGCGCGGCCTTCCCATGCCGCGTGATGACGAAGAAGCGCGCCGCGACAGCCTCGTTCGCCTCGCGCGCGACCGCGACACCTTCATAGACGAGTTCCACGTCTCCGAGGCGCTGCTCACCCACGACGAGTTCTTCGCGCTGTGGCGCTATCGCCACGTATTGATGGTCGAGCGCCAGATCGGCTCCAAGACAGGCACCGGTGGGTCGACGGGGGCGACCTATCTTCGAACGACGCTCGACAAGCGGTTCTACCCGGAGCTGTGGGCCCTTCGGAGCTACCTGTAGAACAGCCGCCGCACTATGGCGCCACAGGGCTCGGTGCTCTGGTCGGAGGGCTCGCCGGCGGGGCGACGGCGTTGGGCGCCGGCGCTTGGTACGCGGGCACTCTCGACGACTCCACCGACGCCGCTTTCGCCACCTTCGTCGCGGTCTACCTCTTGATGTGGGCGGGTGTGACGCTCGGCCCGTGGCTCGTCCTGCGCCGGCTGCACGATCGCCTGCGCGGCCGCACCACCTTCATGGTCGGCGCGGGCTTCCTGGCGTGGAGCGTCGTGAGCGTGCCCGGCGTCTTCTGGGTCGTCGACTCGACGCCGCCCGATCGCGCGTCGCGGCTCGTGGCCCTGGTCTTGCTCGTCGCGATGCTCTGCGTGCCTCCTGCGCTGGGGGGGCGCTGGATCATCCTGACGAACGAGAAGATGGGAGAGCGCGAAGAAACTTCGATCTAGCCTCTTGCCCGCCCGCTTCCGGCTCCGA
>JADDQX010000199.1 GCA_016781115.1 Actinomycetota bacterium | reverse complement strand
TCCTAAGGTGGATCGCCGCGGAGGGGTCCTGATGACCAGCGTCTGCACCGGCGAGGTCTACAGGCGAGATTATGAAGGGCACTTGAGCGACGCCCTGTCGAATGTCGTTAAAGGTCCTGAGCGCGCCGAACGCCACGATCGCGAGCGGCGGGAGAGACCGCACGTGACGCGTTCGACACGGCCCGGTCGCCGGTCAGGGAAGACGTCGGGGTGCAAGATCGAGGCGAGGATCTCGACCCCGTCCACGAGGCGCGGTCCGGGACTAAGATGTCGTCGCCGCCGGCGAGGCGGATCATCTCGGGAACCCAGTGCCCGCCGTTGAAGGGCGGGTCGGACCATTCCAGGCCGAGCGTCCGAACGAGGTCGAGCGCGCGCCTTTCGACGCCACCTGTCGGACGCGTTCACGCAGCCGGTTCGCGACCTCCGCCGTCAGGACCGGACAGGTCTTGCCGCCGATTATCGCTTGGGCGTCGGAGGCTTTACGTAGACGGTCGCTCCGCTCTCTCGAAACGAACGGCGTTTCTCATCCATCCCTAGCGCAAGCGCTTCCTCGTTCCCGTATCCGTGTTCCCGCGCGTAGTCGCGCACATCTTGCGTGATCCGCATACTGCAGAACTTAGGCCCGCACATCGAACAGAAGTGGGCCTTTTTCGCAGGCTCCGCGGGAAGTGTTTCATCGTGGTATGCCCTCGCGGTTTCAGGATCGAGAGCGAGGTTGAACTGGTCCTCCCACCGAAACTCGAACCGCGCCTTCGAGAGCGCGTTGTCCCACTGTTGTGCCGCAGGATGCCCTTTAGCGACGTCAGCTGCATGGGCCGCGATCTTGTAGGCGACCATGCCGTCTTTGACGTCCTGTTTGTTAGGAAGGCCAAGATGCTCCTTCGGCGTGACGTAACAAAGCATCGCGGTGCCGAACCATCCGATCATGGCGGCGCCGATCGCTGAAGTGATGTGGTCGTAGCCGGGAGCGACATCTGTCGTGAGGGGCCCGAGCGTGTAGAAGGGCGCCTCTCGGCAGATCTCCATCTGCCGGTCCACGTTCTCCTTAATGAGATGCATCGGAATGTGCCCGGGCCCCTCGACCATGACCTGAACGTCGTGGTCCCACGCGATCTTCGTGAGCTCACCCAACGTCTCAAGTTCTGCGAACTGCGCATCGTCGTTCGCATCCGCGATCGAGCCCGGGCGCAGTCCGTCGCCCAAGGAGAAGGAGACATCGTAGGACCCCATGATCTCGCAGATCTCACGGAAGTGGGTGTAGAGAAAGTTCTCTTTGTGATGTGCCAGACACCAGGCTGCCAGGATCGAGCCACCTCGCGAAACGATCCCCGTCACCCTGTTCGCGGTGAGCGGCACGTAACGAAGAAGCACGCCCGCATGGATCGTGAAATAGTCGACGCCCTGTTCGGCCTGTTCGATGAGCGTGTCGCGATACAGCTCC
The DNA here is from genome assembly GCA_016781115.1 of Actinomycetota bacterium. Taxonomy (GTDB): domain Bacteria; phylum Actinomycetota; class CADDZG01; order CADDZG01; family WHSQ01; genus MB1-2. The sequence continues at coordinate 3,349 of JADDQX010000199.1, read as the reverse complement.
CACGTTAGTTCTTCGGGCTGCCCGTCGACCTTCTCGAGTGCTTGGTAGATCGGCACCGTTCCTATCGGAACGGGTGAGTTTCGGATGATCCATTCGCGGGTCGTGTGGATGTCGTTTCCGGTGGACAGATCCATCACGGTGTCGGCGCCCCATCTGATCGCCCACACCATCTTGTCGACCTCTTCCTCGACAGAAGAGGTGACGGCTGAATTGCCGATATTGGCGTTGACCTTCACCAAGAAATTGCGACCGATGATCATCGGCTCTGTCTCGGGGTGATTGATGTTTGCGGGGATGATGGCTCGGCCGGATGCAACTTCCTGTCTCACGAAGTCGGGATCGACCCCTTCCCGGATCGCGACAAACTCCATCTCCGGAGTGATCGTTCCTCGCCTCGCGTAATGCATCTGCGTGACGGTTCGGCCGGACGTAGCGCGGAGAGGCGGACACTTCGTACCTTGGAACCCCGGCACCGGCGTGTGTGACGACGCGGAGGTGCAGTCCTCGACGTCGTGTCGTTCGAAAATCCACGGTCTCCTGATTGGAGTTAGCCCGTGCCGCGCGTCGACCTTCAGCGACGGGTCCGTATAGGGACCGCTCGTGTCGTAAAGCGTGACCGGCGGATCAGTTTCGATGCCCCCGAGGCTCTCGCTGGAAGTCAGAACCACCTCGCGCACAGGGACTCGCAAGTCGCGCCTCGACCCATATCTGTAGCTCTTACGGATGCCAGCGCCGTCCTCACGGCGCTCGCTCGACGTGGTGGTGTCAAACACGCCTGCCTCCCTCCGCCGGAATTACCCGGATCAGGTTCTACGGTCGGCAACGCAACAGCTGCCCTCTCAGCCTGGTGGCCCAAGCTCCCGTTTCAGTTGTCCCACACTATCCTTTTTTATCGTTCGAGGGTCGGCGAGACGACTCCCTCGCCCTGAACGAGCGAACGCGCGCGCTGACAGTCGTTCGAATGACGGGAGCGGGATTGCCGCGGCGCGATGTACCGCGGATCAAAGCGAGCACCAAGTGCCCGAGCCATGGCTGTGACGAGCACCTTGGTCTAGGTTATTGGCTAAACAGATCTTGAGGGGTGATGCCGGACAAGTCTTTGCCTTGAAGTAACCGGACAAGTCTTTTCTCGACCGATGCTGCGGGCGGAAAAAAACGCCGCACAAGTGTGCATCGGAAACTTGGATGGTTGCCGAGACGAATGTCCTGGTCAGGGGCCTACAGCACTGTCGGAGTACACACCAGGCTTCAAAACCGGTGGAAGGTCGAAAGGCCTTCGGCGGGTTCGATTCCCGTCCGCCTCCGCTGTGACCTGCGGTTTCGCGCGATTCTGGGGGTCACGCGATTCGATCCATCCCTCGTGAACTCTGGTGAGGTCGCCTTAGGCGGCGACTATGCCGAAAGCACACAAGTCTTGCGCCTCGTCCCGCATCAAGGATAGAAAGCATCGGACAAGTCTTTGTTGCGATCTCAGAACACCAGAGTCGCGATTGCTGCGCTCAATTCCTACTGGGTTTGGCTGGGGCCCCACGAATCGAGGCGGGGTTCGGTTGTGATCCATCTAACGCTTCGCGGGCGAACCCTTTCGCCGGATCTCCCGCTTCACCGTCGATGGGACGAGGCAAGAAGCCCTAGTTGATGATCCCGTTGATCAGCGATGCGAGGACGATGACTCCAAAGAGGGCGCCCATCCCGATCGCGTAAGCCTTCCCGAAGCCGGGAGGGTCCTGGCAGCAATCGTCGGCGCAAGCTTCGTGGCTACTGACTTGCTCTAACTCGGTCTGCATGTCCCCTCCTCATTGGCGTGGTGGCTTGTTCATACATCGGGTCCCTTCTTTCCGGACGACTCGACTTCCGCCATTGAGCAACCCGGATGTCCTAACGTATCAGCATCCATTAGGATGACGTGATGCCGCGTGACCGCTGCGAGCTCGTTTGCCTGGACCTGCCCAAAGCCGAGGCGATCAGGCAGGCACGACCGTCATCCGACGCCCTCGATATGGCCGCACAGCGGGCCCGTGCGCTTGCCGACCCAACGAGGCTGATGCTAGCGACGGCCTTGATGGAGGGCGGCGAACTCTGCGTGTGCGACCTCGCGTGGATCGCGGAGCGGGCTCAGAACCTCGTCTCGCACCACCTGAGAGCGCTCAAAGCCAGTGGTCTCGTCGGGTCCCGTCGCGACGGAAAGATGGTGATGTACTCACTCACCGAGTCGGGCAGCGCACTTGTCTCCTCAGTCGTGGCGGCCACCGAGGGGGTGATCGGGTGAGCGCGGACTGTTGCGATGACGCGTGCTGCGCTAGTGGTTCTTCGGTCGAGCCCACCCTGAATGAGTCCTACCGCTTACGCGATGTAGCCGAGATCAAAGCGTCTGCGGTAGCGGGCTGTCTTCTCGGCCTTGGCCTCGTAACTGCGACGGTCGAGGCGTCGACCGCCGCGACGTTGCTCTATGCGGCGACGCTGGTCGTCGGAGGACTCACTTTCATCCCTCAGTCGATCCGGGCGGCGACGAGAGGGCGGATCGGCGTCGGAACCTTGATGACGATCGCCGCTATAGGCGCAGTAGTGCTGGGAGAAGTAGGGGAAGCGGCCACTCTCGCCTTTCTCTTCTCGATCTCAGAGGCCCTTGAAGGCTACGCGCTAACCCGCACACGCCATGGACTGCGGGCATTGCTGTCCCTTGCTCCCGCGGAGGCCACCGTTGTGCGCGACGGACGCCAGGTCGTGGTCGCCGCGGACGAGCTCGCGGTGGGTGACCTCCTCCTCGTTCGCCCCGGCGAGCGACTGGCCACGGATGGGGTGGTGCGGGACGGACACAGCGCATTGGACAACTCAGCCATCACCGGCGAGTCGGTTCCCGTCGAGGTGTCTCCGGGAAGCGAAGTATTCGCGGCGGCCATCAACGGCAACGGCGTCCTCCATGTAGAGGTAACGAAGAGGACCGAGGACAACTCGCTCGCCCGCATCGTCCGGATCGTCGAGGAGGCGCAGGACCGGAAAGGCGCAAGTCAGCGCATCGCCCAGCGCGTGGCGCGCCCGCTCGTTCCCGGGATCATGATCGTGGCAGCGACGATCGCACTGGCCGGTTCGATCTTCGGTTCGCCCGAGCTCTGGGTGCACCGCGCCCTCGTCGTGCTGGTTGCCGCCGCCCCCTGCGCGTTCGCCATCTCCGTCCCGGTTACGGTCGTAGCCGCGATCGGCGCCGCCACCCGCGCCGGCGTCCTTATCAAGGGTGGGGCGGCGCTCGAAACCCTCGGCGCGGTGAGTTCGGTGGCGTTGGACAAAACGGGGACCCTGACCCGCAACGAGCCGAAGGTGATTGAGGTCGTCGCCTCCCTCGGTGTCGACG
>JADDQX010000198.1 GCA_016781115.1 Actinomycetota bacterium | reverse complement strand
CAGGTACAAAGTTCGGGGGGCTGCTCGAGGAGTGAACATGCGCAAGCGCCATAGTTCCGCCATTTCGCGGGGTTATCGACAGATCCCCACCCAACAGAAGGGACCTCCCAGCAAGGTCTCGCCTTGGTTGCACCTCTAACCCGAGACTCAGCACATGCGTTCCGGCACCCTTGCGTCCGCTGATTTGCTCGAGCTCAACCCCCAGCTGTTGGCCTCTCACAAAGATCGTGTCTCGCATACCCATCATGGGGCGCATATCCCGAGAACTACGGGAGAGAGGGTCTCGCGCATCAGTACCTCTCCGACGTCTGCGGCAACTGTCTGCTTCTGAGTTCGTGCAGCGACGGTCTGATCGCTACAGCTCCGGCAGCCGCTCGTGGGTCGCCCCGTCAGGATACGGTCTCGCTTCGGCAACGCCGACGTCGAAGAGCATCGTGTACCCGCAGGTGTGGCAGGTCAGCCTCAAGAGCTTCTCCTCGTTGACACCCACGCGAACTACAGCTGGCGGCCGTACCCTCAACTCGCCACCGCCCAGCCGACAAACCGGGCAGTTCCTCGTCGCGATCCGTGACCAGGGATAGTCAAGGGTTGTTCGTTCCATATCCATCTCTAGCTCCACCTCCTTCTAATTCGGTTCTGCTCTGTAGGCTTGCATCAATCGAGCAGTGATCTCAGATGCGATCTCAGGCGCGCCGCGCGATAACGCGTCGCCGGTAACAAGGTCCTGTGGCTCAGCGCGAGCCGCCGCCTGACCGCTCATCCGCAGAGTCGTGCTCGATCGGCGTCCGAAATCAGACGCGACGCCTTCAACCGTGAAGTCCAACGGACCTAGCGACGCTGCTAGCGCGACCTGGCCCTGATGGATGTTCGTCTGGGACGCTAAGGTCACGAGGCGAACCAGCCGAGCCTCTACGTCGCGAGGATCGATGATGACCCCGAGGTTGTCCCGCGGCAGCGTCTCCCAGGCAGCAACGTGGCGGTCCCGCGAGATACGGATACCTCGATCGCCGTACGACCCCGACCCCGCAACCTGCACAACGAGCTTGTCGTCCACGACGCCAGTGTCGAGAGCGTCGCCGACGGTGAAGTGGTCCAGGTCGCGCCCCAAGGTGGCGACTGAACGCACCATCGCTTCGAGTGAACGGAGCGTTAGACGGTCGGAGGGCCCGTATTGGAGGAGATGCATCTCCAACGTCGTCCCGCTGGAGGAAAGGAATCCGCGCGAGCGATCAGGCTCGAAGATCCACTGAACCCGCGGAAGACCAATCGCGGAGCTCCACACTAACGGAGAACTCTGAGCATCGAGAGCTCTCAGGGCCGCTACGACGGCAACCAGAAGGCCCTCCGTCTTCTCGAACGAGGCGCGGAAGCGCCCCGTCGCATAAGCCTCCACTCTCTCGATGAACTCTTCTTGCACCTTTTCAGGGACCACACCTGATTTGCGAAACACCAATATCGGAATGTTCCGGCGTCGCGCCACCACAAACTCTTCCTCGGTTGGCGCCTTACCCGTGTCCGGAAGAGGATCTCCGTAGAACTCTCCAAGGAGAAGCAAGTAGACGTCACAATCCTCGACACCATCCAGACACGCCTGCCTCGATGGGACCGGTAAGGCCGTGTAATCCTCGAACCGTTTCGGCACGTGACCCGAAGCCTGAATGAGCCCAGGAAGGGCGTCACGTTCATCCTCGAGACCGCGCCGAACCGACGAGATGAAGACCTTCAAGGTCTCACTCCTCCTGCCACCAGCTTCAACAGCGCGTCTCCAAATCTCTTTACACGCTCGTGCACATCCGCCTTGTCATTCTGATCCGCCCCGAGAAGATCATGGCCGAAGGGCAGAACAATCGCGTCTCCGGACCCGCCGTCTCCAAACTGAACCCGAGTGCTATGTTCAAAGGGCGCCTCGCTATGCCGCGCGCGAGCACCTTCGACGCGTCCGAGGACCAGGCGCCGAATGCTGTTCACAGGCCACACCGCGATCTCGACCTTGCGAGCGTCTTGCCGCACATCCCGTCCGCGATAGTCGACAACCTCGAAACCGTCGGTGCTAACTCGGCACTGAACCAGCGACGATGCCGTTAGTAGCAGCACGACGTCCTCTCGAGATTGTGACGCGGTATCGACCCAGCGGAAGGATGGATAAAACGCGTAGGCAGGAATGTCAGGCAAGGCATCCGCTAACGTGTGAACTGCGTCATTGATACCTGGGGGAAAGATCATCTTCTCGATCGCCGCAAGCACTTCTTGCTTCCGCATGATCGAATCCGCCTCGTTCTCGGTCGTCACCCGCGGCACTCAACCAACACAGCCCCGCGCTTCCGGTGGCGCCCCCAACCCCCGCCGAGCTCGGCGGCTACCGCCCGTTCCAACTCTCGGAAGTCCTCGAAGCAAGGGCCTCCACAGCCTGGGCATCGGATCTGTGGGCTTCCCCCGCCTCTCCCTCCGCCCGGTTGGCATCGGAAGCGCGCGGGAACATTGCGATCCACACGCACGCACGCGCTGTCGATGAGATTTCCACACCGGTTACAGCGGATATGCACCTTCACAAAATCATCTCGACCAGACATCCAGCGCTCCTCTCCATCGCCATCCACGGCCCGCGAGGACGCCTACTGACTCTCGCTGGTGGACGTTCCTCACTGGACCCTCTACCGCGCGCGCGGTCTGAGCCAGTCCCACACATCCTGGCTAAGCCAGCCGTCGCACTCGGACCAGCGCGCCGCGCAGATGAACAACCTGTCGTCTGGATCGATTACTTCGACAAGCGTGGACTGCCACCACGCAATGGGCCGGGATGTCTCCACCAGCCACTGCGAGTAGAGCGGCTTCTTGAAGGAGCGCGCGTTCCCCTCGATAACCCTTCTCACCGCGGTGTATGAGGACGGCCGTTCCCTACCGTTGAGGTCGTAGCTGATCAACAGAACCATCAGCGGGGTGCGCCGTCGAACCAGTAGGACCGGTCGTCGTACGGCCGGTGACGATCCGACTTAGAGAGGATGTCGTGGCACTTGCGCTGGTCCGGTTTGACGTCATCAAGGTGACGGTTATCAGCAGCCTCCACGTTGGCTTCTTGAGCCTCAAGCGAACCCGCGCTGCCTAGATACCTCTTCTGCTTATAGATCACCCGTGTCTCCTGATGACTGATGAAAGGGGCGGTACTTGTCCTCGGCGCGCGCCCAATACCGGCCTTGTCGACGTCCTCGGGATGCAGCCGTTGTGGCCATGGATGCCGCTCCGATGCCACGGGGCGAATGCCGCACCCCTCTGCTGAACACGAACAACCAGCATCAGGTCGGTTCCGAAAGCAGGATGTGGGCGCGCTGCTCGCCGCAGTACTCCCGAACGCGCCGAAGGGCAGCGTCAGAACGGCGATCAGCACGATCTCGCTCTTGCTTAACGAACAGAGCAGCCCCGCCCGTTACAGCGGACCCCACTCCAGTTAGTAGCGCCTCGCTGGGCCTCGATTGCGTGGCTAGATAAATCGCGTATACGATCGCCGCCGTCGCGACCAGGGCAAGAACAAACATGAGCCAGCGCAAGCGCCTGGCGACGCCACGAGCATCCCGCCAATCGGTCTCCGCCGCTTCACACGCCGCAGTGTTCAAGGTGTTTTCCCCTTTCACCCCGACGAGGGTCCTGCGCCTGGATCCCAGAAACCCCCGCCCATCCGCCGGCTCGGGTACATCGGGCGGCGCCGGTCCCCTATCGACCCATTCCGCCCAGCGAGCGACGAAACGGAGATCGTCGTCGGCATCCGCCTCATGACGGCCGGTTCGGCGCGCATCGGACGCCCGCTCATCGCTGGCTAGAGGCAGTACTTGTACTGCAACACCTGAACGCAGTCCTGAGCCGCCGCAGGCGCAGCTCCCAAGATCAGCGCGCTCACGCACGAGATCAAGATCAGAGTGATCCGCTTACGCATCGACACCCTCCCGTCGCTGTCATCCGCTGTGACTATTTGTCACACCCTAGAGTCATACCATGCCTCTACTGCAGTCAGCCCGAAGCCGCTTACGCTTCGCTGATGCATCACAGCGGCAGTTCATTAGGCGCGAGGTTGCGGGACCTCAGGGTCCAGAGGGGCCTGTCCCAGCGGGAGGTTGCGGCGCCGCTTTTATCAGCTTCATACCTATCTCTGATCGAGGCAGGCAAGCGGGAACCCTCGGAAGAAGCACTCCAGCACCTGGCGCAACGTCTAGGGGTCGAGCCGAGCGAGCTCAAGACGGGTCGGACGGCTGCCACCGAGGCAAGGTTGGAACTCGACCTGCAAGAAGCGCGTCGCCTCCTGCATCACGGGTTCCGTGAACGGGCGAAGGAGTATGCAGATTCCGTCCGACGGGAAGCGAACGCTGAGGCGTTGAGACGACTCGAAGCAGGGGCGTTGTGCGTTCTGGCCGTCCTAGCGGAACACGAAGACCTGCCCGACCTGGCTCTTAGCCGATACGAAGAAGCCGAGGCGCTTTGGAGACAAGATCCGCCACACCTCCGCTACGAGGCGGTGGTCGGAATCGCGCGAGCCCACCTCGCGTTGGGGGACCCTCGCCTGGCGATTCACCTACTGGACGACTATCTCGACGAGCTCGACAGGGGTGGGTACGCGGACCCGATCGCGATGATGAGAGCCCACGGCGCACTAGTTGCCTGCTATCTCTCTCTGGGATTGCGCGGGAAGGCGGCGCGTGAAGCTGAACTCGGCCTCGCGCTAGCGGCGCTGATCGAGGAGCCGGCCCAGCTCGCCTGCATCCACATGAACGTGGGTGGCGCCCTGTTGCAGCAAGGCCGCCATGCAGACGCCATCCAGGCAGCGCGCAAAGCAGAGCACTACTTCTCGAAGATCGACTGGCATCTCGGTGCAGCCTGGGCCGAGATGAACCGAGGAATCATGCTGTTGGAGAAGAACGACCTGGACGCTGCGCGCGATGCGTTCGAGGGCGCACTCGAGAAGCTCGGGAGCGTCGCTAATTCGGAGTTGGACCGCGCCAACGTTCTCAACGAGTTAGCGCAGGCAGAGAGGATGAGCGGCGATCCGGGGCGCGCGGAATCGCGGTTGCTTCAGGCTCGAGCGCTCGTAGGTCCCGACGGACCGCCTCTGGTTC
>JADDQX010000197.1 GCA_016781115.1 Actinomycetota bacterium | reverse complement strand
TCTTCGCCGCTCGTGTGCTCGTGATCTTCGGAAGTCCGGCAAGAGACAATTCGAGGTCCAGGAGGGCCAGTTCCTCGTCAGCAAGATCGACGCCCGTAACGGCGCCTTCGGCGTCATCCCGCCGGAAGGAGACGGCGCCATCATCACCGGCAACTTTTGGGCCTACGACGTCGACGAGACACGAGTCGACGCGCGCCTGCTGCAGCTCTTCACAGCGTCCGACGCCTTCATTGACTTCTGCCGCCGCGCATCACCAGGAGCAACGAACCGGCGATACCTGCAAGAGCCCGCATTCCTCGAGCAGACAGTCCGCATGCCAGCAGAGCTGCGACAGCAGCAGTCCGTCGCCCAGCAGCTCCTGCACCTAAGAGCCCTGTCCAGCTCGCAATGCTCACGCGCATGCCGAGCGGTGACGGACGGTGTCGCCGCGCGGACCGGCCATCGGCCGCAGTCATGCGGGACGGGTGGCTGGCGCGCGGGCCGTGATGCCGGAGTGCTCGCGGAAGGACGCGGACCCGGCTCGGAAGACTGAGCGTCGGAGCGGTGGACATGTCCGGGAGGCGGGTGAAAGTGTCACCTCAGCGCCTATTGGTCCTACACCTAGGCCTTTCGTACAGTTAGTCGCCAGGGCGGGGCCCTCGGCGTCTCCTCCGTCACACGTGCCCCCGCCGGTCGGGACGACGCTGACTGTCCTCAGCTGCCACGGTCCGCTGTCGCACGGCCGCGCTGTCCTCGCGCGCTCGTGCGCGGACAGCGCTCAGCCCGGGCCGTATGTGGGCGCACGCGGGTCACGCGCGTACGAGCGCGAGGACGATCACCAGCCGGCGGACGCGGTCCCCAGCGGGAAGCGCTCTACCTCGACTCGACGCACGCGCGGGGGATGTGCGAAGCGCGCGCCGTGCCGGCTGCACATAGCCTTCAAGCATCGACTAACGTCGCACATCCCCTGCCATATGGCCCCAACTTCGCGGAGGACGGCATGTCCCTGGAGCGCGTATGGTGCCGAGGTTTCCGCGCCTTTTCCGAGCGGACTGAGCTGGAGCTTCGGAAGATCACCGTCGTGTTCGGCCGAAACAACAGCGGCAAGACGACCTTGAGTCGACTTCCGCTCTTTGCGCTTGCTAGCCTCGCCAGCGAGCGTGGTTTCGTCCTCTCAGCCAACGAGATAGCCTTTGGGGGCAACTTCCGCGAGCTTGCGACCGCAGATCAGGCCCACCCTTCGGTCAGCTTCGGTGTCGCTTGGGCAGACGAACACGACCTCGGTATCGAGCTTCAGTTGTTGACGTCGGGCAGCGTCGAGTACGTACAAATTGCGGACCTCGAGATGGACTCCATCCATTACCCGATGCAGTACTCTCTGCTAGCGGGTGAGCTGCACGTCGATTCAGCGCTCACACGCCTTGATGCAAGCGCACAAAAGGATCTCCTGCGTCACCGCCAAGAGCTGCGTCGGTTGTCAGCCGGCTGCATCCATATCGCCAGCGCTCGTCCCGCCATTGCAAGTATTTACGAAGCGCGGGAAGCTGCTTCCTGGTCCATCCGTGAAGCTCCGTACCATCTACTTCAGGACCGATCGCTGCTTCAGGCGGTCGACGGCTGGTTCAGGCAGGAACTCGACGGCCTGTCCATCGATCTAGATCGCGCCAACTTAGCCTTCCGCATGCTCGCCACAGAAGCAGATCGCACCGTCAATCTTGCTAGTGCAGGCAGGGGCACGCAGTCGACCTTAGGTCTCGCGACGTTGCTGAAGGCGGTTGAGCTGCGCAAGCTGGAGCCAACCATCATCGCCGTCGAAGAACCGGAAGCGCACCTACACCCCTCGGCACATGGGGCACTGGCCGACCTCGCCGTCGCTGCCTCATCCAACTGTCCGGTCCTCGTCGAGACGCATTCCGAGAACTTTGTTCTGCGGCTACGGCGCCGTGTGGCGGAGGGTCGCCTGAACAACGCGGACGTGAATCTATACTACGTAGACCACGACCACTCCGTCCGCAAGATTCATATTGACGAGACTGGAGGCGTCAGCGGTTGGCCGACTGGTGTCTTCGAGGCCGATGTCGACGAAGCACAAGCGATCCTCGCCGCTAAGCTCGCCGTGCTCGACGCTACTAGCCTGCAGCAGTAATGATCCTTGCCTTCGATCCGAGCTGCCCACTGTTCTCGTCAGGTCGCGAAGTACAACTCAACCAAGTGCTCCTGAGCGTTGCTCGCCAACAGCATCAGATAGCATATCCGGCTCCGGATGAGCTAGCAAGGTTGATTCCGGGTACTTTGTGGCTCCTCTATGGTGAGATGGTCCGTCAAAGCTACAAGAACGCTACCAAGGCGAACCGACAGTGGGTGCGGCCGACGAACTGCAGCACATGCGATCCGCAGGCCATAGCCACCTATTGCGGCCTTCAGACCATGGTGCTCGTAGAGAACGCCTCCACTGACGGCGGGTTCCTCCGCCTTGTAGTCGACAAGCTCCGGCCAGGCCTACGGCGGCATTTCGTCGGAGCGCAACCTAACCTCGACGTGCGTCAAGCCGGCGGGATCGGTGAGCTACCGAAGGAGCTGATGCGCCTTCATGGGGAGCGGGCCAGCTCGCGGCCGAGCGGTAGCGCGCCGGCCCGCATCGTGGTTCTGTGCGATAGTGACGGCACGCAGCCGGGAGAGATTTCGCACAACGCCAGACTCGTGCAGGACGCCGGTAGGGCGGCTGGCGTACCGGTGCACGTACTCGACAAGCGCTCCATAGAGAATTACATCCCCGTTCAAGCCCTTCAGGTAGTCAGCGAGGTGAGGAGGGAGAAGGTGGCAGCCGTCGCCGCCTTATGGAAGCTGGCGCCGGCCGCATATGACCACTATCCGATGAAGCAGGGATTGACCGCAGCGGAGAAGGCTCGCACTGCTAGTCTCTATGCCAGTGATATTCCGATTGGAGCCGGCTTGGGAGACTTCATGGAGGACCTTCTTCGGAACTTCTACCACACCGTCACGACCAAGGACCTGCGCCAGCGAGATCACGCCAATGAACTAGAGGCGCTGCTTACGCTTCTCGAGGAGAACTTGTGACCGGTCCAGCGGCGACAGCAGCTGTAGAAGTACGCCCTGAAGTCGTCTTCCTATATGAGTTGCTCAAGGAACTAACGGACGGTCGTCTACGAATCCCTCGCTTTCAGCGTCCCTTCATCTGGCGTAGGGATCAAATGACGGATCTGCTGGACTCGGTTCATAAGCAGTACCCCATCGGAAGTCTCCTCGTATGGGAAACCGATGAGCCTATACCGACACTCGACCGCCTAGGACCCTTTCGGTTCAAGCCGTCTGGCGAGCAGCAAGTCGGTTACCTCCTGGACGGGCACCAGCGCCTCTCGACGCTTGCCGGTGCACTCGTTGCACGGGATGGCGCAGAGCTTGCCTCTGTGGACGACGATCCCGGCCGCTGGGACTTGGCTTGGAGCATCGAATCACAGCGGTTCCAGCATGTCCCCGCGGCAGCGGCCGCAGATGCGACGCTATTCCCGCTCACGTCATTGTTAGACACCCTTCGCTTCTTCACGGCGGTCGACGGTCTGCGACGAGAACTCGCCGACCGGCCGAATCTCGCCGATGCAGCCGTCGCAGACATCAGCCGTGTCGCCCGATCCTTCCAGCACTACCGCGTGCCGGTTATCCGGATTCGGCAGACCGGACTGTCTGAAGCGGTCGAAATCTTCGCACGCCTCAACAGCAAGGGTCAGGCGATGGCCCCTGACCAGATGGTAAGTGCGTTGATGTATCGACGGACCGACGGACGCGAATTCGACCTCGCCGCGGACATCGACGGACTAGCGGAGCAGCTCGCAGAACAGGACTACAGCGATATCGACCGGACGACGATCCTTCGTGCGATCTTGGCAAATCTCGACGAGGACATCTATCGTACTGATTGGACCCGTCTCACCTCGGAGCGCCGCGACGAACTTCTGACGCGAATGCAGGTCGGTGTCGACCGGACTCGTGTCAGCCTAGATCTCGCGGTCGGCTTCCTCAAAGGCGTCGGTGTCACAACTAGCCGCCTTTTGCCCTATAGTCTGCAACTTGTGCTGCTCAGTGCTTTTTTTGACCGCCAGGCCCAGGCGAGCTCCGCGCAATTGGAGGTCTTGCGCCGATGGTTCTGGGTGTCATCCTTCTCAGGTTGGTTCGGCGGCGCTAACTCCTCGCGTGTGAACTCACTGATTGATGAGTTCAGGCATAATCTGGCTACTGCGGCGTCGGAACGGCCTGTGGTATTGGCGACCTTCGACCAGGAGGCACGCGCACTTCCGCATCCAACGAGTTTCGATATGCGTAGTGCACGTACCAGGTCCCTCCTGCTGGTCATGCTCTCGCTAGAACCGAAGTCCCTGGATGGAGATCCTGTCCGAGACCTTGGTAGAAGCCTTGTAGAGAAGGGTCCTGCGGCGGTCGGGCGAATACTCCAGCAACTGCCTCAAGAGCTGGTTGCACGGCCGGCAAATAGGATGTTTCGTCCGCCTGAGGCCGTGAGGGGCTCCCTCAAACCATGGGTACAGCACTGTGCTGCACGTGGAGCCTTCGACGTCCTCGCTTCGCACGGAATAAGCAGGCAGGCCGCGGAGGCACTGCTCTCTGGTGACGACGTAGCGTTCCTGGACCTGCGACAGGACCTGTTGATCGCAATAGAACTCGAGTTTCAGCTTCGCGAAGGCGTCAACACAAGTGTCCGACAGGTGGGAAGTGCACCTGTGGACACAGGCTGAGCAGCCTGCCGAGCCCGACGCCGCTTCGTCAGCCTTTCGAACGGCAGCTGCGCCTCCGTGGGCGTTGAGGAACCCGATGGGATCCACTTGGCCGCAGTCCCGGTCCGGCGGCTTCAGGCTGCCCCGATACCGTTGCGCTGACGCCAACGATCGAAGCGCCAGCCGCTTAAGGCTGCGCGGTGTGGGGGCCGCGGGAGGTGCCCGAGTGACGTCACCGCCCTACACATGGCTGCAGTCGATGGTCCTTGTGGCC
>JADDQX010000196.1 GCA_016781115.1 Actinomycetota bacterium | reverse complement strand
AGCAGAGGAACCGTAAATGCGATCCGTCGAAACTTCTCAAGTGACGGACGTGCCTCTTGGCGTCGAGCAACGCGTACCAGCACTGCGATAGTGGCCACCATCAGCAGTAACGCGACGAGGCGAATCAAGACGTCTGCCAATTACCTAGTGATTCTCCTCGACTAACTCGATGTGCGCTCGCACCTATCGGAGGTAATCAGGAACAGGCGCGCTCCGAGCGATGAGCAAAATAGCCGACGAAGCCTCTGTTCATAGAGCGACCTAGAGCACTGCCGAAGCAACCCATGGAGAGTAGCGAACCGGAAAGTAGCGGACGCAGGAGATGGACCCGTTGAACCAAGGCTGTGACCAGTTCCACGCCGCCCTGGGCCCAGGGGGTGAGTACGATCATCCTTAGATGGCACCGCGACCCGTTCTCGGCAGCTTCGGACTTGGACTGAGCTACGGCTTACCCCCCGGAGTTGCAGTCGCCGCCCTTTAGGGCATCATGACCGACAAGCCCGACGTTGGAGCCATGACCAGGGTCGGCATCATCGTTGCCGTCTCAGTAGCGGTGGTCGCGATCGCCCGGACGAACCGGACCCCGCACGACTAGCACACTGCTTCTTTCGTTCGATCCTTAGGTTCCAGTCGTTGCAGGATCTGCTTGGCACAAGCGATGGTTCGCTCCGCTGTGGTCTTGCCGAGGTCGGGTGATCCCTCAGCCCACCGGGTGGCGTAGGGGAAGCTGTAGTCGCCGCCTGAAGACGAAGCGCCTTCCAGGCGCAGGATTAGCATCAAGTGATGGTGCAAAACCCCTTCGACACCGCAGCAGCCGCCAAGCGATACCAGAGGGGGCGTCCTTTCCACCACCCGCAGGCGACCGGCCGGATCTTGTCGGTCCTCGGTAAAACACACGTTGGTCGTGTCCTTGATGTCGCCTGCGGTACCGGCTTGTCCACGATCGCCCTCGCGGATCATGCGCAGCTAGTCGTCGGGGTCGATGCTAGCGAGGCGATGGTTGCTGCTGCCCCCGCTCGGCCCCATGTTCTCTACGGCGTCGCCGAAGCCGAAACACTGCCCTTCAACGAACGGACCTTCGAACTGGTGACCGTAGCGTCAGGTGTGCATTGGTTCAGGCAAGGAGACTTCTTCGACGAGGTAGCTCGGGTTCTCCAGCGAGGTGAATGCCTTTTTCTCTACGACCATCCATTCAAAGGCTGCATCGACGAACCAGCTATCGACGAGTGGCTCGAGGAGAGATTCGAAAAGAGATATCCGACACCATCGCACGGGCCAAGACCAGACGAACCGCTGGCCGAGGCGCCGCGATTCCATCATTTAGCGCCGTTCGTCTATGACGACGAGATCAGGTTCACACAGGACGAATTCATCTCGTACCTACTCTCAAACAGCAACACGATCGAAGCCGAGTCACTCGACCGAGAGACATTGGAAGAAAGTGAAACCTGGCTCCGAACCGAGACAGATCAATGGTTCGAATCCACCGATTCACGCTCCTTCCTCTTTTGCGGGATCGTGCGCAGCTTGCGGCTTATGGATTGACGACAACTCCTGCAGCCGAGGTCGGCACGTAGGTGGAGTGCCATGCCCACGGCCGCGAAGCAAATGCGATACCGAGGTCGCCGTCGGCTTACCAAGGGCCTCGTGCAAAGCGACACCGCGTCTTCGCAGAAGTCATTGGCTTTCCGCGCTCGGTCGCCTGCACCGCCGCCGCTATGCCGACGCGCCACCGCAGACAGCCGACACACCTGGGAGAAGCTCCCCACTGCCTGCGTACACGCCTTTCATGTACTCACACCCGGACCCCCTCCGGGGTGAAAGCGAACCTCCCAGTACGCACGATCATCACGGTCACGCAGCCACGTTTCGAAGCGATCACAGGTCGCTTTCTTCCGAGCACCGAACGCGATCTGGATCGCATCTCGCTCCGAAACGCTGAGCCCAGGCGGTACATCGGTGGAGCCGCAGCTCGCCACGGTTTCATCGGAAGCCGCCGTAGGGCGAGGAGACGCAGGCAACGAGGAAAGTGACTCCTCCCGCGCGGGAGGTGCCGGCTCTTCATCCGTACAGCCAGCCAGCGCAAGAACCAGGCAGACGGCGAGATACAGCCACCTTTTCCTCATGTTGGGAGATTAGACGGGCCAGTGAGCCCCTGGTGTTCCAGCAACGAACCGAGAATCCTGCAGGCGCACTCGACCACCCGGTCAGCGGTGTCCCTCACGAGGGAGAGCTCGCCTCCGGACCAGCGGGTGACGTAGGGGAAGCTGTAGTCGCCCGTCTCGAGACCCAAGGCGTCGCACACGATGTAGGCGACCGATTCGACCTCAACCTCCGCAACCTCACGGCTCGCCACAGGACCTTCTGAGTGAAGGAGCGCGTGACCAAGCTCATGGATCAACGTCTTGACCGCCTGCGCCGTGGAAACGTCGGGGCGGACCGCGATCTGCTTCGTCATGAAATCGCAGTAGCCGTTCTCGCTCCCCCGCTGGTGACGGACGACCTCGTAGCCGATCGACTGAGCATGCGCCGTTAGCACATCCCATATGCCTTCGGGCGCGTCACCGTCCAGGAGCTTCGGACGCACCGCGTCGAGGTCGGGGAGCTCCTCGCCTTCGGTCTGCGAGATATCGAAGACGTGCACGACGCGAAACCCGCGGACCTGCTGCATCGTTCTCTCGTCGCCGTCTTCGGTTTCGATCTTGGTCTTGTACTTGCAGGGAGCGAAGATCGTGATGCCTTTCTCGCCCTTCTTCACGAAGCGTCCGAGCGACTTCCAGCGGTTGAAGCCAGCGACCATGGTCGCGTCGGGGCGCTGGAGGAAGATCATCAGGTGGTTGTTGAAGAAGGTTCGCAAAATTGCATCAGATGAAGGATTCGCCTCCCCGCCCATCGCCCTGCCAAGGCAGTCCTGACGAATCGTCTGATCTAACGCGCTGAGGCAAGAGGGACGAACTTCTCCCACTCTGATTGGAATCCTTGACCCCGCTTGCATTAGATGAAAGATTCCTTCACATGCGTTTGCGGCCCAGGAGTCGTCTCTGATGGCCCGACGGGACGATGTGGCTGCCGGAGCAGCGCGTCTTGTGCTCGTCACGGGAGCCACCCTGCTGCACCCTGAGGAATCGGTGTTCGAGGCCATGCTGGAGGGCTGGCAGCGCCAGCAACAGAGTCGACTTCTCAGAGCCTCCACGATCAACAACCGGGCGGGCACGGTGCGCGCCTTCGCAAGCTTTACAAACGAATACCCGTGGCAGTGGACGCCGGGCGATGTCGAGGAGTGGTCGAACCATCTCCTCGAGAACGGCTGCGCCCACTCCACTCTCCGTAACTACCACCAGCTCGTTGCGCTCTTCATGACCTACCTCACGAGTCCCAGCTACGGGTGGACCGCGGAGTGCGAGGAACGCTTTGGGACTCATCCCGTCCAGATCTGTCACGAATGGAACACCGCCGCCCACAGGAGCGAGCTCGAGGCGCGACCCGAGAGTCGACCGTTCACCCGTGACGAGCTGCAGGCTTTCTTGGATCATGCCGACGAACGAGCAACACTCGCCCGGAGCCGGGGCCGCAAGGGATGGCTCACCGCCTTCCGGGACGCAGCCTTATTCAAGACGATGTACGCCTGGGGACTCAGACGAACCGAAGCCGCGATGCTCGACGTCACCGACTTCCTCTCCAACGCGTCCGTTCCCGGATTCGGCGATTACGGCAAGCTCTCGGTCCGTTACGGCAAGGCGACGAGGGGCGGCACGCCCCGGCGCCGCACGGTGCTGACGGTCATGGACTGGGCGCCCGAGGTCATCGGCGAATACATCGAAGAGATCCGGCCCCTCTACGAGCACCACGACAGCGCGCTGTGGCCGACCGAGAGGCGGCGGCGCATCTCCCCCGGATACATCAACGCCCGCTTCGCCGAATACCGCGCTGAGCTGGGGCTGCCTGCCGAGCTGCATCCTCACTGTCTGCGCCACGCCTACGTCACGCATCTGACCGAAGACGGATTCGACTCCCTGTTCGTCCAGCAGCAGGTGGGCCATCAGTGGGCCAGCACGACGGCCATCTACACGGGGGTAACGACCGACTACAAGAACCGGGTGCTGAACAGAGCGCTCGCGCGCGCCTTCGACGCGAAGGATGACAGAGAGGAGTGATCATGGCCACGAAGCTGAGCTACCGGTGGCATCTGCGCAGACTGATGGCGACCAAGGACATGTTCGCGACCACCGATCTGCAGACCCTCCTCGCGAAGCGCGGCGTTCGCTTGTCTCCCGCCCAGGTCTACCGACTCGTGGTCCAAAGCCCAGAACGACTTTCGCTTAAGACGCTGGTCGCTCTGTGCGACATCCTGGAGTGCACGCCAAATGACCTCATCGAACCTGTCGCGACTCCGGCGAAACAGAAGAAGGCCGCGACGCCCTCACTGCAACATGCCCGTAAACCGCGGGCGGCGCGGGTGACCACAAAGCGCTGAGCATCGCCAGAGCCTGCAGTCGCTGCGGGGAGATTGCGTCGATTCATGCCCGGCGCTCGGGAATCGACGTCTGCCGGCAGTGTTACCGCCTCCCAGAGCGCATTTGCGGTGGGTGTGGTCGGCGGCGGACGGTCCGCAAACGAGCAACCGCGGCCAACATCGATCTCTGTACGAGCTGCTACGGCGGACCTGTCACGATCTGTGCGATGTGCGGATCGACGGCGCCCTGTCGCTACGTGCGCGAAGGCACGCCCACCTGCGACCGCTGTCTCGCCTCCGGCAAGATAAAGGACCTTCTGACTTCACCCAAGGGGACCGTGGCGTCGTGGGCCGAGCCGATCGGACGAGCACTGCTTGCGACGAAGAACCCCCAGACGACGTTCGTGTGGCTGCGTCGCAGCCAGGCCGCTCAGGTGCTGCACCGCCTCGTGTCAGGCGAACTTGCTTTGACGCACGAGACCCTCGACGGCTTCGGCTGCGATAAGTCCGTAGCGCACCTGCGCGAGCTGCTGGTCGCCTGCGGTGCGCTGCCGTGGCGGAACCCTCACGTGGCG
>JADDQX010000195.1 GCA_016781115.1 Actinomycetota bacterium | reverse complement strand
CCAGAGCCGCGGCGAGGTTGACCGCGGTCGTCGTCTTACCGGCCCCGCCCTTCTGATTCATCACGGCGATCGTTCGCACGTCTTGCCCTCCTTGGCAGTAACACCAGTAACAGCAGCATACACACGTAACACCGACAAGACCGGATTTGACTCCATGACGAGCGTTGCGTGCAAGAGCGTCATCACGTGGGTTGACCCCATTGCAGGCCCTTGCGTGCACAGGAGCCGTTACACGTCTTGGCTCCAACACCAGCTTCGACCCCTACACGGGTTTTCAGGGCGATGCCCCCGTTGCGGGTATAGAGCCCAAGGCCCGTCCTCACCCCAATCCCCGTGAAGCACGTCGAACGGCCCTTGCCGTTAGGACACGAAAGACACGCATTGCGGGCGGATTGTTGCCCAGCCTGGGAGCAGGGGCCGAGGAATGCGAGCCGAGCGCGCGCTGCGAGTCGGTCCCCGGATGAGCTGATCTCCATCGAATGCTCCGCGGGAGGAGCGACGATGGCGCCACCGAAGGTGTGTGATTCCGGCTGTGGATGGGGTCAATACGCTGTAGGCACGCAGTACCGTATTTGGAGCCGACACGCCGACCGTGAGTGCGGATACCGAGGCGACGCCCGGCTGGATCACAAGCGCCTTGGCGGACAAGGGCTACCTGGGAAGTAGAGCGCGCCGAGGCCGCCTCTCGTCGTCGGCCGGCGCCGCCCTCAAAACGTTTCTCCCGGATTTCCAACGGAAGAGGGTAGACTTACGTGTGGGTTTGCGATGGGATACTCGTGGATATCCCGCGGACAAGGAGGCCCTCGATGGCGGTTTCGACCCCGTCTCGCCCGGATCTTGAAGCTCACGTCAAAGCCACCCGGCTTGAGTTCCCGGTCGTGGTCAAAGAGCTGCGCGAGCTGCTCGGCCCTCGCCTGGTCGCCTACATCGCCGGCGTCGGGGAAACCCGGACCGTGCGGGAATGGGCTGAAGGTGCCGCGGCGAAGAGGGGAGAGGTGATCGAGCCTCGCCTGCGCGTGGCCTTCCATATCGCGAGCTTCATCGCGGACCACGACGCCCCGAGCGTCGCCCAATCGTGGTTCCAGGGCCTCAACCCCCAGCTAGACGACCGTGCACCCGCGCGACTGCTCAGAGAAGAGGACCTGGGCGAGGTCGGACCCCAGGTCCTCGCCGCGGCGCGCGCCTTCGTCGTTGGGGGATGACCTGCGACCTGGAGGCAACATCACCACCGGATCGGCTGCACCGGCTCGGTAGAGCGCCGGACCCCTGGGTCTGGACCGACTGGTCCTACGCGCGCTCCGACACCTTCGGCAACCGGTGGGACGATCCCCAATCCGAGTACCGGGTCTTGTACGCGAGCTCACAGCGCCTCGCCTGCTTCATGGAGACGCTCGGACGCTTTCCCGCCGACCCGAAGGTGATCGAGGGTCTGGATGAGATCGAGCTGGAAGAGGACGAGGTCGACCACGCCCTGCGACCGGGCGAGCTGGTGTTGCGCGACTGGCTCCAGGGGCGGCGCATCGGCACAGCTGCCGTCGAGGGTGAATTCGCGGTAGCGGGCGCCAGCCGGTCCTTGGCTTTCCTGCACACGCGCGTGGCGCATCTATTGCCGGCGTTCGGGCTCGAGCAGCTCGACGCAGCCGCGATCCGCTCGGTCCGGCGCACGCTTACGGAGCACATCTCCCGCATCGTCTTCGAGTGCTCGACACCTGACGGCGAGCGCCAGTTCGACGGCATCCACTACTTGTCTCGCTACGGCGACGAGTTCGAGAACTGGGCGATCTTCGAGCCGGCACCATCGCGGCCGACGAGCCGGAGGAGATCTCACCGGATGACCCCGATCTGCTCGAGGCCAGCCGCCGCCTAGAGCTGACCCTGGTCGAGTAGGGAGCAGGCACCAGGAGAGCACGAGCTCCCGTACTTCCGCGACACGATCCTGCGAGCCGGTGACGGTAGTTGGCAGGAATGACCTCAATGCGTGTATTACTGACCGCGTCACAACCTCCTGCGATGATCGGTGAAGACGGGAGGACGAGGGGGAGTGGGGGAGCGGTGGCCACGACGTTCGACTCGACGAAGGAGTCTCTACAGGACCTTCTGAAGCAGGTGGGTGCTGGCACCGTTCAGCTGCCAGATTTCCAGCGAGGTTGGGTCTGGGATGACGACCACCTCCGCAGCCTGCTCGCAAGCATTTCGACCTCGTTCCCGATCGGCGCGGTGATGACCCTCGAGGCGGGCAACCCGCACGTGCGCTTCCAGCCTCGGACCGTGGAAGGCGTCAGGCTGCAGACGCCGCGCGAGCCTGAACGCCTGATCCTCGATGGACAGCAGCGATTGACGTCGCTCTACCAGGCACTGATGCTCGACGAACCGGTCCTGACGCGCGACTCACGCGGCAAGGAGATTCGACGTTGGTACTACGTCGATCTCAACCGGGCGCTGGACCCCAACGGTGATCGTGAAGAGGCGATCGTGGGCGTTCCACCTGAGCGCGTCGTGAAGACCGACTTCGGGCGCCAAGTACTGATCGATGTCTCGACACCCGAGCTGGAGTGGGAGGAGGGATTCCTGCCGGTCCGTCTGCTATTCGACGTATCGGGTCTCTTCCATTGGCAGTACGGGTACGTGAGCGGCAGCGAGGAGCGGAGGACGCACTGGCCGCGGGTCATGGACGAGGTCATTCAGCCATTCCTCTCGTACCAGGTCCCTGTCATCCAGCTAAGAAAGGACACCACAAAGGAAGCGGTCTGCCGCGTCTTCGAGAAGGTCAACACCGGCGGCGTTCCTCTGAGCGTCTTCGAGCTCCTGACCGCCACATTTGCGGCTGAAGGCTTCCGGCTCCGTAACGACTGGGAGAAGCGTGATCAGGACCTGCGCTCGCACCCCGTCCTCAACTCGAAGGTCGACATCAGCAACGACTTCCTGCAAGCAGTGACGCTGCTGGCGACCTACGGACGGAAGAAGCGTGTGCCTGCTGCTGGGGTCTCGGCGAAGCGCAAGGACGTATTGCTGCTGAATCGGCAGGACTACGAAGAGCTCGCCGAGCCGGTCACCCGAGGCTACGAGCGCGCGGCGCGGCTGCTGTTCGCTGAGAAAATCTTCAGCGCAGACGACGTCCCGTACCGCACGCAACTGGTTCCGCTCGCTGCCGTTATGGCCGAGCTGGGGGACCGGGCGGCACACGACGGGATCAAAGCGAAGCTCCGCCAGTGGTTGTGGTGCGGGATCCTCGGTGAGCTGTACGGGAGCGCGACAGAGACACGTTTCGCCAAAGACCTGCCACAGCTAGTGGAGTGGGTAGAGGGGGGATCCGAACCTGACACCGTCGTCGACGCGAACTTCCTGCCGGTGCGGTTGCGCCGATTACAGAGCCGGCAGAGCGCCGCGTACAAGGGGGTCCACGCTCTTGTCATGCAACACGGAGCGCAGGATTTCCGGACCGGCGATGTGATCGACCACCAGAGGTACTTCGACGACCGCATCGAGATCCACCACATCTTCCCGTTCGATTGGTGCAAGAAGAACGGGATTCCAAAGGAGCTCGCCGACAGCATCGTCAACAAGACGGCCATCTCCGCGGGAACGAACCGGACCATCTCAAGCCTCGCTCCCAGTCGCTACCTTGCGAAGCTCGAACATCAGGCGCGCATCGCCCCGGCGCGCATGGACGAGATCCTGAGCTCGCACCTGATCGACCCGGATGCCTTACGGAGTGACGACTTCCATCGCTTCTTCACTCGTCGCCAGGAGGCACTGCTGGACCTGATCGAGAACGCGATGGGCAAACCCCTACAGCAAGCTCCCCCAGTTGGTGAGGAAGAGGCAGATGCCGGTGCTGGGCCCGTCGAGGGCGGGGGAGCGGTTTGGGCTCCGGCGGACACGCGGGGCGTCGTGGTGGTGGAAGGCACGACGGACGAGGAGTACCTGCGACTCGCGGACGAAGTCGCAGGGGACGGACGACTCAGTGGGATCCACATCGTCTCCGCGGGAGGCGTCGATCGCGCTGTTCGGCAAGCCCTGTCGTTCAAAGACGGGTCAGACCTCCCGATCCTCGTCATCTTCGACAAGGACGAGAACGGCAAGCGCGGCCACCGCCTACTTGCGGAGCGGTTCTCGTTCCAGAACAGGCGCGAGGTGATGACGTACGCCGACCTCCTTGGGAAGGGGATCGACAACGTCGAGGCCGAGGACCTTTTCCCCGAAGGAATCCTTCAGACCTTCATCACCGAATACGGCGAAGACAACGTCCTGAGCGAAAAGACGCGCCATAAGCAGCTCGACCGATGGCACTACGGTTTCAATGCTGCGGGAAAGGACTACCTGCCCGAGTTCCTACGTGCTCACGCTACGGCGACCGATCTGTCGCGTTGGGTCGAGCTGCTCGACCTGATCCGTACTCGACTAGGTCTTGCACCGGCGCCTGCGGGTCCGCCACCACATGTTCCGGCCGAGCCGGCGTCCGGTGACGCAGGCCCCGCCCTCGTGATGGATAACGCGGTCGCGTCGGACGCGCCAACTGCGACAGCCGCGTCCGAGGACGTGCACATCCAAGAGGTGCTGGACATGTGCGACTCGCTGCATGCGCAAGGGTTGCTCGAGAGGTTCCTCACAGAAGTGCGTTCCTGGCCGGAGGTGCGAGCATGGGCCGGCAGCGGGGAGAACCTGCAGTGGCGCAACGTCCACTTCAGCCGGAAGGGATCTCGTTTCGGGGCCTTCTGCCGGATGCACCCGCGGCTCGAGCGCCTGCGGTTCCGACTCGACGGTGACGAGGTACTCGACCTCCAGTTCGCGCAGACCCTTGAGAGGAAGGATCCCTACCGAGTCTTGGTCGTGCTCCGGTCAGAGGGCGCCCTTCAGGAAGCGTTGCGGCTAGCGCGCCGCGCGTATGACGACGCGGTCTAGCGCGGCTGTTGTAGGACCGAGGTCGCCACCTCAAGCGCGTCGTCGACATCTAGCTCGTTACTGTTGACCCACGATTCCGCGTCGGCCGAGGTCA
>JADDQX010000194.1 GCA_016781115.1 Actinomycetota bacterium | reverse complement strand
TAGCAGCGGCGCATCTTCATTCGTCCATCCCAGGTGGTGACGGATTTCCGGTATTTCATAGGTAATGCGTGACGAGCCGTCGCTTAAGACGTCGATCCTGGGTGGGTTTGAGTCCCCAGGAATATCGGATGACGAGTAGAGCTCCGTGAGAGACGGTAGATCCAGTACGGAAGAGATGGAACCAAGGCTCGAAAAAGAGCGCGGTTTGGGAGCCTGAGGGACATCGGGGGCATCCGGCTCCACCAGACATTCTGACTCATCAAACGTCATCACATCTGTTGGCAAATCGATGACCAGGGTCGCACCTTCGGCCGAGACGGCCGCGACGTTTGTGACTGAGAGCAGGAGTGGGGCCGTCCGGGATGAAAAAGCCTTCGATGCGACCCGAGCACACAGGTAGTCCTCGTACTCCGTCAGGTGTTTCCGGCACTTAGAGCGGTAAGACTGCACATCCTCGTCAGTGATACCACCGAATACGCCCCCTGGCAGCATTCGTACCATTCGGCTAGGGATCCGAGACTCAAGCCACGCGGCGTGTCCTTCGAGGTCGCCCCCGACGTCAAACGTGACTTCGGATAAGTCCAGGTGTACGACACGCCGTTTGCTTGCTGTGTCACGCAGCCCAATCTTCAACTCAGGCCTTGGGACGCGCCCACGCTGCAGCCTGTACGACAGAGAAGCGAGCACGGCACCATATAGGCCTACGGCCAGGGCTCCCGCTGAGAAAACCAAACCAGCGACATCTACTGCAGACCGTGCTTCGGAAGCGACTCTGAACACGTAATAGGCCAGAAGACCTAAGGCGACGCACAGAAAAAGGGATGAAAACCAAAGGGGCCGCTTGTTCATCTCACCGTTGAACCTTCCCGATGTTCCTTAGGATCTTTCTTCGCCGCGATTTGGTCGACGTGTACTTAGGCTCAAAAGAACGTGTTGGGAACCGCCACACTCTGGTTTGCATCTCATCCCGGAGTCGATCCCGAGTGCGCCTCATCTCGTACCCAGTCCGACAACTACGCACCTCGCTCTTCGTGAGGACACGGATCGTTATGGGTTTTCCACCCTAGACATCGTCGACCTCAGCTATGGGGACAACCGCACCGGCAGACCTCCAAAGACAGATGTCGTACGCACGTAACCGCGACAGGGCCGGGAACCCCTCGCGCGCTTCATCAAGAACGCGTGCATTCCTGTCGACCCACGGCCCGATGGCTCCAACCACTTCAGCGAAATACTCCGACCACGAACGCTCGGTCACTGGTGGCACGACAGCGTCAAACAGCGGCTGCACCCGGGCGTCGATGATCGGGAAGAGATCGGGACGCTTCTTGTGCAGGATCTTCGTAATCCGTGACCCATGGGCGCGTGGGCCGCATAGGAGATCGAGGAGAGTGCCCGCTGCCTGCACCACAGCGTCATCTGCACCCGACATCGCCGCCCTCACCGGGACCGCCCTTAGCGCCTCCTTCACTGCATCTCGGTGCGCCTCCACACGGCCCCAGATTGCGGCAAACTCCGCAAGCTGTACCCGGGCGTTGAGGTTGTTGGCGATCCAGACATCGGCGGGAGCGAGATCATCGGGGTCAGTCCCGGGCTCGATCAAATCGAAGTAACGATAGGCCAGTCCGTCTCTGACGCAGTACTCGTGGACGGTCGTGTGCACATCCACCCACAGTCCTGGCAACAATTCGGTTTGGGTCGTCATCCCTCTCGCCAGTCCGGGGCTACAACAGGCCCGCCTCTCGCAGGACATCGAGGCATCATCCGGACATCCACCGCGACCAGCGTACGCCTGCAGCCCCGCTCGATTGGAACCAGCACCGGCTCCGGATCGGCCGCAGGAAGGTCATGCGGCATCACCGGCACGGGTGTCTCCAGCGGCTCAATCACAATCGTTTCGATCTCTTTACCTATGTCCATCGACCCTCCTCTGCCTTACTCTCCGGTTACGTGCCAAGCGCTGATGCGACCCGGGGCAGCCACGTTGGTCGAAGACGAGACCCAGATCCTCTGCTGCGCGAACCCTCATTCCGTACCGCTCCAGCCCACTCGCTACGAAGGTGCGCTCGAGATGGGGATCCAGCCCGCCCGCGATGAACAACTCCTTCGGGTACGCGTACTCAGCGCGGTACCCCCGTTCGTGGATCGCCACCTTCCCCCATAGATTCACGGTGCCAATGACGCCGGGACCGATGCTCGGTTGCATCGTCACCACGGGCCGGACGACGTCCATCAGTTCAACGAGGGAGCCCAAAGCCCAATAACCGCATCCACACCCTGGCCACGGCGGCCGGTGAGACGGCGTCAACGTGCAGATCGCAGGGACAGCGACGCCTGCCTGCCACGCCCGATCAATTACGTGAGGGCCGCCGAATGGGAGGAGGAAGTACTCGTAGGGCGGCTTGGCCCCGCGAAGGGCGACCGTCCATGCGCGCCACCCGACCACCGGCTCCAGAGCATCTGGGGGTCGAGGGATCCTCCGCATGCCGGCATCTCATCAGGCGGGTGTGACAAGTTCGCGTTGACCGGCGGAAAAAGGACCTGCGACAGGCGGAAGACCAAAACTAGCGGAGGGCGTGGAACCCGAAGCCTCAAGAGTGGCCGGGGAACCCGACAGCCGTCTAAGACGTTCGACGTCCGCCTAGCACCCGAAGAGACGCTGCCAACTCGTTCGGAATAACTCGTGACAGGTGGGCCTCATCTCATTGTCAATGAGGTCACCCTGGCAGTGGAGTAGCTGAGACATCAGCGTCGCTCTACGTCTATCTCGATGTTGACTCTGTGCGTGTTCGAGCAGTGGGTCCTGCGAATCACGACACACGTCACCACCAGCGAGCGGACAAACGTAGAACGCGGCCCCGTCAGCCTCTCGCCCTTCTGCTGGGCGGCTTCTTCAGAAACGCTGTGGGTCGCAGCCTGAAGAGGAGTCCGCTTGTTACGGATACACGCGAGCCGCCATGACGTATGGCCGTCCGTCGTCGCGGGGATATCCACTGCATGAGAGCGGCGTCTCCTGTTGAAAGCACGAATGGACCCTCCTGCTTGCATTCGTGAGCGTCACGAGGACACCGACGACACGGCCCCGTCCGAACGGAACACGGGTCACCCCCGCCCCGCCAGAGTCCAGCCTGACACTGCGGTAACCGAATGAGCCTGAGGAGTACACGATCTGGACGGTCGCCTCGGAGCCGGTGATCGTGCCGGGAAGATCGAACGCCAGCCCTAGCTTCGAGGTCTGAAGAAGTCCGCGTCCGGGTCGGAGCCAGACGTTATGACTCGTCAGGTGGTCCAGCCGACGTGCCTGCGACATCTTGGGGTTGCTCCTACTCAGCAGTCTACCGACGAAAGGCGGTTCGCCGACCTCGTTCACATACCCCTCGCCCTCCTCGTACCAAGGGCCAGCAAAGTTGTTCAGGGCAGTGAAGTCTGCAAAAGCCCATCGGAAGCTAGAGCCTCGTTCACGCAGGACGTTGTCGATCGCCAGCAGTGAGTAATCATCCGGGGCGCCGGGACTGCCGTCAGCGCGTTCCCAGACCCGCCGGATTATCGAGGGATCTTGTGTCAAGTCCTCCTGGAAGTACTCAGTTACGAAGCGCCAGAACAGCCAGGAGCCATAGGCGGTTCCGTATTCCTGAGATGCAAGATCCAGGGGGACGTGCGGGATCGCCAGCGCGCTAGTCTCGAGATACTGATAGTTGTCGTTGATCTCATCGAAAACGACATCTTCGACCCATGCAGCGGTTCCCTCCATAAGCCACGCGTCCTCAAGAAAATCGTAGGCAAACTGGACAGCGTGGAACAGCTCGTGCGCAGCCGTCACCCTCAGCGCGTCGGGTCCACCCGAAGACCCAAATTGTGCAGTGGAGAAGTCGTTGTCGACTCCGCAGTGCCCGGCCGCACTCCAATCGGAAGTGTCGCTTGAGGGTTCTGGCAAGCAGTAGCCGTAGGTGCCTTCCGCACCCAGATCGGAGACATACACGTCGAGGCGAGAGTCGGGTCCCGCAGAGTCGGGTTCCGGCGCACGGTAGCCGAGGGCTCCAACCTGCGCATCCCACACCTGCTGAAAGACACCCGCGGTCAGCTCGATCTGGTCCGGGGTCCCGTCGCCGTTCGCGTCAGCGGTGGGGGGCGAGTCAACGGTCCCCTCCACCCATGTCACGCAGACGTTGGTTGTGCACCCCACTCGCTCCACGGCTGTGGCTTGGTAGCCGAAGCTTCCCGATTCATCGCTCGTGGGCCTACTCAGCATGCGTTCCGCGAGTTCGGCCTCTGCACCGTCAAGTTGATCTTCTCTCACCGCGAGGTCACGCAGCATCAATGTGAGATCTCGTGGCCCGGGCTTGACTACGTCTCCGAACTCACTCCTAACCTGATTAAGGCGAAAGCCGCTCAAAGCTCTATGGAGCGCATAGGAGGCTGCGGAAACTTCACTAGCACGGAATGCGGCTGTCAGGTCGTCCGCTGGCAGAAGGGCTGGGGCGGGAAGAGCCTTCGTCGTCCTGTTCGCAACCGGCGGCATCGTCCCGACCGCGTCTCGCCCCAGCGCGTCACGGTAGAACGTCGAGGCAACCGCGGGAGAAGAACTCATCACTATCGCCGCCGCTCTGCGGTCGCCAAACCCCTTACGCGCCGCACAAGTCCCCCCATTGCCCTTCTCCGCCTGTGGAGGCATTTTCACGGATTGAATCGTGATTGAGGTATCCGGCGTGCACGCAATGCCCGCTTGCGTTGGTTGCGCACTAGACACCAGCGCGGACATCAGTAACAAAGTGAGAACGATCGCGCCTCGCCGCATTGATTTCCCTTCGCTCATTAATTTCATCGCCGACCTGATTGATGATCAGCGTGCTTCGTCTCTATTCGGGCAGCTCGGGAAGAGGCTTCTTCTTCGAGAGCTTCTCGACTACCGCCTCCTTGCGGGCCTCGTAGTTGGAGAGCGCCGCTGAATAGGCGTCGGAGATCTCTGCAGTCTCGGCTTCGAAGGTCCGCCAGCCCGGGGTTTCGTCGTAGGACGGGTAGCGCCAGTTGAAATCGAACTGGTACTCCTCAACACCGCGAGATGCAGCTTCTGTTGCGTCCACGGCTTGATCCATGACCGCAAGGAGAGCCGCCTGATCGGTAGCGA
>JADDQX010000193.1 GCA_016781115.1 Actinomycetota bacterium | reverse complement strand
CCTGCTACTCGTACTGGCTCTGGTAGCCGCTGCGTGTGGGGGCGATGGCGGGGGTACGGAGGGGACCGACGACACCGGGGACACCGGCGGCGGCGCGACCGGCGGTGAGTTCTCCGTCGGGATCTGCGAACCCCAGTTCCTGCAGCCGGGCAACACTCAAGAGACGTGTGGGTCGCAGGTTCTGCAGGCTCTCTTCGACCCGCTGGTCGAGTTCGACCCGGAGACCGCAGAGCCTTTCAACGACGTTGCAGAGTCGATCGAGAGCGAAGACCTCCAGACCTGGACGGTCAAGATCAAAGAGGGCTACACCTGGCACAACGGTGAGCCGCTGGTCGCTCAGAACTACGTGGACGCGTGGAACTGGGCCGCGAACGCCAAGAACAAGGCGCTCAACAGCTACTTCTTCGCCAACATCGAGGGTTACGACGATCTGAACCCCGAGAAGGGCGACCCCAAGACCGACAAGATGTCGGGCCTGAAGGTGGTCGACGACACCACCTTCGAGGTGACGCTGTCGGAGCCGTTCAGCCAGTTCCCGCTGACGGTGGGTTACGGCGCCTTCTATCCGCTGCCCGAGGCCTTCTTCGATGACCCCGACGCTTACAACCAGGCGCCGATCGGGCAGGGCCCGTACGAGATGGACGGGAAGTGGAAGCACGACCAGGAGATCAACGTCAAGAAGTTCGCCGACTACCCGGGCGAGGAGCCGAACGCCGACGCGATCGAGTTCCGCATCTACGCCGACCTGAACACCGCCTACACCGACCTGCTGGCCGGCGACCTCGACATGACCGACACCATCCCGACGGAGAAGCTTGCCCAAGCTCCGCAGGAGCTGGGTGACGGGTTCATCCAGGCCCCGAGCTCCTACTTCGGTTACATCGGGTTCCCGCTCTATCAGGAGCCGTGGGACAAGCTCGAGCTGCGCCAAGCAGTGTCGATGGCGATGGACCGCGAAGCCATCACGACCGCGATCTTCCAGGGGACCTACCAGCCTGCGAGCTCGATCATCTCGCCGGTGGTTCCCGGCTTCCGCGAGGATGCGTGCGGCGAGGTCTGCACGTTCAACCCCGAAGAGGCCAAGCGGCTGTGGGACGAGAACGGCGGTCCGGACGAGATCACGCTGTGGTTCAACAACGACGGGGGCCATGAGGAGTGGATGGAAGCCTTCTCTAACCAGCTCCGTTCGGCCCTTGGCGTCAAGGTGAAGTTCGAGTCGCTTGCCTTCGAGGAGTACCTGACGCTTCAAGACCAGCACAAGATCACCGGCCCCTACCGCGGCGCCTGGGTGTTCGACTACCCGAGCCCGCAGAACTACCTGGAGCCGATCTTCGGCTGTGAGGGTTCTTCCCAGGAGTTCGGCTACGAGGACTTCGGTTGCGAAGAAGCCCAGGAGCTGATCGACCAGGCGAACGCAACCGAGGACCTGGACGAGGCCATCGGCCTCTATCACCAGGCCGAGGACAAGATCCTCGAGGATCTTCCCGCAACGCCGACGTGGTTCGGCGTCACGAACGCCGGTCACGGCCCGAACGTCAGCAACGTCATCGTCGACGTCTTCAGCTTCTTCCGTTTGGAGGACGTCGAGGTGGTGGGTGGCGGCAGCGCCTAAGCAGCATCTGCAAGGAATCGAATAGCATCTAAGGAGCGGCCGGCCTTGCGCCGGCCGTTCCTCGTCTCAAGGGGGATAGTGCATGGGGCGGTACTTCATCAGGCGCATGCTGGAGATCATCCCCGTCTTCTTCGGAGCGACATTCCTGATCTTCGCGATGGTGTTCGCTCTACCCGGTGACCCGATCCGGGCTCTGGCGGGCGAGAAGCCGCTGTCTGAGGCGGTCCAGAGGGAGTTCAGCGAGGAGTATCACCTCGATGAGACTCTGCCGGTGCAGTACGCCTACTACATCGGCGGTCTCTTCCAGGGTGACTTCGGGCAGACCTTCCGCGGCGAGAAGGTCATCGACATAATGAAGGAGAAGTTCCCCATCACCGCGAAGCTCGCACTGTTCGCGTTCGTTTTCGAGGCGATCCTGGGCGTTCTTGCGGGGGTGCTCGCCGGCTTGCGGCGGGGGTCCTTCATCGACAACCTCGTGCTGGTGTCGACGATCACGGTCGTATCGGTGCCGGTCTTCGTTCTGGGGTTCCTCGCGCAGCTGATCTTCGGCTTGGAGCTGGGATGGTTCCCGATCGCAGGGATCCAGGAGGGGACCAGGGGCTTCCTGCTCCCGGCCGCGGTGCTAGCTTCGCTGTCTCTTTGCTACGTCGCTCGTCTTCTGCGGACGAGCCTCGGTGAGAACCTGCGGGCGGACTACGTTCGCACGGCAACTGCCAAGGGGTTGTCCCGCGCGCGGGTCGTCGGCCGGCACACCCTGCGAAACTCGTTGATCCCCGTGCTCACCTACCTCGCGGTCGACCTCGGCGTCCTGATGGGCGGCGCCATCGTGACCGAAACGATCTTCAACATGCCCGGCATCGGGCGCGAGGTGTTCCTGGCCATCCGTGGCCAGGAGGGGGCCCTGGTCGTCGGGATCGTCACGGCGGGAGTCTTGATCTTCATGTTCGCGAACCTGATCGTCGACCTGATGTACGCGGTGCTGGACCCGCGCATCAGATATGACTGACGACCCCCGCCGAGGCGTCGATCCCGACGCTCCTCTAGAGCCGGTCGCTAAGCGGGATCGCTCGACAAGCGAACGGGATCGGCCGCTCGAGACCGCCGAGGGGGTCGAGCTTGCGGGACTGGAGGAGCCACGCGACGAGAGCGTCGACCTCGGTCCGTCCCTTTCCGGTCCGGATCCTGCTGGTCCGGGGTCCGCGGTCACCGCCGCCGCCGGGGACGCACCGATACGTCAGGCAAGCCTGTGGGGCGACGCGTGGCGCCAGCTACGGCGCAACCCGTTCTTCATCATCCCGATCATGCTTCTGGTCGTGTACACGGCGATGGCGATCGCTCCGCAGGCGTTCACGGACAAGGATCCGCTGGACTGCAACGTCCGCAACAACATCGTGGACGGAAAGCTCCTCATCCGCGGGCCCGGCCCCGGCCATCCGTTCGGCTTCGACGTGCAGGGCTGCGACTACTACAGCCGCGTGATCTACGGCGCCCGGGTGTCGTTGACGATCGGGTTGTTGACGGTCTTCTTCGCCTCGCTGATCGCCGTGATCCTCGGGTCGATGTCGGGCTTCTACGGGAGCTGGATCGATGGGCTCATCGCCCGCTTCGCGGACATCATCTTCGCGATCCCGATCACCCTCGGCGGGATCATCGTCCTCAACTCATTGAATAACCGCGGGGTGCCTGAGGTGAGTCTCGCGTTGCTGCTGTTCAGCTGGCCCACGATGATGCGCCTGATGCGGTCGTCTGTCTTGAGCGTCAAGGAGATGGATTACGTGGCGGCGGCGCGAGCACTCGGCGCGAGCGACCTGAGGATCCTTCAACGCCACATCCTGCCGAACGGCATGGCTCCCGTGATTGTCTACGCCACGATCACCGTGGGAATCATCATCGCGTTAGAGGCGACGCTGTCGTTCCTGGGCGTGGGACTTCAGTTGCCCGCGATCTCCTGGGGCTTGATGATCAGCGGTGCCCAGTACCGCATCCTCGAGTACCCACACCTTCTGTTCTTCCCGGCCGCGTTCCTCGTGGTCCTCGTGTTCAGCTTCATCCTCCTGGGTGATGCGTTGCGCGACGCATTGGATCCTCGGCTCCGCTGATGGCGCAGGCAACCGGCGTCAGGCGGGAAACGAGCGCGCGCGGTTACGAGGGCCATCTGCTCGAGGTCGAAGATCTTCACGTGGAGTTCCGCACGCCCTACGGCGTCGTGAACGCCGTCAACGGCATCAGCTACACGTTGGACCCCCGCGAGACGCTGGCCATCCTCGGAGAGTCGGGCTCGGGCAAGAGCGTGAGCGCGCAAGCGATCATGGGGATCATCGACTCGCCTCCGGGCTTCATCACGCGAGGAACGATCCGCTACAAGGGCCGTGATCTCCTGAAGCTGCCGGAATCGGAGAGGCGAACGATCCGAGGACGCGAGATCTCGATGATCTTCCAGGACGCGCTCACCGCGTTGAACCCGGTGTTCACCGTCGGCTTCCAGATCGGCGAGATGTTCCGGGTGCACCGCGGCCTGGGGAAGGCGGAGTCGAAGCAGAAGGCGATCGAGCTGATGGACCACGTCCGTATCCCGTCTGCCAGAGAGCGAGTGAACGATTACCCGCATCAGTTCTCGGGCGGGATGCGACAGCGCGTGATGATCGCGATGGCTCTCTCGCTCGACCCGGACATCTTGATCGCGGACGAGCCGACGACCGCCCTCGACGTGACGGTGCAGGCGCAGATCATGGAGTTGCTGCACGTTCTGCAAGCAGAGACGGGGATGGGCCTCATCCTCATCACTCACGACCTGGGCGTCGTCGCCGACGTCTCGGACCGGCTCGCCGTCATGTACGCGGGCAAGATCGTCGAGACCGGCAACGTCTACGACATCTATGGCAACCCGGCTCATCCGTACACGGAGGGCTTGATGTCGTCGATCCCGCGCATCGATCAGAAGGGCGAGGAGCTGAACCCGATCAAAGGTGCGCCGCCCAACCTGATGCGCATCCCGACCGGCTGTCCGTTCCACCCCCGCTGCCCGTACGCGCGGCAGCGCTGTGTCGACGAGGTCCCTCCTCTTTATGAGGTCGCCGCGGAGCGCCGCAGTGCGTGTCACTACTGGGAAGAGGTCCTATCCCCGAAGGAGCCGATCAGTGGCTGACGGTCCAGCAGAGCTTCAGGATCGGCCTGCGGGCAGAGGCGAGCCGATCCTCAGCGTCCGCAACCTCGTCAAGCACTTCCCACTCACCCAGGGGATCCTCTTCAAGAAGCAGATCGGCGCCGTCCAAGCCGTATCCGACGTCAGCTTCGACCTTTATCCCGGCGAGACGTTGGGCCTCGTTGGCGAATCCGGGTGCGGGAAGTCGACCACCGCGAAGCTTCTGCTCCGCCTGGAGAAAGCCACGTCGGGACAGGCCTTCTACAAGGGCAGAGACATCTTCTCGATGAAGAAGAGAGAGCTTCGGGCTCTGCGGCGGAACATCCAGATCGTGTTCCAGGACCCGTACGCGTCGTTGAACCCGCGGATGACC
>JADDQX010000192.1 GCA_016781115.1 Actinomycetota bacterium | reverse complement strand
CCTTCTCTAGCGAGATCCCCAGTGATTCGAGCGCCTTGGCGGCGACGCCCTCGCCTTCATGGATCAGCCCGAGCAAGATGTGCTCGGTGCCGATGTAATTGTGGTTGAGAAGCCTCGCCTCTTCTTGAGCGAGGACGACCACCCTGCGGGCCCGGTCGGTGAACCGTTCGAACAAGCCAGGCCTCCTTCTCTTCGTCCGGAACGGGCTGACGGCCAGCCCATCCCTGTTCCTCATTATAGGAAGAGGGTGCTTTTACCCTCCGCCTTCTTGTTGCAGTCCTAAGAACAACGCTGAGGCCGAAAAAGTTCCACCGATCTGGTGCTTGTATCGGCATCTGACATGGCCGAAAGAAGCCCAGCCGCGGTTAATGCACCGGATCGGAGCGACGCGAGCGGACGCCGAACAGAGACCTCGCGATCCGCGGCGGCGGCCCGCTCGCGCGGGTTCGCCCCTTGAACAGGAAGCGCCAGTCCTCGGGCGCCACATCGGTGGTGACGCCGTCCGTCGAGAACCCGCGGCCGAGGGGCACCCACGGGAGCGTGGGAGGAAGGCTCGTCGCTTCCGGAGCGGCACCTGGTCGAGGGACGACCCACAGACCCACGCTCGCCTCCTCGACGGAGGTGTGATCGTCGGGGGCGAAGGTGACATCGAGACCGCCGAAGCGCCCGCCTCGCAATGTCTCCAGGGTTCTGGCCGCGTCGCCGCGTGGAGGGGTGTTGCTGCGCGCCCACCCGATCAACTGGACCGCCTCGTACGCGGGTCGCTCCCACGCCAGCGGCTCGTCTTCCCACCAGTTCACGAAGGACCTCCGGAACGAACGCAGGCTGGGGATGGGCAGGTAGTGGGCGCCGCGCGCGTAGCTCGCGGCGGCGACGGTCCCAGCGGGAGGAACGGACTCCTCCGGGAAGGAGGTGAAGAAGCCGTCGAAGCCCGCGACCTGGGGCCGCCACCGCCGGGCGTTGAGCCGCGCCTGCCTCCTCGTGCGGGCCGAGGCGATCCGGGCCCGGGGGGTGCCGCGATACAGGGCGCGCATCTCCGCCAACCCCTCGATGGTTGCCGGGCCCAGGGGCGGCGGGGCCTCCACGACCACGGCTTCCACCTTCTTTCGTTTCAGCCTGCGCAGTAGCGGCTCGTAGGACCCGCCTTCGGAGGGGTAGACCTCCGAGGCCTTGAGTCGTCCGCCGGCCTCGGCAAGAGCTTCCGTCAGCGCCCGGCGCGCGACCTGGCCACTGAAGGAGTCGGTCGTGATGGCGCCGATGGTGCGATATCTCCGGTCCCGCAACAGGTAGGCCGCGATGCGTCTCGCCTCCCACAGGTACGACGGCGATACCTGGAAGACGTGCTCGCTCAAGAGCCCCGCTCCGTAGAGGTCGCCGATGCACAGGAGCGCGGGCATGCCCGCCTCGGCCAGAGCATCTTCTGCAGGAGGAAGCCCCTCGGGAGGTCCCGCGTAGACGATCCCCAGGGTGCGCGTAGAAGCCGCCTGGTCGACGACCAGCTCCGTCGCGGTC
The DNA here is from genome assembly GCA_016781115.1 of Actinomycetota bacterium. Classification (GTDB taxonomy): domain Bacteria; phylum Actinomycetota; class CADDZG01; order CADDZG01; family WHSQ01; genus MB1-2. The sequence goes on along the minus strand of JADDQX010000192.1, from coordinate 3,627 downwards.
CTCGCGTCTCCGGCGTCGTCAAGCGTCACCAGCTCGACGACCGGCTCGTCTTCAGCTCGAGCCTGGTTGAGCTCGTGCACGCCGAGATCGGCGCCGCGGAAGGCACTGTCACCGCGCCACGAGTCGGGTCCCGAGAACGTGCCCACCAGTGCAACCACGAGCGTGTCGGAGCTCGTGGGCGAGGCAGCGGGAGCACGGGTCGGGAACCCCGCGTTCCGCTGGCCGTCCTGGCACGCTGTCGTGAGAAGCAGCAGAGACGCCGCCGCCGCGAGCCCTCTCGATCGCATCGAAGGCATCCTGCCACCGAACCACGCTTCTGCGGAAAGCTTCCTCCTGCGGACTAACCCTCCAGCGGGCGCAGGGTCGGGAACAGCACGACCTCCCTGATCGAAGTCACGCCGAGCAGCAGCATCAACAACCGGTCGATCCCCAGCCCGAACCCTCCCGCGGGGGGCATGGCATGCGCCAGCGCCTCCAGGAAGTCCTCGTCCCGGACCGTCGCCTCCTCGTCGCCGGCCGCGCGAGCGGCCGCCTGCTGTTCGAAACGCCGTCTCTGTTCCGCGGGGTCGTTCAACTCCGAGTAGATCGGCGCGATCTCGAGGCCGCCGATGATGAGGTCCGCGTGCTCGGTGAAGCCCCGGATGCTCCGGTGGTCCTTGGCGAGAGGAGAGACCTCCTTGGGGAAGCCGGTCACGAAGGTCGGCGACACCAGGGTCTTCTCCGCGGTCTCTTCGAAGATCTCGGCGACGATCTTCCCGAGCGGCCAGGCTTCGTCGATCCGGACGCCGAGCTCTGCCGCCAGCGCCCGTAGACCATCTTCGTTCTCTTCGTTCCACAGGGCCGAGGTGTCGCGGCCGGTCGCCCGCTCGATCGCCTCGAACATCGTGATCCGCTGGAAAGGTGCGGCGAGGTCGACGCGATCACCGGCGATCTCCACCACGGGAGATCCACCGACCGCTACGGCGATCGCTCGCACGAGGTCTTCGACGAGCGCCATCGTGTCGTCGTAGTCGACGAAGGCTTCGTATGCCTCGAGCATCGTGAACTCCGGGTTGTGGCGCGTCGAGACACCTTCGTTGCGGAAGCTTCGGTTCAGCTCGTAGACCCGTTCGAGCCCGCCGATCAGCAGCCGCTTTAGATACAGCTCCGGAGCCACCCGGAGATAGAGGTCGATGTCGAGAGCGTTGTGATGCGTGACGAAGGGCCGGGCCACGGCACCCCCGGCGAGCGGCTGCAGGAGAGGCGTTTCGACCTCGAGGAAACCGCGGTCGGCGAAGAAGGCCCGGATAGCCGTGTTAGCCGCAGAGCGAGCCTCGACCGCGAGGCGCGACTCCCCGTTGAGGAGAAGGTCCAGGTAGCGCTGCCGGTAGCGAAACTCGACATCGCTGATCCCGTGCCAGTTGTCCGGCATGGGCCGCAGACATTCGGCGAGCAGAGTGGTCTGCTCGACCTTCAGCGACAGCTCGCCGCGGCGGGTCATCACGACCTCTCCGGAAGCGCCGACTATGTCGCCGACCCCGAGCCCGGTGAACGCGTCCATGCCGGCGTCGCCGAGGACCGCGTGCTGCGCGAACAGTTGCATCCGGCCCGACGCGTCCATCAGGTCTGCGAAGGCGACCTTCCCGTGGGAGCGGGTCGTCATGATGCGCCCCGCTATGCGGGCCGCGGCCCCCGTCTCGGCACCCGCCTCAAGCTCCCCGAAGCGGTCCCTCAGGTCGCCGATGGTGGAGTCGCGTTCGTACCTGTAGGGGTAGTCGGTCACGAGGTGGCTCCGTTCGGGTTCCGGTCGAAGATCAAGCGCAATCCCTCGAGGGTGAGCATCGGCTCCGTCCGCTCGATCGTGCGGCAATGCCGCGCCAGCACCGGCGCCATCCCGCCGGTCGCGACGATCCGCACGTCGCCGCCCAGGTCCTCGACCACCCGATCGACCAGCCCGTCGACCAGCCCTGCGGTCCCGTAGATGATCCCGGACTGGACGCTGGAAACCGTGCTCTTGCCTATGACTCCGACGGGTTCCACCAACTCCACCCGAGGCAACTGCGCCGTCGATGCGAACAATGCGTGCGCGGCCGTATCGAGCCCGGGTGCGATCGCGCCTCCGAGGTACTCACCCTTCGCGGACACGGCATCGACCGTGATGGCAGTGCCGAAGTCGACTATCACCTTGTGCTGTCCGGGGAACATCGCATGTGCCGCGACCGCGTTGGCGATCCGATCGGCGCCGACCTCGCGGGGGCTGTCGGTCATGATCGAGATGCCCGTCTTGACGCCGGGTTCGACGACCACCGCGGGGAACCCGAAGTAGCGCGAGGTCATCTCGCGCAGCTCCTGAGTGGCTCGCGGCACCACCGACGAGATGGCGACGCCGGTGATCTGCCGTGAAAAGGAGAGTTCGGCGAGGGCAAGGAACTCCCCGAACATCAACGCGAGTTCGTCCGCGGTCCGGCGGGCGTCGGTGGACGCGCGCCATTCGTGCCGCAGCTGATCCTTCTCGAAGACCCCCAGATGCGTTTGCGTGTTGCCGATGTCGACGGCGAGCAACATCATCTGCGCACCGGGAGGTTGTCGATCAGCCGGGCTCGCCCGACGCGTGCGGCGATGACCAAGAGCACCTGCTCACCATCCGCGGGGGCCTCGAAGGTGTTCGCGGCCACAGCACGTGCGTACTCCAGCGCCACCCCCGGCTCGTTCGCAACGACCTGCTCCATCGTCTTCTCCACGACCTCCCACGTCGCTTGCTCTTCCACCGCCCGCTCGCCCGCCTGCAATGCTCGCCACAGAACGGTCGCGGCCGTCCTTTCGGACGGCTCGAGGTACGCGTTGCGACTGCTGAGCGCCAGACCATCGGACTCGCGCACCGTGGGGCATACAACCACCTCGACCGGAACCGAGAGGTCGCGCACCAACGCCTTTATCACCGCCACCTGCTGTGCGTCCTTCTGCCCGAAGTAGGCGCGCTGTGGCCGGACCTGATTGAAGAGCTTCGCGACCACGGTTGCGACGCCGTCGAAGTGGCCGGGGCGAGCCGCCCCCTCGAGGAGCCGCGCTGGCCCCCGAACCGACACCGTCGTCGAGCGTCCCGCCGGATACATCTCATCCACGCTCGGGACGAACGACACGTCGACACCGGCGTCTCGCGCCATCTCCAGATCGGCCTCCTCGGAGCGGGGATATGCCGCCAGATCCTCATCTGCGCCGAACTGCAGCGGGTTCACGAAGATGCTCAGCACCACCACGTCGCCCTGCTCGCGGGCCGCCGTCAGGAGCGACAGGTGACCGGCGTGCAGAGCACCCATCGTCGGGACGAAGCCGATGGACCGTCGGCTGACGCGGGCAGGTTCGAGCGCTTCCTGCAGCTCCGCCTCCGTGCGCACGACCTTCACCCGGCCTCCAGCGTCTTCAACAGCAACGCCTCGCCGGCCTCGTCGATCCGACCTGCGGCGCGGGCGGTGGACACGATCATCCGGAGCGCGTGCAGGTAAGCCGGCAACAGCTCCGGCGCCCGGTCGGCGACCGCCGCGACGTGGCGTTCGATCACGGCCGGCTCCTTCCGAACGACGGGGCCGGTGAGAGCGGTCCCGCCACCGCCGGCTGCGCGTGCGTTCGCCACCGTGCCCGCGCTGATCG
>JADDQX010000191.1:1232-5109 GCA_016781115.1 Actinomycetota bacterium | reverse complement strand
GCACCACGACAACTACCGGGTGTTCCTCGAGGGGATCCGCGTGGAGCGATTCGCATCGAGGCGCCGTGAGGCGCCGTGCGGGCCGGTGGTGCTGACGACCAGGGACGACGTGGCGTCTGACTACGCGGGGGCGCGCCTGTGGCGGAGGCTCGACGAGGGCCTGGCGGTGTGGGTCCTTCCGGGCGACTCCCAGGACGCGGTCAGCGACCTCTTGACGGCCTGAGACGTGCGACCCCGCTGGCGTGACCGCGAAGGCGCTTCCACTGCGCCCGGTTGAGGTCCCGTTGCACGCCCGGCTCCTCGAGTTCCTCCGCTGCCCCGACTGCCAGGGCTCGTTCTCGATCCACGACGTCGAGGTCGGCGACGGCGAGATCGAGCGCGGCGTCTTGGGCTGCCCCCGGGGGCACCGCTTCCCGGTGGTCGCCGGGATCCCGCGGATCCTCGAGGACGCGGGGGACGAGCGCGAGCGTGAGCGCGGCGTCCGCCGGGTGCGTGAGTCGCAGCCGGGAGTGGGCCCACCACCGCCCAACGCGTAGCCACGACGGCTTCTTGCGATGGGTGCCCACGGAGAGAAGCCCAGGAAGGGGAATGGGTGTCGCGCCTCCTTCCAAGAGCGGAAAGACGCCGCGGACGTCGAGTCGCGCCGGTGAGGGCTCGCGCGACAAGTCGCGGGACGACGGACCGCTCGGTTCCGTGGTATCCGACGACGTCAGTCGGGATGTCGATCGCTCGCTCCGTTCACCCGTGACGCGGTCAACGCGCGCGGAACCGCAGGATCAAGCGGGTGGCGAGCTCCGCGCCGATCTCATCCGCCGCTCGGTCCATGACTGAGGCCGTCACGGCGTCGTCACCGTCGATGCGGATGAGCCGATCCCCCATTCCCATTGAAGCGCTGCTGCGCCGCCCGAGGTCGCGGATGTCTCCCTCGGAAACCATCTGCGTGGGCCCGAGACCGACAGCCAACGCCACCTGGTCTGCGCCGGCTGGGACGAGCTCCGCTGCGATGCGGATGAGTTGTCCCAACCTGGTGGCGAGATCGGCCTTGTCGAGGATGCTGCCCATGGAGTCCCGCGGGAGCTCTGTCCACAGGCCGACCTGATGTCCCCGGTTCACCGCTATGCCGGCAGCCCGGAGTTCCCTGGAAGCTGCTCGAGCCGCATGGGCACGGTCCTCGCCGCCGCGGAGCTCCAGGGCATCGCCGGTCCCGAACAGACCGTGATCGCGGCCCAGTCGGGCGAGACGGTCAGGCGCGCGCTCCAACTCGGTGGCCCGACACGCGACTGGTGACACCGAGAGGCAGAACGTGGAGCTCGACCGTCGGACCGACCCTGACGTACCGAAGTTGCTCCTCGGTGATGATCCACTCTGGGCTCACCGCGCGCTCGAGCGGTACCCATACGAGCGGCCCGGTCTCCTGATCGAGTTCGCGGAGTTTCTCGACGACCTTCGGCAACAGGTCTGCCGCAGATGAGAACGTGTCGCGAAACCGCCCCGTGACGTAGTCCTCGACACGCTTCGCGAACGCCATCTGGGCATCGTCGAGGTCGACGTTGAGCTTGCGGAACACCAGGATCGGGATCCCGCGTCGCTTGGCGACCGTCCACTCCTCCTCAGTCGGTGACAGACCTGAATCGAAGATCGGCTCGCCGTAGTACGGCCCGAGGAGCAGGAGGTAGACCTCGGCATCCTCGACACCGGCCAGGCACGCGTCTCGGGACGGCTGGGGCTGTGCCGTGAAGTCCTCGAATCGGCGAGGCAGGTGGCCGACTGCCTTGATCAGCGCGGGCAGCGAGTCGCGTTCCTCCTCCAACCCTCGTCGAACCGATGAGATGAACACCTTCCTTGCGGCCATCATGTCTCCAGCCAACCGTGCGACTGCTTGATCTTCGCAGGACGGAGTGACACATCGTGGCCAATGATCGGCTGATCTACCGGTGCCTCGGGGTTCCGGACATGCTCACCGAGGACTCCAGGTCGGCGGCCGCGGCGCGTCGGCTCGCCGAGGCGGCGGGACTCGATGTCACCCTCGATCCGAACGTGTCCCACCAGTCACAGCTCAGGCTCGCCGATGCAGCCACTGTCATCGCCCGCGCCAGTGAGCTCGTCGCCGCAGGCCAGTTGGACGGCTTCATTGGGAACTTCGACTATCAGGACGACGACTGGTACGCCTCGCTGATCACTCGACGTCTCGACCTCCACGTCTACGAGCAAGGGCAGCGCTGCGCCCAAGCGCTCCTCGAGAGCCTTCGGAACTACATCACCTCGCACCCGTTCGAAGACGACTCAGGACGCCCGTTCGCGTAGTCGGCCAGCCACCGAGGACCGCATGCCGTCGTTCAGAGTCGAGGGTCGACCGGTTCGCTTTCGAGTGCGAGAACGCCGAAGACGCACTCGTGCACGCGGTAGAGCGGTTCGCCGCTGACGAAGCGTTCGAGTGCTTCGATGCCGAGCGTGAACTCGCGCAGGGCGAGCGAGCGCTTGTGCCCGAGCCCGCGGGAACGCAGGCGTGACAGGTTGGCTTCGGCGGAGTACTCGGGCCCGTAGATGATGCGGAGGTACTCGGGCCCGCGGCACTTGATGCCGGGCTGGGTGAGACCCTTCGGTCCACGGTGAACGACGTCGACGGGCTTGACCACCATGCCTTCGCCACCTCGGCCGGTGAGCTCCTCCCACCACTCGATGGCCGCCGCTTCGCTGGTCTCGTCGTCGAGGTCGACGGTCGTGGTACCCGTGGCGCGGAAGGTCGTGGGGTCGATCTCAGCGAGGCGGCCGAGCAGGTCGAGATGCCAGAGATGGTCGGTGAGGGCGTGGACCTTGCCTTCGCCGGCGAGGATCTGGAACGGGGCGAGTCGGAGATCGTCGATCGACTCGACCGGCCAGCAGTACTGGCGATAGGCGTCGACGAACCGCTCAGCCATGAGACGGCGGTCGGTCGTGCGGCCGAGCAGGCCTGCGACGTCCGCCCCTCGGCTGAGAGCGGCTTCAAGCGTCGCGACTTCGGTGGCCAGGGTGGCTGTCGCGGCGGCACCCACCGACGCGTACTGCCGCCGCAGTAGCTCTTCCGCCTTGGCCGACCAAGGGAGCAGCTCGGCGTCGAGCACCAGCCAGTCGGTCGCAAGCGTCTCCCACAGGTCGGTCTGGGTGATCGCGGCGCGGACCTTGTCGAGCAGCGCGAGTTCGGTGGCCTCATCGTTGAAGAAGGGTCGGCCGGTGCGGGTGACGATCGTGCCGGCGCCGTCGCTGTCGGACACGCCGAAGCGTCGAGCCGCGACCTCGGCATCGCGGCACACGATGACGACGGCGCGCGATCCCATGTGCTTCTCCTCGCACACCACGCGGGCGACCCCATCGCGGCGGAACGAAGCGAAGGCTTCCGCCGGATGCTCGAGCAGCCCTTCGCGTTCGGTGGTCGCGGTCGGGGCCATGGTCGGGGGCAGGTAGACGAGCCAGCGCGGGTCCGCGGCGAACCGGCTCATGACCTCGAGCGCGGCGATGGCGTTCTCTTCGCGAATGGTCACGGTCTGGTTGAGCCCCGTGGAGATGATGCGCTTGCCGATGACGTCGTCGAGGTCGAGGTCGGTCGGTTCCCGCGTCGCGTCCTCGCTCGCCGGCGCAAGCGGCCGAGCCGGCTCCCAATAGGTCGCGTGCGCGTCGACGGAGACGAGCTCGCACTCGGGATAGCGGAGCGCGGTGAGCCTTCCGCCGAACACGCAGCCGGTGTCGATACAGATGGTGCGGTTGAGCCAAGTTGCTTCGGGGACCGGTGTGTGGCCGTAGACGACCATGGCGTCGCCCCGGTAGTCCTCCGCCCACGGGTAGCGCACGGGTAGGCCGAACTCATCGGTCTCCCCGGTGGTGTCGCCGTAGAGCGCGAACG
>JADDQX010000191.1:0-1079 GCA_016781115.1 Actinomycetota bacterium | reverse complement strand
CGATCGGACTGCGCCGGAGGCACGACCTTGCATGTCGGCCCGGAGGCCAGCGTGGGCGACGACGAGCTTCCCGTCGTCGAGGACGAGGTGGCTGACAAGCCCGTCGATGAACTCCTCGACCTGCTTGGAGAACTCCGGCGGCTCCGCTCCCAGTTGCGCGAGTGACTCGGCGAGGCCGTGGCTCACGGTGACGTTCCGGCCGCGCAGCGCCCGCAGCAGCTTGTTCTCGTGGTTGCCAGGGATGCACAGCGCGTCCCCGGCATCGACCATGCCCATCGCAAGACGGAGGACCGCCGGGGTGGCAGGACCTCGATCGACGAGGTCGCCGACGAACAAGGCGCGGCGCCCATCCGGGTGGTGCGCGCCACTGCCGTCGACTGCGACCTCGTATCCCAGCTTGTCAAGGAGCTCGCGGAGCTCGTCGAAGCAGCCGTGGACGTCACCGATGACGTCGAACGGTCCGTGGTCGGTGCGGCGGTCATTCCATAGGGGCTGCCGCTCGATCGTGGCGGTGTCGATCTCCTCGACCCCGTTGAGGACGAACACCTTGTGGAAGCCCTCGCGCCGGAGGCCCTTCATGGATCGGCGGAGCTGGCTGCGCTGGTTGCGCAGCACGTGCGCGCCGAAGTCGCGGTCCGGGCGCGAGGCGTTGCGTTCGGCACACACCGAGTCCGGTACATCGAGCACGATTGCCACGGCGAGGGTGTGGTGTCGCTTCGCGAGCGAGACGAGCGACTTGCGTGCCTCTGGCTGGACGTTGGTGGCGTCGACGACGGTGAGCTTGCCTGCCTCCAGGCGCTTGCCGGCGATGAAGTGAAGGACGTCGAACGCGGCGTTCGTCACCGTCTGGCCGTTCTCGTTGTCGCTGACCAGGCCGCGACAGAAGTCCGAGGAGAGCACCTCGGTCGGCAGGAAGTGCCGGGCCGCGAAGCTCGACTTACCGGATCCGGACACGCCGATGAGCGCAACCAGGGACAGCTCGGGAAGCGCGATCTTCATCGCCTGAACACCGCCATCTGCGTCGGTGAGCCCCGTTCGGCGTTTGCCGGTCCGACGCCTGCCAGCTCCACCGTGTAGCC
>JADDQX010000190.1 GCA_016781115.1 Actinomycetota bacterium | reverse complement strand
TCTCCTTGCGATGGATGATGTTGACCGCGCCCTCCGCCCCCATCACCGCGATCTCAGCAGAGGGCCACGCGAAAGAGACGTCGGAGCGGATGTGCTTGGAGTTCATGACGACGTACGCGCCGCCGTAGGCCTTGCGAGTGATCACCGTCATGCGCGGAACCGTTGCTTCGCTGAACGCGTAGAGCAACTTGGAGCCGTGCCTGATGATCCCGCCGTACTCCTGCTCCGTTCCCGGCAGGAATCCCGGCACGTCCACGAAGGTGACCAGCGGGATGTTGAAAGCATCACAGAAGCGAACGAACCGGCCCGCCTTCGTGGAAGAGGTGATGTCGAGACAACCCGCGAGGACCTGGGGTTGGTTCGCAACGACTCCTACGGGATGGCCCGCTAAGCGCGAGAACCCGCACAGCATGTTCTGGGCCCAGTGCGGTTGCACCTCGAAGAACTCGCCGTCGTCGAAGACCGACGCGATCACCTGGTGCATGTCGTATGGCTGGTTCGGAGAATCGGGGATCAGGTCCAAGAGCTCGTCGCACGACCTCATCGGGTCGTCGGTCGGAGCGAAGTACGGCGGCGACTCGAAGTTGTTGGACGGCAGGAACGACATCAGGTAGCGGACCTGGCGCAAGCAATCCTCGTCGTCGGCCGCCACGAAGTGGGCGACGCCGGACTTCGACGCATGGCTCATCGCGCCGCCGAGCTCCTCCTGCGTGACGGTCTCGCCGGTCACCGCCCTGATGACCTCGGGTCCCGTGATGAACATGTGAGACGTCTCAGAGACCATGAAGGTGAAGTCGGTCATGGCGGGGGAGTAGACGGCGCCTCCGGCACAGGGGCCCATGATCGCGGAGATCTGTGGGATGACTCCGGACGAACGGACGTTGCGGTCGAAGATGTATCCGTAGCCGGCAAGGGATGCGGCACCTTCCTGGATCCGCGCTCCACCGGAGTCGTTCAGCCCGATCACGGGCGCGCCGGTTTCCAAGGCGAGATCCATGATCTTGCAGATCTTCTCGCCCATGACCTCCCCCAGCGAGCCGCCGAAGACCGTGAAGTCTTGCGCGAATACGAAGACCTTGCGCCCGTCGATCGTTCCCCAGCCCGTGACCACCGCGTCGCTGAACGGGCGCTTGTTCTCGATCCCGAACCCATGTGAGCGGTGTCTGACGAGCATGTCGGTTTCGACGAAGGAGCCGGGGTCCAGCAGCTTCGCGACCCGCTCCCTGGCGGTGAGCTTTCCGCGATCGTGTTGCTTCGCTATCGCCTTGTCGCCCCCGGCGAGCTCGGCCTCCGCCTTCTTGGCGCGCAGCTCCTCGACGCGATCTTCGATAGGTCGTCTCGCCGCGGGTGCCGCTACGGGCTCTTGTTCGCCGATGCTCATGAGGCGCCGATTGTAGTGGCCGCACCCGTCCGGGGGCCGGGCCGCCTCGCTCGGGTGAATCGTGGCAAATCGGACAGATTTCCGGCCGAACCCGGCAGGGGACGCGCCCTCAGAGGAGAACCCCCTCCATCATGGGAGTGAAGACCTGGATCGGCGACCTCAGAGAGATGCAGCGCAATCTCTCGGAGTTGCTCGCGGCGGACACCGCGGAGGAGCGTGCTGCGAGCCTGGAGCTGGCGCAGAGCGCTAGCCGCTTCTCGCGCCGCGCCCGTAAGGCCGTTGACGACAAGCTCTCTTTCTCCGCGACCTTGATGCGAGCCGGCGAGGTCTCAGCGGCGACGAGGCTGTTGGCCGAGCTCGAGCAGGACGTTCGGACCGAGGAGATCGCCCTGATCGAGACCGTGAACGAGGTCAAGGTCGCCCAAGCCGTCCGCCGCGGTCGCATCACTCGCTTGCGTCTGGCCCGTTCGTTTGCGGTAGCGATGCTCGGTGCCTGCGTCCTGGCCTTCTCAGCCGTCGGGATGGCGGTTGCGGGAGTGTTCGAGGATCGCGACCAGGCACGCGCTCTCGCGCCGTTGCGTGCCAACGGCTCAGGCCGGTCTGATCTGGCCGCAGGAGCGCGGAGCAACCCGGCGGTGCAGCGGCTCATCCGGCGCCTGCAGATCGGTGACGTGAAGCTGGTGCTCACAGCGGGCGAGTACCGCCGTCTCACCGCGCTCACCGGCGGAGAGGTAGACGAAGCTGGGCTCAACGACGTCCTCGGTCTTCTCACCGGCACGTTGGCGCAGAAGGTGGAACAGGCCATGACCGCGGCATCCGATGTCGTGGACACGGCGTCGTCGACGCTTGCCCTCGAGGCCGCTCCCGTGATGAAGAAAGTGGGCCGTGCCAAGAAGAAGGCAGACAAGGAGACGTCGGGGCAAGCCCCGTCACAGGACGAGGGTTCCGGCCAGTCCGCTGACCAGGGTTCGGACTCGGAGCCGGAGCCGGAGCCCTCTTCGAACGAAGAGACAGAAGAGGAGAAGGACGGCGACGAGGCGGGTGGCTCCGAGGAGGGTTCCTCGGCTCCCGACCCCGATCTCCCACCGATCCCCTAGGGCGTCGACTCAAAGAGAGCGGAAGCTGCTCTCTCCCTCTTCCAGTCGCCCCACCAGGCCTGCGGGCCGGATCGTTACTACTCCGGGCTCCTCGGTGACCGTCCCGATGCGCTGCGAGCGATAGCCGCTGCTCCGCAGATGCTCGAGCACGGGTTCCACAGCGCCGTTCGCGACGATCACGACGAAGCCGATCCCCATGTTGAAGACGCGGTACATCTCCGCGCTCGTGATGTTGCCGGTGCTCTGGATCAGCCGGAAGATCGACGGTGGATCCGGGAGCTCTTCGATGTCGTAGCCCACCGCCGCGTCGAGGCGACAGAGGTTCGTGAAGCCGTCGCTGGTGATGTGGACCAGGCCTCGTGTCTCGATGCCCGCGTCCCACAATCCCGTGACGGCGCGGACGTATATCTCTGTCGGTTCGAGAAGCTCTTCCCCGAGGGGTCGCCCGAGTTCGTCGACCTCGTCGAGAAGCGAGTAGCGCCCGCTGCCCAGAAGCGTCTTACGTGCGAGCGTCAATCCGTTCGAGTGGACGCCCGACGACGCGATCCCGATGATGGCGTCGCCCACCTCGATGTCTTGGCCCAGCACGAGACGGTCTGGGTGACAGGTGCCGATGCAGGTGCCGACGAGGTCGAAAGCGGTGGGGTCGCCGTCGCTTCGGCCGTCGGAGCCGATGACCTCCGGGAGCTGCGCGAGCTCGCCACCCGGGATCGCTATCGACGCCTCTTTGGCCGCGGCCCCCAAGCCGCGCAGGATCTCTTCCGTGCGGCCCGCGTCCAGCGTGTGAACGCCCAGGTAGTCGACGAGAGCGAACGGGCGCGCTCCGACGCAGATGATGTCGTTGACGTTCATCGCGATGCAGTCGAAGCCGATCGTGTCGTAGCGACCAAGGGCGGAGGCGACGATCGTCTTCGAGCCGACGCCGTCGGTGGAGATGGCGATGGCGAGGTCGGCGGTGACCTTCAACACGCTCGCGTACTGCCCGAACCGGGTGATGACCTCGGCATTGGAGGGGAAGGTGAGGGTGGGGCCGAGGTGACGCTGGATCGAACCGAGCGCTTCGCCCTGTCCGCGGACGCCGGCGTCGGTGTAGGTGCTGGTCACCAGGTGACCGTATATCGGATCAGCCCACCGGCTCGTGAGGCTCGACCGGATGTCCCGTAGACCGTTCTTCGGGCGCGGCCGAGCGGCCGGTGCCTGTCGGCAGACGCAGCGCGATGAACAACATCAGCACCGCCGGCAGCGCCCCCACCACGTATGCACCCTCGTAGTCCCAGGTCGTTTCGGCCACCGCACCCAGCAGCGACGGGGCGATCAGGTATCCGAGATCGCCGGCCATCTGATTCACGCCGACCGCCGCGCCCGACCCGCCCTGTGGGATGGAATCCGCGAGCAGCCCTCCCGCGGCGGTGCCACCGGCTGCAACGCCCGCGCCGATCGCGATCATCAGTGGGAAGAAAGCGAACGGAAGGGCCTCGATCTGGCCCATCAACAACGTCGCCAGCGCCACGACGGCGAGGCTCGGCACCAGGACCGCACGCCTGCCGTAACGATCGGACGCACGTCCCGCGACCCACAGGATCAGCACCTCGCCGACCGCGAGCATCGTGATCGCCACGCCGATCTGCTCGGCCGAGAGTCCGAGCCGGTTCTTCGCGTAGACCACCCCCACGATCTGACTCGGTCCCGACACGGTCCACCAGCCCACGAACGTCGCAAGGAGCGCGGCCACGTAGCGGATGTCGTGCAACAGCGGCCGCGCCGCCCGCAGTGCCTCAAGCGGCGAGCGCCGTTCTCGCCGGAAGACGGCCCCGTCACCGCCCATCACGACGTACGCGATCGCCGTGGCGAGCAGCAGCCCGGTGGCGTAGAAGTGGAAGGGGGCGGCGACGCCGAATCGCCGCGCTACCAGGCCGCCGAGAACGGGGCCCGCTCCTATCCCGACCAGGAACGACGATCGGAAGGCGCCGGTCGCCCGCCCCATCGCCTCCGGCTCGATGATCCGCAAGATCCTGTTCATCAGCCCCGCGATGAACAGCGCGGAGCCGGCGCCCCCGAACCCACGAGCGAGCACCAGCTGCGGGAAGTCCGTGGCGAACCCAGCGGCGTATGACGAGACCGCGACGATCAACAAGCCCGCCATGGTCGAAGCTCGCTCACCGAATCGGTCGACGACGAGGCCTCCGACCAGTCCGAAAGAGAACCGGGTGAGGCCGAAGACGAGCTGGACGAGGCCCACCGCCGCGAGGCTGACGCCGAACGACTCCGCCAGCAGCGGAAGCACCGGGATGACCATCCCGAAGCCGAGCGCGACCGTGATCGAGATGGCCAGCAGCTTGCGGAACTCGGGGCGCCGTAGAGGCGAGTCGTCGACGGGCTTCGACGGCCCTTCGGCTTCATCCGCTACGGCGGCAGTGGGGACTCCCGGTTCGGCGGGGTCGCTCAATGCGAGCCGGGGCGTTGGATCAACTCGACCAAGAGGCCGTGATTGCCCTTCGGGTGCACGAAGGCCACCATGTGGCCCCGGCCGCCGCGCCGCGGTCGCTGGTCGATCAGACGCACCCCCTTCGCCTTGAGCTCGGCGAGCGCAGCCTCGAGGTCCTCCACCTCGTATGCGATG
>JADDQX010000189.1 GCA_016781115.1 Actinomycetota bacterium | reverse complement strand
CGCGGCCGGCGCGAGGGGCTCGACGTGCGCTCACTATGCATACTGCGTGAGACGTTGGGTCGCCACCACGCGCTCGCCGACTTCGCTTTCGCCATGCAAGGGTTGGGGAGCGGCGCGATCTCGCTCTTCGGATCGGAGGAGCACAAGGCACGTTACCTGCCGGGGGTGCGTCAGGGAGAGAAGATCGCCGCCTTCGCGCTCTCCGAGCCGGAGGCGGGCTCCGACGTGGCTTCGCTCACCACGACCGCGGTTGAGGACGGCGACCACTACGTGATAGACGGCGTGAAGACCTGGATCTCTAACGGCGGGCTGGCGGACTTCTACACGGTGTTCGCGCGCACCGGCGAGGCGCCGGGCGCAAAGGGCTTGAGCGCGTTTGTCGTCGACGCTGAGACGCCGGGTTTGGAGGTCTCTGAGCGCATACCCGTGATCGCGCCGCACCCGCTGGCGACGCTCAAGTTTGACGGCTGCCGGGTGCCAAAGAGTCACCTGCTCGGCGCGCCTGGTCAAGGCTTCAAGGTAGCGATGGCGACGTTGGACGTGTTCCGCTCGACGGTGGGCGCCGCAGCTTTAGGGTTCGCGCGCCGGGCGCTCGACGAGGCGCTGGAGCGCGCTGCGAACCGACACTTGTTTGGCGCACCGATGAGCGAGTTGCAGATGGTGCAGGGCAAGCTCGCAGACATGGCGCTCGGGGTCGATGCGAGCGCGCTCCTCGTCTACCGCGCCGCCTGGACCAAAGACTGTGTCGCTGACCGGGTTAGCCGCGAGGCGGCGATGGCGAAGCTTCACGCCACCGAGACCGCCCAACGGGTGATCGACGATGCGGTCCAGATCTTCGGCGGGCATGGCGTGGTGTCCGGCCATCCCGTGGAGCGACTCTACCGCGAGATCCGGGCCTTGAGGATCTACGAGGGCGCCTCCGAGGTGCAAAAGGTCATCATCGCGCGTCAGGCCCTGGCAGCGCATGCTGTTGCCGAGGCAGAAATGCAAACAAGATAAAGGAATAGCATTATGCCCGAGTACACCTTCGTCCTGATCCACGGCTCGTGGCACGACGGAGCTCTGTGGAACCCGGTAGCCGACCACCTGCGAAGCAAAGGACATACTGTCCACACTCCGACCATCGCGGGTCACGGCAAGGGCGTAAACAAGGATGTTACCCACGCCGACTGCGTGAGGTCAATCGTCGACTACGTAGTCGAGAACGACCTGCGCGACTTCGTACTGCTGGGTCACAGCTTTGGCGGCACGGTCATCGCAAAGGTGGCCGAGGAGATGCCCGACCGCATCCGACGCCTGATCTTCTGGAATGCCTTCGTACCGGAGAACGGCAACTCACTGCTCGACGAGTGCCCTCCTCACTACCGCGAGTTGTTCGGCCAGCTTGCCGCAGCATCCGATGACAACACGGTCATGCTGCCGTACCCGATCTGGCGGGAGGCGTTCATTAACGACGCCGACGAGGAGCTTGCCCGATCCTCCTATGAGCAAATCTCCTCGGAGCCTTACGTGCCGTTCGAGGACAAGCTCGACCTAACCGCGTTCTACGGGCTTCAGATCCCTAAGAGCTATCTCAACTGCACGGAAGATACCGCTCTGCCCCCGGGCGAGTGGGGGTGGCACCCCCGGATGTCTCAGCGGCTCGGCCTTTACAGGCTCGTGCAGATGCCGGGCAGCCATGAGGTCGTGTTCTCCAACCCCGCCGCTCTCGCTGACAAGATCGTCGAGGCTGGGCGCGATTGATGATTAGCAGTACAGCTATCAGTGGTCAGCAGCTAGAGAAGCTGATAGCTAGGGAAAGGAGGAGCTAATGGCAGGCTATAGTGGACACGTCGACACGTTCGCCCGTGATAACCTGCCGCCGCGCGAGGCATGGCCGGAGTTCGTGTTCGATCTACCGGAGCTGCAGTATCCCGAGCGGCTGAACGCTGCCGGGGCGCTGCTCGATGACATGGCCGCGGGCGAGGCGGGGAGTAGGCCCTGCGTCCGTACCGACGATGGGGTGTGGAGCTACCGGGATCTCTTGAAGCGGGCCAACCGTATCGCGCGAGTGATGGTCGAGGATATGGGGTTAGTGCCGGGCAATCGGGTGCTCTTGCGTGCAGCCAACACGCCGATGTTGATCGCAGCGTGGTTCGGCGTGCTCAAGGCCGGTGGCGTTGTGGTTGCGACTATGCCGCTGCTTCGCGCCCCCGAACTCGCCACTATCATCGATAAAGCTCAGATCAGCCACGCGCTGACCGACGCCCGCCTGACCGACGAGCTCGAGAATGCTCGGGACAAGCAACCGGGCCTCTCCAATGTTATGACCTTCGGTCCGGGTGGTGAGCTCGAAGCGCACATGGAGAAGGTGCAGCCTGACTTCGAGACGGTCGAGACCGCGGCCGAGGACGTGGCGCTCATCGCCTTTACCTCGGGTACGACCGGCAACCCCAAGGGTTGCATGCACTCTCACCGCGACGTCCTCGCGGTGTGCGACACGTTCGCGCGCCACCTGCTGGACCCGCAGCCGGACGAAGTCTTCACCGGGACGCCGCCCCTCGCCTTCACCTACGGCCTCGGTGGACTGGTGTTGTTCCCGTTGCGTTTTGGCGCCTCGACCGTGCCGATCGAACAACCGGGATCGAAGACGCTCCTGGGCGCGATCGAGACTCACCGGGTGACCACGATGTTCACCGCGCCTACCGCCTACCGCGGGCTGCTGGACATGGTTGGCGAGGTAGATCTCTCCTCGCTCAGGAAATGCGTGTCGGCTGGCGAAAACTTACCACGCGCTACGTCTGACGCCTGGTTCGAGCGCACCGGCCTCAGGATCGTCGACGGCATCGGCTCTACAGAGATGCTGCACATCTTCATCTCGGCCGCCGGAGACGACATCCGTCCCGGCTCGACCGGTAAACCAGTGCCGGGCTATCAGGCGATGGTTGCTGGTGACGACATGCAGCCGCTCCCGCCCGGTGAGGTCGGTCGGCTGGCGGTGCGAGGGCCGACCGGCTGTCGCTACCTTGCCGACCCGCGGCAGGCCGACTACGTCGTAGACGGCTGGAATGTTACGGGCGACGCGTACAAGATGGATGAAGACGGATACTACTGGTTCCAGGCACGCACCGACGACATGATCATCTCCTCGGGTTACAACATCTCCGGGCCCGAAGTCGAGGCGGCACTGGTGGAGCATCCTGCTGTAGGTGAGTGCGCCGTCGTTGCTGCGCCCAACGAGGAGCGCGGCAACATAGTCAAGGCGTTCGTCGTTCCCCGCGAGGGGGTGACGGGTAGCGTGGAGTTGATAAAGGAGCTGCAGAACTTTGTGAAGAGCCGGATCGCCCCCTACAAGTACCCACGTGCCATCGAGTTCACCGATGCGCTGCCAAAGACAGAGACCGGCAAGATTAAACGCTTCAAACTGCGCGAACGAGAGTTCAAACGAGCCGGCGCGCAAGGGAGTATGTCCTGAACCTCGGTCCGCAATCAAACAGCGTCCGGAAACAGGGCGCGCTGGCGCGGTTTGAGGACGAGATCATCGTAAGGTTTGCCCACGTCGATCGGGCCGGGATCGTGTTCTACCCACGCTACTTTGAGATGCTCAACCAGGTGGTCGAGGACTGGTTCGCCGGGTCGCTTGGTCAGGACTTCAGGAGCCTGCACGAAGAGCTCAATATCGGTGTACCGACGGTCAGCATTGAGTGCGAGTTCACGCGCCCGAGCCGTCTCGGCGACCGTCTGATCTTCAGGCTCGGCGTGGAACGGCTCGGAGGGAGCAGTTTCACCCTGGACGTCGTAGCCGACCACGATGGCGAACAGCGCGTGAAAGCCCGGCTGGTGTTGGTGTGTGTCGACCTGGAGACCATACGCGTCAGACCGATCCCGGACCGGATCCGCGCCCGGATGTCTGCGTTCGAGCTGAATCCGGGCGTGTAGCGCCGAGCCGTCATGCTGGGGTATCGATCTCTAGAGGGAGGACAAGGTGCAGAAGCTGCAACCACCAGGTTGGGCGAAGCCGAAAGGCTACGCCAACGGGATCGTCGCGGAGGGACGGCTGGTGTTCGTCGCCGGCCAGATCGGCTGGGATGAGACTGAGACCTTCCGGTCAAACGATTTCGTCGACCAAGTGCGCCAGTGCTTGGTGAACACCCTCGCAGTGCTGGCCGAGGCTGGCGCGGGTCCCGAACATGTCGCCCGTATGACCTGGTACATCACTGACCGCGAGGAATACCTGGGCAACCTGGAAGGTATGGGTCGGGTCTATCGCGAGCTGATGGGACAGCATTTCCCGGCCATGGCTATGGTCGAGGTTGCGGCTCTCATCGAGTCCGAGGCAAAGGTCGAGGTCGAGACCACGGCCGTGGTCCCGGTCGAGTAATGTTGAACATTGGACACGGGAGGGCTGCGCCGGTCTCGCCTCACAAGGCGTTTTGGGCTTATACTTGAATCAGGTAGGCGCGTCCATGGTCTTAAGGAGGAGGCAGGTATGGCCACCAAGGAGGTAAGCGACTCTCAAAAGAGCCGTCCCGAGGCGACGGACTTTTTAGAGCTGGACACCCTGCTCAAGGACGAGGAGCGCCAGGTCCGTAACGGGGTTCGCTCTTTCGTTCAGGAGAAGATAAAGCCCCACATCCAGCACTGGTGGGAGAAGGCGATCTTCCCCAGAGAGATCGTGCCAGAGATGGGAGCGCAGGGGTTGCTAGGGATGCACCTCAAAGGCTACGGGTGCGCCGGCAAGAGCGCCGTCTCCTACGGGCTGGCCTGCATGGAGCTAGAGGCCGGCGACTCAGGCTTGAGGACCTTCGTCTCCGTACAGGGCTCGCTCGCGATGAGCGCGATCCACAAGTTTGGCTCCGAGGAGCAAAAGCAGCAGTGGCTGCCCCGGATGGCCAAGGGCGAGGCGATAGGCTGCTTCGGGCTCACAGAACCCGAGGCGGGCAGCGACCCTGCCAGCATGAAGACCTTTGCCCGCAGGGAAGGGTCTGACTGGATACTGAGCGGGCGGAAACGCTGGATCGGGATGGGCACCATCGCTGATGTGGCCGTGGTGTGGGCGCAGACCGGCGAGGGGGTTCGTGGGTTCCTGGTCCCTACGGACACGCCAGGCTTCTCCGCGAAGGACATCATCCACA
>JADDQX010000188.1 GCA_016781115.1 Actinomycetota bacterium | reverse complement strand
CCGGGTGACCTTCGCTGCCGCCGCCATGGCCTATTACTTCTTCCTTGCCATCTTCCCCGCACTGATCGCCGTGGTCGGCATCATGGGGCTCGCCAACATCGACGCGAAGGGGTTCGTCGAATCGCTGCGGGACACTCTCCCTGGGGGTGCGGGCCAGGCGCTGACGAGCGCGGTCGCCAACGCAGACAAGACATCGCAGACCGCGTCGCTGCTGGCGACTATCGCTGGTATCGGTGTCGCCCTGTGGAGCGCGTCGTCGGGGATGGCTGCACTCCAGACAGGATTGAACGTCGCCTACGACGTGCCACATGAGCGCAAGTTCATCAAGAAGCGCGCGATCGCACTCGTCCTGCTCGCCGCGATGTTCCTCCTAGGCGGCGTACCGTCCCCGATCTTCACTTTCGGCGACTCGGGCTTGCTGAAGATCATCGGCTGGGTCCTTACGGTCGCTGCCGTGATGATCCTGTTCTCGATCTTCTACTACCTCGGGCCGAACCGAGACACCCCGACGTGGCATTGGGTAAGCGTCGGTGGAGTGGTCGGCGCGCTCCTGTGGATCGTGGCGTCGCTGATCTTCGGGCTCTACATCTCGAACTTCAACAACTACGGCAAGACCTATGGCCCTCTGGCGGGGGTGATCGTCCTCGTTCTGTGGTTGTACCTGAGCTCGATCGCCGTTCTGGTCGGTGGCGAGCTGAATGCGGAGCTGGAGCGCCAGGCGGAGCGAAAGCAGTCGGACGCATGAGCGGGCGAGTCCGGTCCCGCAATCGCATTCTCGGTGCCGCCGCTCGCGTTGTTGGTCCTGCGGGAGTCGCGGTTGCGCTCGTTCTGTTACGACGCCGCCTCGCGCTCCGCCTCGTTCGGCCCCTTCTGCACTAGCTTGAGTTATATGCCTAGCCCTCAGACGATGACGAGCGACGCGCCCGTCGAGCTGGCGCGGTTTGCCGGGTTCGACGAAGCTGCGAATGGCGTGCTGGACTACCTTCAGGCAAAGCTCGGGTTCGGTCTCTGGATGGTTACCCGCACGTCGGGTGATGACTGGGTCATCCTCGACGCACGCGCTGACAAATATGACGTGTCGCCGCGCGATGTCTTCCGATGGACCGACTCGTTCTGCTCACGGATGGTGACGGGCGATGCCCCGCGGGTCGCCCCGCGTTCAGCAGAGATTCCAGCGTACCGGGATGCGCCGATCGGCCAGCAGATGTCCATCGGCGCGTATATCGGTGTCCCCCTGGAGCTGCGCGATGGTCGCTTGTTCGGAACGATGTGCGGCGTGGACCCTGAGCCCAAAGATGATGCGATCAACGCGGAACTGCCATTGATTGAGTTATTGGGGCGGCTGCTCGCGACGATTGCGCAGATCGAGCTGGACGCGCAGGAAGAGCAGCGTGTCTCGACGATCCGCGAACACGAATCTGCGGACGTCGCCGGGCTTGTGGATCACCGAGCGTGGATATCGCTCGTGGAAGCCGAGGAGCAGCGGTCCGAAGCTCTCGCGAGTCCGGCGTCGATAATCGTCGTGAATCCGGAATACGCGCGCCGAGGCCCCGCTGTGGGCGCGCCCCGGGAGGTGCTGGCTCAGGCCGTCGCTGCTGTCGTACGCGGCAACCTTCCGCGGAGCGTCGCTGTCGCCTTACTCGACGGCTCGGTTGGGCTGTTGCTCCCCGAGACGGATGCGGCGAAGGCAACGCTGACGATAGGGACGCTAGAGAACGCGCTTCGCGATGACGGCATCGTCGCCAAGTTTTCCTCCGCGTCCCGAACATCGAGCCAGGCATTGCGTCTGGCGGCAGAGCGCGCCTTCGCCTCCGCTGCAAGCTGATGCCAATGTTATGGGGGGTAGGCCTGCTCGCGGCGCCCTCGACGTGGAAGGCGCGTCCGGTGAGGGACCCATGCCCACGCTGAAGGTCTTGTTTGTGGACGACCGGGAAGATGTCAGGTTCATGCTGCGGCGCCGACGGGATCGAGGCGCCTCGAGCCAGACGTTGTTGTGATGGACTATCAGATGCCCGCCATGGATGGTTGAGGCTGCGGAGCAGATCAAGGGCGTATACACACACACATCGACGTCGTGATGTACACGTCGAGCAGCGCGCCCAGCGCGGCAGAGATGTTGGCTCGAGGCGCGTCAGCAGTCTTTGAGAAACCGCAGTACGCGGAATTAGTCGCGGCTCTTCAGGACTGGAGCTGATGTGGGCGGAGCTGGCTCGCCGCTGGCGTGGACGCCAGGGTAGCCACTGTGGCTAGACCCACACTTGACGAAGCGTCACCACATGGAATCATCGCAGAGAGCGAACTTCGGAAAGGAGGTGGGACCGGACAAGTCTTCGCGCAGCTAAGACCGCACAAGTCTCTCGAGCGCGGCGATTTCTGTGTGGAGAATCGCCGCACAAGTGTTCATCGGAATCTTGGACGGTCGTCGAGATGAAAGTCCTGGTCAGAGGCTTCGAGCGCCTTCGGAATACGCACCGGTCTTCAAAACCGGTGCGTCGGCTAGCGCCGATGGGTGGGTTCGATTCCCATCCGCCTCCGCTACTGAGATAAACGACGCCGAGGCTCGGAAAGTTCGCTCCGGCGGATCCGCCAGGCCCGGAGCCATCTCACCCACCCGCGGCTCCGCCGCTCGAAAAGCGCCCGACGCGGCTCGGGCGGATCCCATAGGGACAGGAACCGAGGTAGTTAGATCGCGGGAGTTGCGGAACAACATGCGCGCCTTCTGAGGCGTGTAGAGGGCGGTGAGGCCGTGACGACCACGATGGGGTGTCGGAGCCGGGCGACGGAGCGATCGTCGCGTGCGGGCTCGGCCGTTCCTCCGCGACGTCTGACCTCTAGCCGCTCAGCTCGCCGCCGATCGCTTCGCGGGCCGCGGCCGCCGTCTCGGTCGAGCGGGCGATCAGGACCCAGTTCCCGCCCATCAGGAAGGCCTCCTCGGCATCGCGACGGACTTCGATGTCTTGCTGCATCGCTTCGTTGTCGCCGTAGATGCCGACGCTCACCGGTTCGCGGCCGATCCGGCAAACGCCGACCTCGGCGCCCCCCACTGCAGCGGCCTCCAGCCCGCGGCACTCGACGCCTCCCTCGGCCAGCGCCTCGACGAGCTCCCGCGCGCTGGCGAACTCCTCGTCTCGGGCCACCTCGTCCACCGCCTCGTCGACGGCTTCATTGGCGCGGTCGCAAGCTGAAAGGCCGATCGACGCCACGACCGCGAGCACCACGACGGAGACCGAGCGCCGTAACCTCATCTCCGAGTCATGTCTCGAGACCCTCATCAGCTAATCGTGCACGAAGACCTTGGTGCCGACGGGGTTGTCGGCGTAGAAGCTCTTCGTGGCGTACATGGGAAGCCTGATGCAGCCGTGGCTGTCCGGATACGGGGGCACCGAAGTGCTCCCGTGGAACGCGTACCCGGCCGAGTGGAAGTACGACGGGTACCAGAGCTCACCGAGGTCGCTGTGTCTCCAGCCTGGGATCTTCCACAGGATCTCGAACTCGCCGGTCGGCGTCTCGGCCTTGCTCACCTCCCCCTCCGACATGTACCGCTCGCCGTTGCCGCTGGAGATCGAAAGCGTTCGGGCCACCTCCCCATTACGGACCTCGAGCACGACCTGGCGGCTCAGGTCCGCGTCGACGAAGTGGTCCATGCCCCGATCCGGAGCCTCGGGTTTCTTCGACACGACGATCTGTTCCATCTGTCGCGGTGTCACGACCCCGTCTCGGCGCAACCCGTGGAGCTTCTCGAACGCGTACACGGCCTGGAGCGTCGGCTCGGAGAAGACCCCGTCCACGGGCCCCGGGTCGTACGTGCGTGCGCGCAGCACCTGCTGCAGGTGACGGACTTCGGTCCCCCTGGAGCCGAGCCTCAGCGTGACGTCCCATCTAACCGGCTCGACCCTTCGCAGCGCATCCAAGGTGCCGAGATCCGAACCCCGCGAGCGCAAAGCGTTCACGATCCCCGCGAGCGCGTCGCGGTGGCTGCTCCTCGAGAGCTGCAACGAGATGATCGAACCCGGTCCGGCGTGGTCGAGGACGCTCTGCTCGATCTCGGAAGCCACACCGGCGCCCGGCTGGAAGCTCCACCGCACGGAGCTGTACCCGAGTTCGGCCGCCACCCGCAGGACTCTCGTGTTCCGGGCACCGGCTGGAGCGCGAAGGAACGCGCCTGCGTCCACGCCCAACCTCTGCAGCGTCCTTTCCGCTCGCTGTAGCGACGCCCGCAGCGCGCGACCGCGGAGCTCGATGAACCTCTGGGTCCCGAAGCCTCGGTTACCGAGCGCGTGGCCTTCGGCCAGGATGAGCATGCCGACGGTCACGTGCCGGCTGAGCCAGCGGCCGGGCAAGAAGAACGAAGCGCGCACGTCGGCGGCATCGAGGGTGGCCAGGACGTCCAAGAGATGGGGGAGCTTCGTCGGGCCCTCGAGCGTGAGCAGCACCCGTCCATCAGGGCCGACGACCCACTCGGCAGGAGGCCGCGAGGTGCTTCGAGGCGCCGCCCCAGCGCGCACGAACGGGGAGCTCGGAACCGAGAGAACGAGCACCAGCGCGGTTACCAGAGCCGGGCCCAGCAATCTCTTCAGCAACTCCCCTCCTCTCCGCGATTTTCGCACGAGCGCGGGTCGACTTCGCGCAACTACCGCGGTTTGTCGCGCACTCCGCGGAACGCGTGAGAGATTGGCATGCAAGAACCAGGTTCCGTTGAGGGACGGAAGAGCCGAGCAAGAGATATGAGGTTGCGCTCTAGAGAGGTCGTCGTCCTTGTCTTCGCCGTCCTTGTCCTGGCGTCCGCGGGATGCACCGACGAGGCAGAGCGGCGCGGTTCCTCCGCCCCGCAGGCTTCTGCCGCCCCCGCTTGGCGCGCGATGGCCGAAGCCCCGCTCGCCGGCCGCTTCGGTCACACCGCGGTCTGGACCGGTGAGGAGATGGTGATCTGGGGGGGTGTGGGAGCTCGGGAGGAACTAGGGGACGGCGCGTCCTACGACCCCGCCTCCGACAGCTGGCTGCCGCTGCCGGCTGG
>JADDQX010000187.1:3410-5173 GCA_016781115.1 Actinomycetota bacterium | reverse complement strand
CGGCACGAACTCGCCGAAGATGTTGCGCCGTCCCCGACGATAGTGCACGCGTGGAAGTTCCCGGCCAGCGTAGTCACCACGCTTCGGTGCGGTCGAATGCGCGTTCTCGGGATGCTCGTACTCCACGCCATCTGCTGCAGGTTTCATGCGGACGCCCAGGTCGAGCGCATCGGTCTTGACGATGTACCCCTCGGCATCAAGGTTGACCATGGCTATCTCCCCTCTCGTGCTGCCCGCTTCGCTTCGTAGTCGGGATCCGCGGCGTCCAGCGGTCCGCCGGTGTCCACAATGTTGGCGGCGTGCTCGTTCTGCTGGACCATGGTGATCGTGGGGTTGAGATCGAGTCGATCCTTCGGGGTCGCCTGGCTTGTGGTGTGGATCGTCCCGCCCAGACGATCGCGGTAGTCCCCGCGGGTCGCACCCGGGTCGAGCGCATCCTCCGGTCCCTGGTGCGTTGTTCCGGCCGGCGCCGGCTTCATCGGTACCCCGACGTCGAGCACGTCTTCTTTGATAATGAATCCATTGGCGTCGAGTTTCTTGGTGTTATCGGTCATGGTGTTGCTCCTGTGTGGTGAGCGTGCTATCGGCCGCCCTGCTCGATACTCAGGCCGTGCCGGCGAAACGCGTCGGCGACAGCTTCAGTAACCTGGTGGCTGAAGTTCGGTTTGCGATGCCCACCGATTGCGGGGACATGGGCAGAGACTTGGATCGAGATGCCGGGTGACGGCATGCGGATCAGTTCGTCGTACACATCGGAAAAGCCGCGCTCGATAGTTGAAGCCTCCGTGCAATACGCCTCGAGAGCGTCAACGATCTGGTGGTACGCCGCGTCCACCTTCGTGGTATCGACAATCGCCGGCAGGCTGGCACGGATCTCGGCGATCCGGTCGCGCCGTGCCTGCTCGCGCTGCTCGGCCTCGAACTCGGCACGCTCCAGGTCATGCGGCGTCACCTTGGCATCGCGGGAGCCGATCCGCTTGCGCAGGAGGTCGAGTTCGGCCTCTGCGGTCTCCAGTTCGGCCACCGGGTCAAGCTGCGTCGTTGCCATGGTCATCCCCCTCTTCGTAGCCGGCCGCCTGCCGGGCGCGTTCGTAATAGGCGAGGTCCATGCGGACAACCGGACCAAGGCGATCAAATGCCTGCGGGTCGGTGTAGCGGAGGGTGCGGATCCGCTCCATGTCATCGCGGGGCGTGAACGGGATCGGAGACTTCGCGGGCGGTTTGCGGGAGGCGTAGCCACGAGCGAGGGTTTCGAGGGGCTTCGGCTTCTCTGTCACTGCATGCCATCCTTCAACTTGACACTTTCGGCGCGTTATTTGGCCCTGAGACGAAATGCCACCGGACCACCTGACCCGGAACCTAGGTGACAACGTGCTCCGAGCCCCTGAGTGCGGCGATCTTTGCCGCCAGCGCTTTGGCGTCCTCGAGCGAGATGATGCTGATCGCCCCGGATTTTGGCTGAAGCACCGTCTCGGTCTCCGGATGGGTAACGCGCTCGAGCCACATCAGTGCGTGAGCTGTCGTAGCAACCTGGTCCGGAAGATGGCTGGCGTCCCACATCACCCGGATTCCGCGCCTCACGCCACCGCGGCCATCGCGGTAGGCCGTGATCAGCATGGCAACATAGGGAAACCCTTCCTGCTGCGCGATCTTCAGCCAGCGATGCTGCGGCCTCGTGACGTTGGACTTAGTCACGAGATAGCCCAGTTTGCGAGCCCGTGCGATCGCCTGCTCAATGTCTACGTTGGTCATCGTGTCCGCCC
>JADDQX010000187.1:750-3393 GCA_016781115.1 Actinomycetota bacterium | reverse complement strand
CCGCCGATCCGATCAATGTCACGAGCCCCACGATCAGCAGGGCGAACAGTTCCGGGCCACCGTCCGAGAACGACCGGGCCAGGGCCGCGGCCAGGATCATCAGCGTCCCGCACCATGCGTAAACGACTTTCTTTGAGCTCACGCGATCTTCCTTTCCTCGAGAGTGCACAACTGGGGATGAAGGACGTACCAGGTGCCCCGCCGCTTGACCCTGCCCACGCGTTCCAGGGCGATCCGGTCCAGTTGCAGCGGTCCGTCCGCGGTTTCGATGAACACGCTGCGGGCTGTCTTCCGAGTGATCCTGTAGGTCTGCCAGATCTCCAAACCTGGCAGGCGGGCAAAGATCGGCGTTGAGTCGTGGATCCGGTAGATGGGGATCGGGCGCTTCATGCTGCAACTCCCATCCGCTCGGTGACGTTCGCAGCGTCGTGGTCCCTGATCGCCCGTTCCGCCATCTTCGTGGCGATCAGATCAGACGCCTCACCTTTGGTCTTGATCGCGGCCAGGACACCACGCCCCCGGACACCCATGACCCAGAGCTTGCGGAGCTGCCCATCGGTTGGTGGATCCTGTCGCCATGCCTGTTGACGAAGCGTCGTCGCATCGAGACCAGTCCTGCGAGCACCGTCCTCGGCCAGCCCTTGCGCCATCGAGAGGTCGACATCCTGGGCAACCCGGATCGCCCGATAGTCGTATCCGTTCTTCTCGAGACGGAAGACATCGCAGGTGTCATCGGATGCACCAACCCGGATCGCGAAGGCGTTGTTCGCACCAGTCAGCATGAAGGTGCCATTGCCAGGCACCACCCAGTTGAGATCCGACCGGTGGAAGACATCCACATCGATTGCGACGAGCTTTCCGGTTGCCGGTGTCGGTACCTGGGATTCCGACTGAACGCGGGCAACCGCTTCGCTGGCGGTTTCGCCCTCTTCAATCTCCCCATGCTCCGGCAGGGCATCGATCAGGCTTGCCGCGGCCTGGACGGTGTGGCGTGTCGTCATCCCCACCATGTCCAGGATCAGCGCATCGGTCTTCCCGATGTACGGGCGAAGGACACGGCCGGCGGACTGCTGGTAGAGCGCCCGGGATGATGTCGGACGCGCCATCACCGCACAATCGAGGATGGGCGCGTCGAATCCCTCAGTGAGCACCATGCAGTTCGTGATGACCTGAAGATCACCCGACCTCACGTCCTCGATGATCTGCTGACGTTCGTCCTTTGGCGTTTCGCCACTGACCGACCGCGCAGGAATCCCGATCGCGTTGACGGCGGCTGCGGTCTGCTCGGCCATGGCGACGGTGGGCGTGAAGACAATGCACCGTCTATCGACTGCATGATCCTGAATCGCCGCGGCGATATGCTCCGGTGCGCCGGCGTCGACCATCGCGGCCCCGAGGGCGCTATCAACGAAGTCGCCACCGCGGGTCTGCACACGGTCGAGATTGACATCGAGCAGAATCCGCTTCGCCCGGATGTTGGAGAGATACCCGCGCTGAATGAGGTCGAAGATCCCGACCTCGTAGGCGATCGACTCGAAGACGCCATCCAGTCCCTTGCCGTCACCACGGTCCGCTGTTGCCGTGACACCCAGCACGAGCGGGTATCTCGCGTCCGAGTCGAAGGCGCCGAGGTGCGTGAGGATGTCCATATAGGTCTGGGCGACCGCATGGTGACATTCGTCGATAACGATCAGCCCGAATCGGCCGATGCGCTCCAGACGGGAAATCCGCCGAAGCGTCTGCACCGTGGCGACGATCACCTGCGCGTCGGCCTCGTCATGACGGGCGCGGACAATTCCCACTGAGACACCTGGGAGCAAGGTACGAAGCGTTCGTACTGCCTGGTCGACCAGTTCCTCGGTATGGGCCAGGACCAGCGCACGATGGTTGTTGCCGACCGCCTTGCGGATGAGGCGCCCGAACACGATCGTCTTGCCGGCTCCGGTCGGGAGACTGATGAGGGTCCGACGATCCCCCTGGTGATACGCATCGATGACGGCCTGATGGGCTGCCTGCTGGTAGTCGCGGAGGGTGATCGTCGCCGTCATGACGCCACATCCCCTCGATAAACCTGGCCATAAAGGGAACGACGACTATCCTCCCAGTTGGATGGAGGGCCAGTGGGTTCGGACCGGGCATCATCAAGCGGAAGCTCGTCTCTCATCTTGATAGGTGAGGGTCGCGTGCTCTCGCCTATCAACTTGGTATCCCTAAGTACCGTGTTAGTCACAGGTTGCTCGCCTACCAAGTTGGTAGGCGAGCATTCGGCGGGGGCTTCATAGGTGCCTGCGCTGCGGGACAGTTCTTGGTGACACTCGGCGCATTCGATGACGGTCCGGGTGAGCGTTCCCGCTTCGGGATGGAGCGTACAGACCGGTTTGGGTGTCCGGGTGCCGCCATGCTGCTTGTCGTCTTCCTGGCGCTCGTAGCCGGTGAATCGATCGATCAGGTTGATGATGTTGTTCTCGGGAACGCGAATGTGCGTGACCTCGCGCATTCCCTCGACGGTCACGACCTCTCCGGTTTCCTGATCGACTGAGTTCTTTTCGGTTCGCTCCCGGACGTTGGTTTTCTGAATGACGCCCCGCTTGTGCAGCCATTTCCAGTGGGAGCGCACCGTCTGCGGGCTCTGTCCCGTCTTCT
>JADDQX010000187.1:0-732 GCA_016781115.1 Actinomycetota bacterium | reverse complement strand
GGGCAACTTGTAGCCGGGTTCCGGCTGCTCTTCGCCACTCGCAACGCGGGCACCGAGTTCGACAACGGTCATGAAGTGCGTGAGTCGTTTTCCGGCCGGAAGTTCCGGATTGCGCAGGACCTCCATGATTTTGCTGCGCTCGAGCGAGAGCCGTTCGGCGCGTTCTTCCGCGGCCTTGCGGAGCTCACGCTCGCGGGCAATGACCCTCTCGCGAGCGGCGACTGTCGCCTCCAGTTCTGTAATCCTGGCGTGTGCGGCCATCAGCTGAGCCGGACAGCTTTGAGCATCGATGCCCTGCGCCTCCGGTGTTGGGCCGGTCAAAACTGCGGAAGCCTCGGTGTGGGGGGTGGTGCGATAGGTCGGGTCGTACCGAGGACCGGTGTATCCGCTGAGCGCCTTCCTGGCATCGATGTTGGCTTTCCGGTCTCGGTCGGCCTCGCGGTCGCTGTCCTTGAACAGACCGGACGTACGAATGAGACGAGCCGCCTGATCCACGCTATCGGTGTAGAAAGCGATCTTGTTGGCCAGTCCGAAGCGCGCATCGGAGTACGACGGGTATTCGCCGGCATCACCGGCTAAGAGGCGTCGTGCTTTCCCGTTCTGCTCATTGATGAGCCGGTCGAGGATGTCGCGATCATCCATCGTGAGTGTCGATGACGGTGATGCTGGTCTCTGGGGTTCGGTTGGTGCGACCTCTCGATACAGATCTGTGAGGTCCGGGCCGAAGTCGCC
>JADDQX010000186.1:4069-5208 GCA_016781115.1 Actinomycetota bacterium | reverse complement strand
CGTTTGCGCCCGTTCCCTATAGCGGTTTGTGATCTGCGCGAGGTCCTGGAAGACGCTTACCAGTTGGATCCCGTGGCCTGCTGCGGTGGATGCAAGTGCGTCGAGATCACGAAGCGGAGCGATGTTCGCTGCTTCATCGAGGACAAGTAGTAGCGGGGGGTCGAGCGGTCCCTTCTGCGACGCCTGCTCGTAGGCGAAAGAGACGATCGTGTGCAGCAGTGTCTCGAACAACGGGCGGAGCCGGCGCTGTTCATGCGATGGCGCGACGACGTACAGGGTTCGCCTACTCCCCAACTGCAAGAAGCTCTGCGGAGAGATCTCTTCTCGTTCCGCCGACTTGGCCACGACCGGGTCCTCATACGCGGCGAGGACTGTCTCGGCTGTGGTGTAGATCGAGCTCTTCTGGCGTCCGTCCCGCTTGAACGATGCTTGCGCCGCATCGATAGCGGATTGCTCGGCCCCTTCCAAGGCCTTCAGAACCTCCCGTTGTTCCTGGAGATTGACCCAGCGGACAACATCGGAGACCGAGCCGCCTGATCGCGCCGCTGCGTACATCAGAGGAGCCAGGAGCTTGGCGGCGGCCTGGTACCAGAACTCCGCGTCAGCGAGCCCGGTCGATCCGCTCGGAGCCGCGCCCGCGAGCCATGATGCCGTCCTCTGTGCGCCGTGCCAGGTACGGCAGGAAGCAAGCGGAGACCAACCGCTGCATCGGGTCGACGTGGACGAAGTCGGGTCGTATATCCAGACGTCCTCAAGAGCGCTCCTCGCGTCGATCGTGTCGCGCAGCAGGTCCGACTTCACACTCGTGGCGAGCACCGGGCCCTCCCACTCAAGGATCGCGGGGATGGCGAAACCCGTTGTCTTCATCGACTGGGTCGGACCGAGCACGATCACGCTCTGACGTTCCTCGGCAGCGACCAGCTTGCCTCCCACCCGACCCAAGGTGAGGCGCGCTTGCTGCGGCTCCTTCACCACGAGCCCGCGTATGTCGCGCGCCGCAGCCCAAGACGATCCCGATGAACTGCTCGAGAAGGTGCCCCTGAACGTCCGATAGAGGACGAGACATGCACCGCCTGCGGCCACGATCAGTCCAACGAGGACCCCATAGAACACGACCGGGCCGCTCATGTTCGGTCTTG
>JADDQX010000186.1:0-3963 GCA_016781115.1 Actinomycetota bacterium | reverse complement strand
GAGAGCCGAGATCTCCCCGGTCGCCCACAGGATGACTCCGAAGCCCAGGAGCGCGAGGACGGCGAGGAACGGGGCGTTCCAATCCTCCTCTCGAGACCGAGGGGCAGGTCGCACGCTGGTGTTCATCACGTGACGCCGGCAAGGCGCGGCTGGATCATCCGGGAATCGGTGTCGATCAAGGCGCGCTCGGTCTCACCCAACAGGTGCCACACGAGGAAGGACCGCTCACCCACCTTCCAGAGAGCGACTCCCCGCTCGAGCTGTGGGAGCAGAGCAGCTTCCGTCTCGGTCAGCCCCAACAGATCACACGTCGCCTTCACCTCCGAGTGAGGCTGCGCGTAGACGACACGCGTCTCTGTGTCGGACAGGAGTCCTCGAGCGACCCGCTCTTGCTGACTGCCCTGCGAGCCGGTGGCGCTGAGATCAGAGAAACGATGCATGACCGCGATGTTCTGCAGCCCACGGGCGCGCGACAGCTTGAAGCTCGCCTGCAGCCACTTCGCGATACCGAGGTTGGAGAGGATCGCCCAGGCCTCGTCGAGGACGAAGATCGTCTTGCGCGTGGTCGATTCCGCGAGAACACCCTGCAGCCATGCGGCCGCGCAGGTCATGAGGATCCCGAGAGCATCGGAGTCGTAGACCGCCGACAGGTCGAGGACAACCATGTCGGCACCTAGGTCGATCGAGCGCGATGTCTTGCCGTCGAACATGCCTTTGAGGTCGCCGGTTACCAACCTGCGGAGTTCGAAGGCGACCTCTCTCCCCCATCCCACCCACGCCCTTCTGTCCGCAGAGATGGCTGTGGCAGCCTCGTCAGATGGGTTCAAGAGCGCGTCGACCACCTTCGGCAACGTCGGCTCGCCGCGACCTTGACCCGCTTGTTCGAGAGCGCGCTCCAGAGCTGTCTTCTCTTGTGGTCGCAGTGAGCGCTCAAGAGCGGCCGCACTAATGGCATGAAGCAGGCGGAGCTGGTCTTCACGAGCGATGCGGTCATCGAGCGGATTTAGCCGGAGCCGGCCGCGAGGGCGAAGCCCGATCACCTTCGTGTCGCAGAACGAAGCCAGCTGCGCGTACTCGCCTTTGGGATCCATCACGACGACACGACGACCAAATACCTGTTCTCTGAGACATAGCGTCTTGACGAGGGCCGACTTGCCGCGGCCCAGCTGGCCAGCGACGACCATGTTCGGAGAGGTGATGACACCGTGTTCGTAGAGCTCGAAGGCGTCGTAGGTGAACGATCCGCCGAAGAGATCCTTTCCGATGAACGCTCCCCTCCCCCCGAGACCGCCCTCTGCAACGAACGGATAAGCAGCCTGGAGGTGTGCGGTCGTGACTCGGTGAGCCCGTTGCCCTCTCACCTCAGGCCTCGGCACAGCGGCAACGTGTAGGTGAAGGCGAGCGCCTGCTCGCCTCCCAGTCGTCGAAGGTCGAGGAACGAACGACCGGCCGCCTCCTCGATTTCACTGCATGCGTGCTCCAAGTCATCTCTGGTCGGTGCGGTCACGGTCACGAAGCCGGAGAACCGATAGAAGGCATGTCCTTCGGAGAGATCGTGTTCGTGATCCGCAAGCGAGTCCTGCTCCTTGCGTCGACGCGTGGTCGTAACGAACCCGGCCCGCTGCCGGAGCTCCTCGTCGGCTGCGGCCGAAGTTCGCGCCGACTCAACGGCCCGTATCGCCTTCAGTGGACTGATTGGCTCCATGGTCAGCGACACCGCCCGCATCGCCTCAGTGCGCAGCAGGAGGGGCGCGAGGAAATCAGGGTCCACGTCGATCCGGGGCCACTCGGCGATCCAGTAGGTCGCGTGCCAGCCGGAGTCCGTGCGATAGCAGCTCCAATGCTCCTCGGCGGCCATGGGACCCGCGTTCACCGGTGCGGTTCCGACCCGCTGCGGATCCTTGGAAGCAATGCTGGCGATCTTCTGTCTGCTACCCGGATCGAAGGCAGATCGCAGGACATGAGCGAGGAGTCGTGGCGTCAGCGCGCCCTCCACGGCCATATCTGTGCCCATCAAGCTCGAGGACAGCGCCGCTAGTTCCCGGCGAAGGACCTCGCAGGCTCCGTGGTCGCCGCCGCCTGCGCCCTTCACGACACGAGAGGAGCGTCCACTGTGGACCTGCAGCGCGATGAAGACCTCGTGCTCCTGCGTCGTGGGACCCGCTTGGTCGACGACCTCGAGATAGGAGCGAGCGATCGCGGAGTCGAGCGGAACCGAGATGTTCTCCTTTAGATACTTGCCGACCTCGTTGCCGGGATCTGGCACCGTTCGCTCGATCCACTGGATGCGATGAACCGCGCCGCCCTCGCGTGCGAGCCCAGCCAATATGCCGGCCCAACTGGACAGACGTCGCGCCTTCTCGTGACCGTCGAGAAGAGCAAAGGATCTCCCTCGCGCGGCCAGCACTCCCGTGTAGGTCCCCTCGCGCCTGTCTTTGAGAACACCGAAACGAACACCGGAACCCGGCACTTCATGTGACAGAAGGATGATGTCGCGCATGGCGGGGGGGAAGTCCGGTTGGTCGTCGAAACGACTGGTCAGTCCCGTACTCGGGCCACGAGAATGGAACCGCCGGGTGCCAACAAGCGAGCGGCCGAGCCACGACCCGAGCACGGGCAACCACTCATCGAGGGTCCGGCCCCCCAGCGGGACGAACCCTCCGCCCACGCCCACCACGAGCGTCGTGAGACCAACCGCCAGCCCGGCGGCTGGCGGAAGCGTTCGCAGCGAGACAACGACAAGCACGCCTGTAACCGCGAGGATCACGATCTGCGGACCTCGAAGTCCCGCTAAGACTCCTCGCCGTTCCAGCGGGCCGAAGCGGTAGCGCGGCACGTCGGCCACCGGCTATTTGCCTCCGCCCTTGCGACGCGGTTTAGCGGTGGGCGGGATTGCGCGACCTCCCACACGGTCTCTTGTTGAGCCCTCTGAAGGCTTTGGCGGACCCGCGTGGTTTTCTAGTTTGTCCCCGGGTGCTTTCGCAGCCTTGCCCGCCATCCGCGCTGCCACGATTCCCCCCGCGGCAACTCCGCCAGCCGCCCCAGCAGCCCCCACAGCGCGACCTGTACCTGCTCCGGCAACCGCCAGCCCAGGCCCGGAGCCGGCACGCGTCTTGGCCTTCATCACCGAGACGATCTGACTGATGCCTCCGTTAGGCCGCAAGGTTTCGACCGCACCGCGGCCCTTGCCCTGAAGGTGATCGATCGCGGCCCCCTCGACCATCGGAAAGAGCTTCAAGACAGCGAAGGGCGAGAACGCCGCCATCAGCATGAGTGCCGCGGCTCCCATCACCGTCCCGAAACCGCCACGTCCAGGGTCAGCAAGCGCGGCCGTCGCGAGACTGATGACCGCGACTATCACGAACTTCGAAAGGATCAACGCGACCAGAATCTCGATCAGACGTTTCGTCCAGCGCATCGCGCTCGGCCACACGAGGCCAGCAAGGATCATCGGAAGGAAGAAGACTGCAGCCGTCACAGCTGCCGAGCGGACGAGGAGTTCTAGCCAAACGAAGAATGCACCGACGATGAGCAGTAGCGCACCAAAGAAGAGGGCGAAGGACGGCGCTGCAGAACCAGTAGCCCCTGCCGTCTTCGAGAGTGTTCCAGCGACCGAGTCGAATATCTCTGACACATCACCTGCGACGTTGCGTCCAACGGCCCCGCTGAGAGTGTCGACGATACTGAGCAGAGCTTGCGTCAGATGGATGGCGACGAATGCTCCGAGGACCGCAACCGGGAGATAGACGAAGAACGACCTTACGAGTTGCCCGACGTCCTGAGTCATCACGGCGCGGATGGTCGCGATGAGAAGCATCGGAAGGACTATGAGAGCCGCAAGCCCAATCATGAAGCGATAGCGCTCGGCGAACCAATCGGCGTCCAGGGTCGGCGACGTCGATCGGTCGATGAAACCGATAACTTTTCGAAGCGTCCATTGCGCTGCGTCAGCTACCCAGGACG
>JADDQX010000185.1:264-5192 GCA_016781115.1 Actinomycetota bacterium | reverse complement strand
GCGGCGCCCGTACTCAGGCGGGACCGAGGGCGCCTCCAGCTCGGGGACCCATCGCTCGCCGAGCTCGATGAAGTCGGCAGCCGTTGGTGGGTTGGCTGCGAGTGCGACGCGGCCCGCTTCGTCGATCAAACCAAGGTTCTTCAGCTGCGACGTCACAGCGGTCCAGCTCGCACGGAACCTCACGCCGATCGCCACTGAGGCCAAACGGCTGTCGTCGAAGGTGCGCCACATGTCCTGCACGTCCGCACGCGGCAGCAGTAGGTGAATGACGAACACGTTGATCAACCGCTCCGTCTCGCTCCCCGTCGAGATCGTCACCTCCGGCGCGTAGGCATCAGCGAAGAGATGGTGTCCCAGCTCGTGTGCGAGATTGAACCTACGGCGACCCGGATCGACGTGACCGTTGAGCAGGGCCACTCCCCACCGCTCGACGGCGACATACGCTCCGTCTCGACCTTCCTCTCCGAGATCGAGCGAGAAGGCCAAGAGGCCGACGGCTTCGCAGTGACGCTGAAGATCAAGCAGGGGACCGGGCGGAGCGTTCATCCACCGTCGCGCGGTAGCGGCCGCACGCTCGGCCGCGTCCACGCTCTCCGGGAAGGCGAGGCGGCGGTCCCCTACAGCAGGGAGCACGCCTTCGCGTTCGAGGTACTCGATATCGCGAGCGAGACGCTCGACCGTCCGGTCGAGCAGCAGCGACTGACCGCCCGCGGCGGGGTCCGCACGGCGGCTCTTGACGGCCGGCGGTGACTCGGAGACGAACCAGTCGATTGGACGGTTCAGGGCGGCCGCCACTCGCACAAGCTCGCCGGCCGAGATCTTCCTGCGGCCTGACTCGATCTTCGCCACAGCCGTCCTGTCGATACCTCCCACCTGGGCGGCGAGCTCGGCCTGCGTGAGGCCGACATCCTCACGAGCGCGGGCGATTCGCTCGCCGATCGCGGTGTGTTCCACAGAGGACGCCATCTGTGCGATTTTGGCACACTACCCGTCGCAACGGAAGCGTTGCGACGAGCGCGACCGGTAGGACGCCTACGCGGAGGCGGTGTTCGAGTTCTCGCGGGGCGCTCGATCCGCGTAGGCGCGGATCCGGTCGATCAGATCGAAGACGAAGTCCCTGTCGTCGCCAGTTAGGCCGAACAGGTCAACCGACAAGCTAAGAACGACCGTTCCTCCGCTCGTCAAAGCGACTCGATGGCTGCTCAAGGGCGCCGCCGGTGCCCCCGACGGCTCGGGAGATGTCCGAGCGCCGCGAGGCGCGGTGGCAGGTCGCTGCGGAGGGGAGGCCTTCTTCTTCACGCCATTGGCAAGGCGGTCGAGGGCGTCCATGACGTGATGCCGATGCCCCTGACCTGCGCTTACGTCCGTGGCGTTGTCCGCCAAGACCGCCGAATCCGGCTCGTCGTAGAGCGATCTACTTGCGTCCGGTCGTCGGCTGCCGAGGTTGACGCCGGCGCGTCCGGGGCTTCGGCGGGTTGGCGACCCGCTCGATCAGTTGCTCGCGATGCCTCTGGACGTCCTCCAGACGCTTGCGCGGGTCGGCCGCGCTCTCATCTACCTCGCCGAGGCTCAGGCGCGGATCGCTCAGGCGTTTGACTCTCTCGCGGGCGAGTTCAGCGGCGGAAGCGAGTCGTTCAAGCGCGTCGCACTCTGAGTCGTCCATGTCGTCCGCGTGGTGTTCGAGCCAGTCCCGCAGCTCCGCGACATCGACCTCAAGAAGTGCGGCATCCCGCCAGATCTCGAGCTCCGCTCTCTGGAGGTCTGCGATGAGCCGGAACGTGTCCGTCCATGTACGAGCCCCTTCATCGACGGGTCGAGGTCGGTAGAACCGATAGACATCCGGATCATCCTCGGGGACGCTCAGACGATCCAGCACCCTGACCGCGACCGGTGGTGGCCACCCACGCGGCCACGCAGTACGTCGCTCCCACAGACGCAGGATCAATGCCTCGCACGCTTCACCTGCTGCTTCGCGGAGCGCGCGCGTCCGCGCGTGTGTCGCGTCGTCCATCAACTGCGCGATTCGATGTGACATCCAACGGCTTAAGGTGTCGGTTGACTCGTCAAGGCCAAGCTCAGTGACGATCCGCGTTCCAAGGGCGACGGTGTCCTGCGAGCGTTTCGACGGTGCCGTCTTGCCGGAGGAGATAGATCCGCGACTCCTCGTAGCCATGCTCTTCCTCCTCCTCGGTCGACCTCCGACCAGCGTCCGACTTGGCAAACATCTGAACGCCCGCCTCTATGATCAGATCGCGTTCACGATGGGCCAGATACGCCAGAAGTGCCTCGGCGGCGACCCACGTCCGCTTGCCCTCGGATGCCCGAGGGACTTCGTGGCGCTCACCTGGCCCGGCGTCGTCGCCCCAGATCTCGAGTAGAACGATCGTCCCTCCGTCATCTGCTTCGAAACGACAGCCGGTCGGATCAGCCCTTACACGGTGGAAGGCTTGGAAGTCACCACTGGGAACCGTTCGATCGTCTGCATGCTTCACGGCGAAGGGGTCGTGATCATCGAGGCCTTCCCGGTGAACCTCAATGTCATCAAGCCATCCCGAAAGCTCGAACCCCGGCTCAGTGATCTCCGTGCGATCGAACTCGTCACCCTCCCCGGCGTAGGGCAGCCGGAACTCACGCGGCGGCGCCGTTTGTAGGGCGCGGAGAAGTGCTGTGCTCGTCGACGGCTCGACCAAGGCGCTCGAAACGTGAAGCTTCACGTAGCGGTCGTAGTCGCTCGTGCTCAACCATCCAGACACAACGAGACGGTGGGGCCGCGGGACATCCAGACCAATGAGGGAATCGAAAGCGCTCTCGCCTCCAAGTTCGAATGTTGCGCGCGTCGGGACGGAGCCGAAGCAGATCGGCTCTAGTGGAGTTGGCGACCGCCGATCCGCGAGCCAACACCACGGGTCTGTATCGAGATGGTGCCGCAGCCAGGCTTGCCAAGGATCGCTGGCGTCTTCGTACGGCTCGACAAGAACTGGGGTGCCCGCATCAATGAGCTCACCTGCGACTAAGAGCATCGCGTGGTACTCCAGGTACACCCGTAGGACCTCGATGAGCGGTCGTGAGCCGTGACGGTTCGATCGCAAGTGCCAGTCGTGTTCGTGACGGTCCCGGCGGTCGTCGCGATAGCACTCCTCGTTCGTGCGCCCCCAGACATCTGTTACCCATCGATCGGCGCGTCGGGTGATTTCGTCCGTCGACAGACCAAACACGCGTGCCAGGGGTTCGAACCAATATGGCGTCGTGTCCATGGAGTCGAAGTGGAACCTCGTGATGTCACGATCCATTGATGGTCCGCTGGTTCGCTCGTAGTGATGACCCCGGACTGCATGAGACGCGAGCGGGCAATTCGAGAAGGTAAGGGCCTCGAGTACATCGTCGGAGAGTAGGCCCGGACTATGAGCGGCGACGCGAAGGGCGGCCCTCTTCGCGAATTCTCGAGCCGCAACGTGTGGAAGTGCCCGATCAGTTGCTATGGCTGCAAGCCGGGTCGCGTGGCGGACGAGAAGGTCCGGGGCGTCACCCGACACACGCGCGATGACAAGCAGCGCCCACATGCGCGCAGACAGCCAATAGAAGTCAAGGTCGTGGGCACGCCATGGCCCAACCGAGGTCGTATCGAGGTGACCGACGAAGACATCGGCAAGACCGTCGAGCCGCTCATGCACAAGAAGTTCCCGGGCACAGTGCGCGGCGCGCCAACGCATGCGGTCATCGGGATGTCCGAGTGCAGACCAGAGCAGGAGACCGACCGTGATTGTTGGGTCATCCGGCAGCTCTGGAGTGTCGGCCAGCTGGAGTGGTGCCACGTGCTGCAATGCCCACTCGATGAGCACTGGCATCACCTCTGGGGGCGTGAGGCGCCCGCACGCCTCGGCGATGGCGAACAACTGGGCGGCGTCCAGTTCATCAAGTCGTGCACCGCAGGCACGTAAGAGGTCCGGCAAGCGCTCAGCGGTCAGATCGAATGGCACGTCCAGCGTGGTCGTCCAGCCGCCGTACCGGGTTCTTCCGACGGAAAAGAGCTGCGGCAAGTGGCTCTCCACGAACCCCGCCAGTGACTCTGATCCCCACGCCTGGATCCGACTCGATCCAGCCCACCTTGACATCTCGTCTCGCAGCGTCCGCGCAACGGCACGGACGACAGTGCGGCGATCGGGTAGCTCGTCGGCAAGACGCGCGACCTGACCTATCGCGTCAAGGCGCCGGTGTGCGGGGGCTGCCGCGACGACGCCGCTCAAGTACTCGCGGAGGTCGTCCTCGCTGGCGTAGTTCTCCAACATCCTCTGCGCGGTACCGAGCAAGTCGGCACTGTCCGTCGTCGAAGGGCGTTCTCGAGCCGAGCGGTCCTGTCGCGCCGTACTCCGGGAGATCGACCCTTGGCCGCCCTCCACCGACCTGGCCAACTCAACTAGCGCCGTCAGCTCCTGCGCGCTCGCAGTCTCACCGAGCGAGTGCGCCATTGCCCACGTGATCAGGTCGCCTGCGAGGCGCACCCGCTCGTCGATTTGAACCTCGCGCCGCACCCACTCCGACATGGTGGTGAAGCTTCGCACGAGCACTTCCCGCGAGTTCGGTCCCTTCGCATCGATGAGGTCGAGCAGAGCGATCCCGGTCCTCACCCTCTGGTAGTCGCTGACCGTGAGCCGGAGAAGCCGGAGCCCAATCTCAGGAGAAGTCCAACCGCGCTCGCACACGCTGCGGACAACAACGGGGATGGTCTCGCCCATCGACACGCGGTCCTCGTCGTCCCAACGACTTGAGAGCGCAAACGCCGAGGGGGAATCGAGTTGCGCGATGGTCGCGATGACTTGGGCGTATGGCAGGACTTCGGAGGGGTCGGACACGTACGGCGCCACCGCTTCCATGGACCGAGCGAATCGCTCAGCCATTGGCCGTGCAGCATCCTGCGGAACCGCGGACGC
>JADDQX010000185.1:0-247 GCA_016781115.1 Actinomycetota bacterium | reverse complement strand
GGGCGAGTACGGCGAGGTGAAGCCCGACGTCGTCATCGATCCCTTGAGCAGCATCAACAGCGCGTCCAAACAGCTCGGCTCCGAGTTGTGCATCGAGCTCAGCAGCGACTGCTGCCGCGTCGAGGAAGACGTCACGGCGCTCGCTGGCTGCGTATGGCTTGGTCACGAGCTCCTGCGCAGCTTCATCGATGAGCCCCAATGCCACGTCGCTGTACACGTTCCATTGGATAAGCGACGCTGCCAGCTG
>JADDQX010000184.1 GCA_016781115.1 Actinomycetota bacterium | reverse complement strand
AAGCGATGTGCTGCAGGCCGGTACGTCTGTGTGAGAAATCCCCGGCCTCGTCGGCCTCGTAGAAGAACACATACGTTCCCGGCTTGCCCTGAGCACGCCGATAGGAGAACTGCCGCTCCTTAGCAAAGTAGGGCTCGTAGCCGAGCAGCGGCATGATCTTGTCGTAGTACTCCTTGGCCACCCCAAGATCTGGCACGCCGAGACCGAGATGATCGATCAATAACCATTCCTTCCTAGTGTCAGCACACGGACGGTAACCGACACCTGTCATGGGCATGCGCCGACGAAGGAGTGATCGCGGGAAGGTAGATCCAGTCGACCATCACGTCACTCGACGGATATGTGACCGGGGGTTACCCGGTGGCCGCCGCAGGGGCCGGGGAACCCTCTGCAGAGGTTGTCACCCTGTACCTTCACAGCATGCCGCCGAAAGGACAGGTGAAATTCCCGACAGGTACTTCGGATGAACGCGAGGTATTCCTACGCTGGCTCGATTTCCTTCGCGGTGCGGTACTGCGCAACATCGAAGGCCTAACCGAGGAGCAAGCACGCTGGACTCCCGAGGGCCGCCTGATCTCGCTGATCGGAATCGTTAACCACCTAACCCATGTCGAATGGAGGTGGATCGAAGGTGGGCTGCAGGGAAAGGAAGTGAGCAGAAGTGAAGAAGAATTCCAACCTGGAGCCGAGCTCACAGTAAGCGCCGCAGTGGCCGCATACCGCGAGAGGGCCATTGCGACGGATGAGGCGGTGCGCTTGATGTCACTCGAACAACCGTGCCGATGGGAGACAGACGCTGATCTTCGCTGGGTACTCCTTCACTTGATCAACGAGACAGGTCGTCACGCAGGTCATGCCGACGCAACAAGAGAACTACTCGACGGCTCCACCGGCGAGTAATAGCAGCCGCCTCACATGCTCGGGCATACTCCCGACGGCCGCGGTCCACGCCAGACGCCTCCCCGAAGTGAGCCCGGCTAAAGCGATTCACTTCAAGCGCAACGTCCATGCGCCTTGTTTTCTCGTCGGCGGAGGACGCAGCCGAAGGACGGTCCGAGGTCGAACCCAAACCCTCTGCGGTTTACTTGCGCCACCTCGGCCTTGATTCTGCGTATCGTCGTCGGTTATGGGACAGGATGTCGCCGCTCTCATCAAGCGAGACACGGCTTCGCACGCCTTGCTCTCCTACACGTCTCGCCTGTGCGCCATCCTTCGCTCTGATCCCGACCGAGAAGCGCCGGCGATCGGCACATGGACCCTAGGTGATGTCGCTAACCACATAACGCTGGGAATCGAGAACTACACCCGATGGCTTCAAGGCGCCGACGCGCCAGACGTCGATGCGATCAGGAACATGGCGCGCTGGAATATCGAGACGGTGCGGGGCCTCCCTCGCGGCGATCTGCCGCAGCTGGCCGAACGGATCGAAGCCGCCACAGATCGGTTCGTCGGAGCCGCAGCGGATAAACCTGTGGGTTCTGACGTCAGATGGTACGCGGGTAATCGGATTCCGGTCCAAGTTGCCGTGTGTATGAGAGTCATCGAGGCTGCCGTTCATGGGCTGGACATCGCCACCGCCGCCAAGCAGACATGGAACATCGATGCCGATGACGCGCGCATCATGTCGTACGGCCTCGCCTATATCGGTCCCTATTTCGTCGACAACGACAAGCTCGATTTCGAGGGAACAATCCGCATGCATATCCGAGGCGGTAGCGACCTCTACTACATCGTTTCCGATCAACACCTAGAGGTCCGAACGAGTGGCCCGCGTCCGAAGTGGCATCTATCCGTTGATCCCATAGCGTGGGTGCTCGTGGCGACGGAGCGAAGGAACCAGTGGATCGCCGCGCTGCGCGGCAAGATCTTTGGTTGGGGTATGCGACCCCTCCTGCCCTTCAAACTCCGGGCCGCCACTTTCCAGGGCTGACGTCGAAGCCCGGCCGAAGCCGGGCTCCGAGCTAGCCGGGGTGACGGAGGGATTACCCGGCGGCCGCCGCAGGGGCCCGGGTTTGATGGTTAGCTCAGCGTGTGAGTAAGCGAGCTTTCATCCTCGGAGGCACTGGTCTCATCGGCCGAGCCCTCGTGCCAGAGATGCTGCGGACAAGCTGGGACATCACAGTCGCAAGCCGAACCCCACCTCACGAGGAGCTCGGTTGGGCGGCCCATGTAAGGCACGTGATCTTCGACCGACAGAAGGACGCACTCCGAGATGTTGTCTCCGAATGCGACGCCCTAATCGACATCGTCGCTTATGAGCCTCAGCACGCCCAGCAGCTACTCGATCTACGTGACAGCATCGGGAATGTAATCGCCATCTCCAGCATGTCGGTCTACACCGACGATCGCGGTCGGTCGATGGATGAGGCCGAGGACGAAGAAAACTTCCCGGAGCTACCGCAGCCCATTCCGGAATCACAGAGAACGGTCGAACCTGGGGCGGCGACCTACTCGACGAAGAAGGTAGCGATTGAGCAAGCGCTGCTCGACCAATCTTCGGTTCCAGTCACCATCGTGCGTGCGGCCGCGATTTATGGTCCCGGCGACACCGCATCGCGCGAGTGGTTCTTCGTGAAGCGCGTTCTCGACGGGAGACACAGGCTCGTACTCGTTCACAACGGAGCAGTACCGGTTGCGGTGATCGCGTCACGCAACCTTGCGGAGATCATCTCGCTCTGCGCCGAGAAGCCGGCTATCCGCATAGTCAACGCGGCGGATCCGCAGCCGCAGAGCGCCCTCTCCATCGCTCAGTCGATTGGCGCAATCCTTCACCACGAGTGGGAGCAAACTTTGCTCCCGGGTCCGTCGCCCCAAGACCCAATAGGCGAGAATCCGTGGGCCGCGCCGTGTCCGATGGTCCTGGATATTCAGGTTGCGTGCGACGAACTCGATTATCAAGGTCTGGTCCCCTATGACGAAGCTCTTCGTGAAACTTGCCAATGGCTTATGGCGGCAACCGCCAATCGAGACTGGACGCAGGTACTTCCTAACTCGTACAAGCACTACGGTCCGCTTTTCGACTACGTCTCCGAAGACGAATTCCTTGCCAGACGTACCTGAAGCCAATCCCTGCCTTGCTGGGTCATGGCACGAAGGAAGCCGGGCTTCCAAAGGCACTCGGGTCAGGCCGTTCGCTTTTCGTCGGCCGAGGACGCAGCCGAAGGACCGTCCGAGGACGAACCCGAACCCTCTGCCATGGACTTGGCCGCCTCGGCGGTAACCATCGGCGATCCGGGGGGATAATCGAGACGTGGACGCTGCGCGTGACTCGCTGAACCGGCCACTCGGTGCCGTCGGAGGTTTCCTCTCCGCTCTGATCGGAGTCTTCATGGGAGTGTCGCTCTTTTCGCACACCGCTCTTTTCCTCCTGCCCCTCGCCCCCATCGGCGTCTACATCGGCCTCCGCTCAACTCGAACGACTGATGGCTCATCACGCGGTTTCGGTCTCGTGGGAATCGTGCTGAACTCAACCGTCATCGTCCTTTTCCTGTACGCAGCCATCCGCTACTTAGTCGAGTAACCGAACGCGGCAGTCCGCCTCCGTGGCATAGGTTCGCTGGCGGCCGACGCAGCCGAGGCACGCGAGGCCGGCCTACCTAGAGCCTGCTCGTCTAGCTACGATCCTCAGATGGAGACACGTTACGGAGCACCGGTCGTGGCCGACGAGAAGACGACTCTCGAAGGCATGCTCGACCACTACCGTGTCCTGCTGCTGGAGATCTGTTCCGGTCTCTCCGACGAGCAGCTTCGGCGACCCATCGTTCCCTCCGGAACTTCCCTGCTGGGAATCATCAAGCACCTGTCGTTCGTGGAGAGGGGCTGGTTCCAGGAGAACGTCGGCAACGAGGCCCACGAACTTCCCTTCGATCAGGAGACTGATCCTGATGGCGACTGGCGCGTCGAGGAAAGCGAAACGGCCGAGGACGTGTTCTCGATGTATCGCGCCTCGATCGAGAAGTCACGCCAAGTCATGGCTCAGAAGTCGCTGGACGACTTGGTGGAGTTCCCCAGACGCCGGGGCTACAGCGTTCGATGGATCCTCGCGCACATGCTCGAGGAAACCGCGCGCCACGCGGGCCATGCCGACATCCTGAGAGAGCTCATCGACGGCAGAACTGGCACGGGCTACTGAATCCTGGAGAGGAACAACATCCCTCCAGGAATCGCCTTCCGCCACCGCCGCAGGGGCCGGATGTGGCTACTGTTTGTGTCATGTCTGAGGAACTGCTGAGCCCAGCTCCCGTTACGAGGAGCGAACTGGTCCGGCAACTTGCGGACCTGGGAGTGAAACCCGAGTCGGTTCTGATGGTCCACTCCAGCCTGAGCTCGCTCGGGGATGTGATCGGCGGCGCGGACACGGTCGTGACGGCGCTACTGGAGACCATTGCGCCGTCGGGAACCCTTGTCGCAATGACGGGATGGGAACACGACCCTTATCACCTGAACGAATGGCCCGAGCAACGACGGGACGCGTACCGGCGCGATCCTCCGATCTTTGATCCCGCTATCTCCGAAGCCGTGAGGGAATACGGGCGGCTCGCTGAACGGATTCGTACCTGGCCCCGCGCAAGCCACAGCTCTCATCCTGAAGCGCGCTTCTCCGCCATCGGCCCGCGCGCGCAATGGATCACGGACAATCAACCTTGGGACCATCCGGGAGGCCCAGGGTCACCGCTTGCGAAGCTCGTAGAAGCCGAGGGGTCGGTCCTCACGCTCGGTGCGGCCCTAAACACGCTCACGGTTCTCCACCATGCGGAGGAAGTCGCCCAGGTTCCCAGCAAGATCGAAGTGACCTACTCCGTCGCGGTCAGAGCAGCCGGAACAATCGAATGGCGGGACGTCCACGACATAGATACTTCGAGGGGCGCCTTCCCCTACGAAAAGGTCGTCCGCGATCGGGATGCGTTCGAAGTAATCGCCGAAGAAGCGTTGGCCTCAGGTATCGGCGTTGTGGGCAACGTTGGGGCCAGTACCAGCTATCTCTTTCCCGCCAAGGACTTGGTTCACTTCGCCGTCGCGTGGATGGAACAGCATTTCGCATAGCGCGACGAAGCCCGGCCGAAGCCGGGCTCCGAGCCGCGCCGGGGGAGGAGGGGTTACCCGGTGGCCGCCGCAGGGGCCGATCCGCGCTAACGTCGAACCGTGAACGAGGTCCGAGTACGCCGTCCCAAGAACCGCTGCTACCTCGTCTACGCCCT
>JADDQX010000042.1:1847-15518 GCA_016781115.1 Actinomycetota bacterium | reverse complement strand
CACCTCTCCTCGGTCCACACTCCCCGGCCCTCGAGAAGCTTCCGTAGGACACGACGGAGGTCCTGGACATCGGCGTCGCTCAGATGACTGATGAAGACGTCGCGCACGCTGTTGGCGAGGATCGGCATCGACCCACGCAGCTTGGCGCGACCTTCGTCCGTCAGAGCCGCGTAGACCACGCGCCGATCATCTGCAGAGAGATCACGTTTCACCCACCCCTCTTGAACCAGCCTGTCCACGAGCCGGGTGACGCCGCTCTTGCTCACCAGAAGCAGGGTCGCCAGATCGAACATCCGCAGACGTCCGCCGGGCGCCGAGCTCAGCCGGAACAACACCTCATGCTCCGCCAGCGAGATCGACGCATCGGACTGCAGTCTTCGCTCGACCTCCGCGACCACCGT
Organism: Actinomycetota bacterium; assembly: GCA_016781115.1. Taxonomy (GTDB): domain Bacteria; phylum Actinomycetota; class CADDZG01; order CADDZG01; family WHSQ01; genus MB1-2. Next base: position 15,117 of record JADDQX010000042.1, on the reverse strand, counting down.
GTCGCGCGCCTGAAGCAGGTTGATCCACGCGCCCATCTCTTCGTGGCCGGGCATGTCGCAGGTCATCTGCGAACGTTATCCCGGATTAGTTGACGGTGGAACCGTTCCTCGCGGTTCTACCTGAGCGCCCTTGGCGACGAACTCTTTTCGCGTTCGCCAACGCGACAGCGGCCTGGGAGGCGGACGGCGACCCCTCCTCCCGCTGGCCCGGACGCAGCGCGTCCCGTTCTTCGGAATAGAAGTCACTCACCGCGATAGCCAGCCTCTCCGGATATTCCGTTCGCGTTCTCTAGCCGCCCGATCGCGAGAAATGCATCCAGTCGTTGGAAGAGGCCCAGTCTCCGCCCCACGACCAGCCGATGCGCGAGAAGGCCCGGGTGACGACGTCGCCGCCCCGGATCATTCCGGGTCGGTGCCAGCGGCGGTTCCTATAGGCAAGCGCCCGCTCCGGCAGCACCACGCGGTCGCGCACGTACGGGTTGTGGAACGGGTTGATGTCAACCGCGAGCCCGTACGCATGCTCGGACCAGTCCGTGCTCAGGCGGCCGGGCCGGCAGACGAAACCACCCGTGTTGTTGCCGTCACCGGTGGGCGGCGCATCTAGTTCGGCTCTGGTGGTGACCCGCATCTCCTCGATCGGCCACCTCGCCTCGTACAGGGTCCTGAAGACCGAGACGAGCGGTCGCGCCACGGAGCGGTGGACGATCAGCTCGCCCGTATGCGGCCTCCGATCGAACCCCCAGAAGCTGGTCGTGACATATGCGAGATCGCGACGGTCCACGGGACACGTGCGCTGCCAGGTCGATCGCTCGAGGACGTCGGGGGGAACGGGGCCGACGGTGGAAGAGAACCGAGCCGAGTCTGGAGGCGGCAGGAGGTCCTCCGTCGCGAGGCGGCGGTCGCGTAACAACTTCGGCGTAGCGCGGGCGATGCCGAAGCCATCAGGGCCGCGGGGGAGAACCCGCTTCCCGAGCCACGCCGGCCTCCGCGAAACCTTCTTCGGAAGTGACGACCGAGCCCCTCCTGCGCTTCCGTCCGCCGGCTTCGTGTTGCCCGGATCGACGGACACTTCGCCGCTGCGCCCTGTCTCCTGATCGTCGACGGGGTCCGGATCGCTGCATGACAGGGCAGCGGCGAGCATCAGGATCGCTGCGACCCGCACAGTGCCCGTCCTCATCGAACGAGCGTACCTGCGAGCCGCCTCAGCTAGATGTACGGCCGGGACGGGACCTCGACGGCTTCGACCTGGTCGGCCACTACGACATACGTCGCCCCGTCTCGCGCCAAGGAGCCACGCACCCTCAGCCACGTGTCCGGCTCGAACGAGGTCCTCTCCGGCATCCGGATGGGGACCGTGTAGGGGACCGCGTCCGCCGCACAGCAGAAGATCGAGAACCGGGTCAGGTCGATCGCGTCCGCCACACCTTCAGACGGACCTGCCACGAAACCCGTCAGGTCGACTTCGTAGCCGTCGCCGATGCCAAGAGCGGCGGCGTATCCCTCGGACGCGACCGCGTAGGAGATCTCCTGGAACGAGATCTCGTCGCCGGGCTCGCGTACGGGTGCCCCGGCCGCGGCCGACACCACTCCGCCCGACGCCTTGCGAGAAGCCGCGAGCGACCCCAGGCTCGGCTCTGGCACGACGAACACGAGAACGATCGGAAGCAGCATCAGCGCGTACCCGCCCCAGGAGCCTCTGTCTCCCGCGTCATCTTCACGCCGTGACAGAACGACATTCCCGACGGTGGCCGCGACGAGACACGCCGCGCCAAAAAGGACGACCCAATACGTCCGCGGCCCGATGTAGACGTTCACCTTGCCCGAGACGAGCAGCCACAGGAAGAACAGGCTCCACAGTGCCAGCACCACCGTCTTCGGCCACGCGCCCGCGTTCACCGGAGCAGAACCTCGAAGATGAAGGCGCCGGCAACGACGAGCGGCGCCGTCACGAGCGCCAGCGAGCCGATGAACCTCCGCCTGAACGCAGCGCCGTACAGGAACGTCAGTTTGAAGTCGAGGATCGGCCCGAACACGAGGAACGCGAGTTGCGACCCGATCCCGAACTGAGAGAACGACACCGCGACGAAGGCGTCCGCTTCCGAGCACAGCGACGAGACGTAGGCGATCGCCATGAGCGCGAGGGTCCCGATGACGGCGCTGCGCGCGACTCCCGCGACGAGGCTCTGCGGAAGGAGTGTCTGGAACCCAGCGGACAGGGCCGCCCCGATCACGAGGAACTTCCCCATGAAGAAGAAGTCGTCGTTCAGGTGGCCGAGGAGGCTCGTCACCTTCGAGCGGGGGCCTGTGTGGTCGTGCGTGGCCGGGCTGCCCGACTGATCGACGCGCAATAGCTCCTCGGTTGCCTCGCCACCGAGTGCCCACCCTGCGATCACCGCGACGACGAGGCCCAGCGCGGCGCGACCCGCCACCATCTGCACGCCGAGATCCCGCGGCGAGTAGGCCACCCAGGTCGAGACCAACACGATCGGATTGAAGATCGGGGACGCGAGCATGAACGCGATGCCGGCGGCGGGATGCACTCCGCGACGCAACAAGCGGCGAGCAACGGGAACGGAGCCGCACTCGCATACCGGAAACGCGACTCCGGCGAGAGCCCCGGCAGGAAGCTGCAACGCCGGCGGCAACCGCTTCAGCCGCCCGAGCGCGTCGTCGGACACGTAGACTTCGAGCAGAGCCGAAACGAGCGCTCCCAGCAGGACGAACGGGAGCGCCTCCACGACGATGGCGGTGAAGATGATGGTGAAGGTCTGGGCCGCCGCCACATCCGTGATGCCGAAGAGGCGCGCGACGAACAACAGAATGAGGCCTCCCGCGGCGGCGGGCGCGAGGACCCGGCGCAGAGGTGCATCTGCGAGATGAACGGTCGCTTCGGTTGTGGCCATCGCCTGCTCCGTGGGCCGCACGAAGCGGGAGATCGGATCTCCCGCTCGGACGAAGCTAGGTTAGTAGCAGGTCAACGCCGTTCCGCGCCCGAAGCGTGCCTAGCGGTATCCCCCGCCTTCGGTGTCGATGCCGTTCCACGGAGGCACCTCCACCCGGCGTGATCCCGGCTTGCCGCTCAGGATGACCTCCCTCAACTCCACGTTGTTGTCCGCCGTCTGCTCGTAGAGGAGCCCATCCGGGTTCGCCTCGACCGAGATGTAGTAGGTGCCGTTCGGAAGATCCGTCACATCGAAGGACTGACCGCGCCCGCCCTGGAAGTAGGTGTCGCCCCAGCCCAGGGGCAGGACCTCGCGGATCCACAGCGAGCTCGGGGATCCACATGCGGTCCCGAAGTCGGTGTTGTCCGGCCGCCATTCGGCGCCCGGCAACAGCAGGTCGATCGCATCGGTGGGCATAAGGCAGAAGGCTTCCTTCTTGCTGCGAAGGACCTCCGTCTGCGTCGCGTCGAGAAGCGAGTAGCGCGCGAACTGCGTGAAGTGCCAGTGGTAGTGGCGGCGCTGATCATCGAAGGCGAAGTCACCGACGGCAGCGCGCCCCACCGGCTCCCCGTCCTTGTAGAAGTACTGGTAGGCGTCCATCACCTGTTCGTCCGAGCGGCGGAAACCCTCGACCACGAGATCTTGAGCTCCGGCCGTCCATACCGTCGCCCCGAACCCAAGCCGAGTGGCGTTCCGGCGCTCCATCAGGCCGATGCCCCACGCCGGCAACGACACGAGGTCGGGAAGGGTGTCGGGATCGGGAGCGGTGGTGTCGGGGACCGCGCGGCCTCCGGAGAGGGCGCGGTAGGGCCCCTCATCGCCGGGGTGAGGGCAGTCGACGCAGCCATCCCGTGTCTCGACGTGCAAGGTCAGATCGACGGTGGTCGCTGCAGGATCCAGGCTCAACAAGCTCACGTAGGTGTCGGAGATCGAGGCGGTCACGTCATACGTCCCTTCCGGCAAACGCGCGCGCCAGCCCCCCATGCCTGCGGCATTGACGGCCCAGCCCTCGTCCAACCCCCACACCAGTCCCTTGGTGAAGTGGTTGCCGCCGCAGGAGTAGGGATAGACGGAAGACGTCGGGCCCTCGTCGTTGACCCGCTCCCGCTCGTAGCCGTCGACACAGAACCGTGGCGTCAGCGTGCGCACGACCTCCCCCGTCGGCTTGGCGATGGTGATCTCGAAGAAATCCCTAAGACCCCTCCACCCCGCCAGCGTGCTCGCCGGCAGAGGACGGGTCGTCGACGGGCCTTTGTCGCTATGAAGGACCTGCTCGACCTGGAGCGGTTCCGTGTACGAGGGCCGGTGGACGCGGATCTCGAACGGCGCTTCGAGCGCGGCGACGTAGAGACCCAGTGCGAGGTAAGCCGCCTGGCCCTCACCCTTGTAGACGGTGACCTCTCTATCGAAAGATCGAAGCTCGAGCCGGGGCGCTACGGGCGCGGCGTTAGCGCTGGCGGGTAGAAGCGCAGCGACCACGGCGGCGGCCGCCGCCGAAGCGACGACGCGGCGAGCGGCGCGAGCGCGCAGACGAGCGGTCTCCATCACCATCGATAGCTCCTTCAGCGTGGGCAGCCAGACCTGTCGGCCTGCGAGAACCGGACACCCCATTCTCAAAGAACATCAGACGCCAGAAACGTCAATAGGGTTGCATCACCGAGAGATCCGCGCACGGGATGCTCAACCTTTAGAGGGTTAGGCTCGAAACATGGCTCAAGAAGGAGGCGGCGGCGGAGCATCGGAGGGCTCGGCGCACACGCAGCAACCGGGTGTAACGCCGCAAGACCTCGGGACGGATGACCTCCGGGTCTCGCCGGAAGACCTCAACATCATGCCTGCGGACGAGGTCGCCGCTCCCCCGGCGGCGCCCGACCACTCCACTCCGATGGTGAACGCAGACCTCGTGGACGACCCCGACGAGCTCGCCCGCACGATCGAAGAGGCCTCGGGCCAGTCGGTCGAGGTCGTCTCAGAGAGCGATCACGACGCCGATCGCTAGGACCTGCTGCTAGTCGGTCGAGCCCTGTTCGAGCACCGCCTCTGCCTCGGGCGGTTTCTCGATGACGAGGTATCGATCATGGCGCTCCACGACGGTCTCCGCCATCGGGATCTCGTGCCCCGGCTTCACGAAGAAGTGCCGCTTGTGATCTCGCACCGCGCAGTAGGCGTCGAGCGTCATGGCAACGCGCTCCTCACAGTTGCTGGCCCCGCACTCACACACGAAATGCGCGTCGTCATACCGGCCATCGGTGGCGGCTGCGCGGATGTTCTCGTTCACCTCGCGAAAGAGGCCTTCGTTCAGAGCGATGCGCTCTGAGATCGGGTCCACGAGATGACCCTATCCCTCGGGCTCCTCCACAGGCTCTCCCGAAGGCTGGTGGATCGTCGCGCTCTCGTCCGCGCGTTCGTTCGTGTCGAGGCCGTCCGGCTCGTCACCCTGGTGAACCACGGGGTTCTGCAGGCGGTCGTCTTCCGGGTCCCGAGCCTGGTCCTCCACCTCTAGGCACCCCTGCGGTAGTCGGGATCGTCGCCCGACCTGACGACGGCGAGACCGCCCTGCTCCAGCTTCGCGACCGCCGCGTCGAGCTCCTCGGGCCGGGCGAAGGTCAGGTGGAGGCTCCGGCGTTCGTCACCGTCGGAGTTGCAGGTGATCTTCACGCCGCGCGCGCTCGCGATGAGATCTCCCTGGATGGACGCCTCCTCCACTTCATCGGGGGCGGTCACCTTCACCGCGCGCCGATCCACGTCGATCTCGACCGACGGCGATCCGATGATGTGTTCGATCTCGGCATCCTCGGCGTCGGCACGCAACACCTGAACCTTCTGAGGAGAGAGCGACAGCTGCAAGGTGACCTCCGGCTGACCTTTGCCCGTACCTACCCGCCGCGGCGGGCATCTAACTCGACTCCACCCAGGGCTCGGTCAAGAACAGCCAGAAGGCGAGGCCCGCATAGTGCCCATACCTCTTGAACCGGTTCTCGATCGCCGAGTCCTTCACAACGCGTCTCCCCGCCAGGCGCGCGTATGTCGGTCGCGTCCACGAGTCCAAGATGAGGCGCGAGTGTCGCCCCAACATCATCATGATGTGCGCGGCTGCATAGGGGCCGACGCCGGGCAGGAGTTGCAGCTGCGAGGCGACCTCGTCGTCACTGAGATCCGCCGGGGACGTCGTGGCCCACGCCTCTAGATCCACCTTTCCCTCTGCGACCGACTCCGCCAGTGCGATGAAGTACCGGCCCCTGTAGCCGGCCCGCACCACGTCGCGGTAGAACTCCTCTCCGGCGGCCGCCATCGCTTCGGGGCCGGGGAAAGCTCGGCCACGCCACCCGGTTCTAGGGGCTCCGGGAGCACGGGGGCCGAGGTGCTCGACCAACGCACTCACCATCCGAGTCGTCGCCGACCACGCGCAGTTCGTCGTGCAGATCGTCTTCACGACGTCTTCGAAGACGGTCGCGCTGCGCAGCATCCGACCCGCTCCTGCGACCACCCAATCGAGGTCTGGATCGGACCGCGCCATGTCGTAGAAGTCCGAGAGGTCCTGGTCCAGCCCCAGGATCCGACGTACCAGCGCTTCCAGCTCGATGAGCGCAGCGGCCGAGGGTGCCCGCCCCAGGACGGTGACCGAGACGAAGCCTGGTTCCGTCTCACGTAGCTCGACCGTACGCGCCCGGCCGCTCCGCAGCGGGAGCGTGATCCTGACCGCCGTCTCGCCCGCGATCGGCTCCAAGGGAGGCAGGGCCGCGAGACCGTGCGACGTCAGCGTGCGTGCCAGGTCGACGGGCTCACCGCCCGCGCCGACCAGCGCCAACCTGATCCCGCTGATCGCCTAGTCCTCGAAGTGAGCCATCAGCTCCAAGACGCGCAGGGTGAGCCCGAAGTCGTCGGTGAAGCCCTCCGCGGGAGTCCGCTCCTTCAGATCGTCGATGAACAACTCGACGCTCTGATGCTCGGGAGGGATCCGGGCGGCCCCCCAGAAGGTAAGGGCGGTCGCAAGCTCCCACGGCTCCCACCACTCCTCGTTGTTCTCGCGCGCCCACCGCAGCGCCCACTCCGCCATCTCGGTCTTCGGCCCATCTTGCAGCCAGTACACGCCTGCCGCGGCGAAGGTGGGGTAGGCACCTCCGGTGAAGCGCCCCTGCAGGTCTGCTTCGCCCCGGAGCAGATCGAACGGTCGGTGCCCGGGGTCGCGGGCTACGGCGAGCAACCCGCAGGTGGCGGACGCGGTCGCCCACACCCGACCTGCCGCCGGGTTGTCCAGGTGACCCGGGACGTCGTCCGGTGAATCGAGCCACGCCTCCGCCGGGGTGCGCGCCTCCTGCAACCAGTCGGCGGCGATGCTCGCTGCGCTCGACTTCGCCAGGCCCAGGATCGCGAGATGACACAGTGCCTCGCCGGTCGCACCGGGTGAGCGGTGGCCGGTGGGACCGATGAAGCCTCCGTCGCTTTCCTGTGCCGGAACCGGCGGCACATCGGCCGGAGCGTCTCCGCCGAGCCGAAGGGCGCGCCAGGACTGCCACTCATCGCCCCGCTCGAGAACATGCTCCAGCGCGAGCTCGGGATCTATCGCCACATCACGAGACTAAGAGGACGTGCAGCTAGGCGTGCCAGCCGAACCGCGCGGCTTTTGGTCGGTCCTCTTGCCGGTCGTCGGGGCTCCTGTTGGGAGGTCGCTGCGGCACGATGGTCACCCCGGGCAGATGGTTCCGAGGGCCGGACCACGGGCCGGGAGGGGCGACGACCGCGTCGGCGAGAGCGTAAGCGATGCGTTCATAGTTGATGCGCCAGCCTCGGAAGTGCGGCCAGGCCTCTTCCGGCGTCCGCTCCATCGGGAATCCGATCTCCTCCAGCCGGTTGACGCCGCCTTTGAACTGCTCGTACGTGAGGTCGGTCGGGTCATCGGGGAAAGGATCGGGGTCGTACGGGATGTGCAAGACATCGGCGATGTTCCGCAGGCACGTGAATCCCATCCGGAGGCACAGCCTCGCTTCACCCGGGGCCGAACTGGGAGCAAGCGCGAGGTACAACGCCGCCGAATCCAGCACCGCGAGCAACGCGAGGACCCACGATCTGAGCGGATGCGGAGAGCGGAACCAGATCAGCACGGTGTATGTGGTGTGGCTCTCCATCACCTCGGCCGTCCACCGCTCCCATTCCGAGAACAGGGAACGCAGCTCCTCGGTCAGCCCCACCATGTGGGCGCGGCCCAGGATCTCCGGTCCCCACGCCGGCGCCCCGGCACGGCTCTGGAGCATGGTGACCAGCGTCTCGCGCTTGTTGAAGGCCTGGTACAGCGTCGGGAGATAACCGATCTGCAACGCAACGACGATCAAGCCGGTCGCAGCCGCGATGAAGTAGACGATCGTCGGTCCCGCGCGATGTTGGCCCGCAAAACCAAGCGTCAACATCGACGATCCGCTCTCCCTCAGCGCCTCGCCGAACGTCGTGCCGGTGAGCGGCCACAGGATCAGCGCGAAACCCACGAAGAAGAAGAGCAACCAGGTAACCAGCAGCGCGAGCAATCCGGCCGGGGCACCGAAAGCCAGGATCTTGTCCTTGACCTCGTAGGGCTCGAAACGGTGCGACAACCTCACGACGTTCGCGTAAACCAGCCGCCGTGTCACGAAGACCGACAGCCGCGACGAGAGCGCCCGCGGAACCACGAGTGTTCTGATCAAACTGCCGGCGGTGCCGAGCACGACCGCGAGCCCGAGAACGAACGAGATCACCTCGGACACGTCGCGGCCGGTCATCACCGAATCCTAGAGGCGCAGATCGCTCGGCGGCCTGACCCGGACCCGGGTGCGCCGGCACCGCTACGCTCGCGCGATGGCCCAGGCGAAGAAGAAACTCACCGTCGCGGTCACGGGTCCGACGGGAGCTATCGGCAAAGCGTTGCTGCGCGCGCTGCAACGTGAACCTTCTGTGGAACGGGTGGTCGGTATGGCACGGCGGCCTTTCGATCCGCTGTCGGCCGGACTGACCAAGGTCGAGTACCGGCAAGGCGACGTGCTAGACGAAGCGTCGGTGCGGGGTCTGGTTGTGGGCGCCGATGTGGTGGTTCATCTCGCGTTCTTGATCTTCGGCTCGCAAGAGGAGACGGCACGAGTGAACCTCGCGGGGTCGCGCAACGTGTTCCAGGCGGCGCTCGATCAGAAGGTGGAGCGGCTCGTCTACACCTCGTCGGTAGCTGCCTACGGATTCCATGAGGACAACCCCGATCTTCTCGATGAAGACGTTCCAGCCCGCGGGTCCGAAGGCCACTACTACTCCTCACAGAAGGCCCAGTTAGAGAGAACGCTGCGTGAGATGGCGGCGATATCCAACGAGACGGAACTGTTCGTCTTCCGGCCGTGCATCGTCGCGGGCCCGACGGCCACCGAGTTGATCGAGAACATCCCTTACGTGCAGCTCGGTGAGAAGCTGCCGGATCCGGTTCGAACGCTCATGGGAACGATCCCGCTCCTGCGCCCCGTGATCCCCGACCCCGGCGTCCCGTTCCAGCTGGTCCACGAGGACGATGTGGCGCAGGCGCTGGTGAGCGCCATCCGGGGGGGCCGCGTGCCGGGGACCTACAACCTGGCAGCAGACGGCGAGATCACCCTGTCGGACCTCGCCCACGCGCTGGGTTGGTACGCCATGCCGATCCCCGAGCTCGCCGTCGACCTCACGGCTCGCATCGTCTCGCGCATCCCGCTGCTGCCAACGAGAGCCTCCTGGATCAGCGCTATCAGCGTGCCGGTGCTGATGGACACGAAGAAGGCCCGGATGAACCTGGGATGGGAGCCGGAACACGACGCGTTCGACACGCTCGCCCAGACGATCCAGGGCGCCCGTGAACGGGGATTGCTCTCGAAGCGCGTGCGGACGTAGCGACCGCTACAGGTTCTCCAGAGCCTTGTCCAACAGCTCTTGCGTTTCCTGCTCGTGAACGCGGTTGCTTCCCGTTGCCGGGCTGGCGCTCTCCGCGCGAGCGGCCACCTTCAGCGTGAGGCGTTTGTCGAGGCCGTCCCGGAGGCGATGGTGTACGAAGGTCCACGCGCCCATGTTCTCGGGCTCTTCCTGCACCCACCGCACCTCCGTCGCGTTCGGGTAACGGACGAAGATCTCGGTTAGCTGCTCCTTCGGGAAGGGGTAAAGCTGCTCGACCCGCACAACGGCAGCGGGTGCCTCGCGTTCGTTCCGCGCGCCTGCCAGGAGGTACGCGACCTTGCCGGTGCACAAGAGGATCCGCTTGACGGCTTGGGGATCTTGCACCTGGATGTCATCCAGCGTCTCGCGGAAGTACCCGGAGACGAACTCTTGGGTCTTGCTGCGCGCGTCCGGCAGCCGGAGCAGAGACTTGGGCGTCATGACGACCAGCGGTTTCCGCACGGTGCGGTGGAGCTGGCGGCGTAGAACGTGGAAGTACTGCGCCGGCGTCGTCGGCTGAACGACCTGCATGTTGTCCTCCGCGCACAGCGTCAGGAAGCGCTCGAGCCGTGCGCTGGAATGCTCCGGGCCCTGCCCCTCATACCCGTGCGGGAGTAGCAGCACGAGTCCGCTCTCTTGATCCCACTTGTCCTCGCCGGCCGCCACGAACTGGTCCACGACGACCTGCGCCTCGTTCACGAAGTCTCCGAACTGCGCCTCCCAGCAGACCAGCGCGTCGCCGTTCGCGACGGAGTAGCCGTATTCGAAGCCCATCGCGGCGAACTCCGAGAGAAGGCTGTCGAAGATGCGGAAAGGCGCTTGGCCTTGGCCCAGGTTGCACAGGGGCTGGTATTCCTCACCCGTCTCGTGGTCGATCAAGACCGCGTGGCGCTGGCTGAAGGTCCCTCGACGAGAGTCCTGGCCGGAGAGTCGAACGCTGAAGCCCTCCAGGAGCAACGACCCGAAAGCCAACGCCTCGCCGGCGGGCCAGTCGATCGCGTCGCGCTCCAGCATGTCCACGCGCTTCGCGATCTGGCGTTGCAGCTTCGGGTGTGGGTTGAAGCCCGGCGGGAAGCCGTTCGCTACCTCGTGGACGTACTGCAAGCGATCCCGCTCGACTCCGGTCTTGATGGCCGGAACCACGCCGAGGGGCGCCGGTGGGCGGGCGGCGCGGATGTCATCGCTCCTGTCTGCGCCCTTGGTGTCCTCGAATGCCGTCTGCATGACGGCGCGGAAGTTCTCGAGCGAGCTCTCCGCCTCTTCGATCGTCAGCTCGCCGCGATTCAACAGGTACTCCGTGTAGAGCTTGCGGACCGAGCGACGCTGGTCGATCTGGGCGTACATCAAGGGCTGCGTGAACGCGGGTTCGTCGGCTTCGTTGTGCCCATAGCGGCGGTAGCACATGAGGTCGATGACGATGTCGCGCTTGAACGCCCGGCGGTACGCGAACGCGAGCTTCATGACACGGACACAGGCTTCCGGATCGTCGCCGTTGACGTGCAGGATCGGCGCCTGGATCATCTTTGCGATATCGGTCGCGTACAGCGTCGAGCGGCCCGATTGCGGCGCGGTGGTAAAGCCGATCAGGTTGTTCACGACGACGTGGATCGTGCCGCCGGTCCGGTATCCCTGCAGCCTCGACATGTTGAGCGTCTCGGCGACGACGCCTTGACCGGCGAACGCGGCGTCCCCGTGGAGAAGCACCGGCAGGACCCGGTCGGTCGCGTCCTCGCCGAGCAGGTCCTGCTTCGCGCGCGCCATGCCCTCGACCACCGGATCCACTGCCTCTAGGTGGGACGGGTTCGAGGCCAGGACGACCGCCAGGTCGTTGCCGGCGCGCGACGTGAACCGTCCGGTGATGCCGAGGTGGTACTTCACGTCGCCGGATCCCTGCACGGTGTCGGGATCGAGGTCACCCTCGAACTCTTTGAAGATCTCGGCCAGTGGCTTCCCCACGACGTTCGCGAGGACGTTCAAGCGGCCTCGGTGCGACATCCCCATCACGACCTCGACCACCCCGTCATCCGCGGTCGTCTCGAGCAAGGTGTCGAGCATGGGGATCAAGCTCTCGGCCCCCTCGAGAGAGAACCGCTTGTGGCCGGTGTACTTCGCGTGCAGGAAGCGCTCGAAACCCTCCGCTGCGTTCAACCGGCCGAGGATGTGCTTCTTGTCTTCGACGGTGAGGTCTTCGTGACCCTGCTCGACCCGTTCCTGGATCCACCGCTTCTGATCGGGGTCGGAGATGTGCATGTACTCGACGCCGATCGTGCGGCTATAGGCGTCGCGCAAGGTGTCGAGTATCTGACGAAGCGTTTGGCGCTGGGAGCCGGGAAGATCGTCGGTGAGGAACTCCCGGTCTAGATCCCACACGCTCAGCCCGTAATGAGACATGTCGAGCTCTGGGTGCGACAGGACCTCCCAGGCGATCGGGTTCAGGTCGGCCAGGAGGTGGCCCCGCACCCGGTACATGTTGACGAGTTGCTGAACCCGCGACTGCTTCTTGAGCTCGGCATCGTGGCTCGAGCCGTCGGCCCGATCCGAGCTCCATCTGACCGGCTCGTAAGGCACGCGCAACGAAGCGAAGATCTCGTCGTAGAAGCGCTCTCCGCCGACGAGCAGGTCGTGGACCTGCGCGAGGAAGAGCCCGGACTCGGCACCTTGGATCACGCGGTGGTCGTAGGTGCTCGTGATGGTCATCACCTTGCCGACTCCGAGCCGAGCAAGCGTGCGCGGGTCCGCGCCTTCGTACTCAGGCGGGTACCCGATCGCGCCCGTCCCGACGATGAGCCCCTGCTGCGGCATGAGGCGCGGCACGGAAAGGCGCGTGCCGACGGTACCGGGGTTCGTCAGGGTCACGGTGGTACCGGCGAAATCATCCGGTGCGAGCTTGTTGTTGCGAACCTTGCGGATGAGCTCCTCATAGCAGGAGAAGAACTCTGCGAAATCGAGCTCGTCGGCGTTCTTGATGTTCGGAACCAACAGGACGCGGCTGCCGTCGGACTTCTCCACGTCCACCGCGAGCCCGAAGTTGACGTGCTTGTGCTGCACCACGTGAGGGGTTCCGTCGACGTCGACGTAGCTCGCGTTCATGGCGGGGCGCGCCTGCAGCCCCTTCAAGATCGCCCACCCGATGATGTGGGTGAAGGACACCTTTCCGCCGCGATGGCCGCTCAACCACCGGTTGATGACACGACGGTTCTCCTCGATGAGCTTGGCGGGGAGGGTCCGCACCGACGTGGCGGTGGGGATGCCGAGAGAAGCCTCCATGTTCTCCGCGATCCGAGCGGCAACACCGCGGAGCGGCGTCGCGTCCTCCGGCACCTCGGTCACCGCGGGTTGAGGTGCTACTCGGGCCGGCGGAGCCGGGGCTTCGGCCCCGGAAGGCGACCCGTTCGCGGCGACGCCCGCCCCGCCGGTCA
>JADDQX010000042.1:0-1825 GCA_016781115.1 Actinomycetota bacterium | reverse complement strand
ACGTGGCGTGGTGTAGTCCTCGAAGAACTCCTGCCAGGACTCTGCTACCGCCTTCGGGTTCTCCTGATAGCGGCGATACATCTCTTCGACGAGCCACTGATTGGGCCCGAAGCTCTCTTGGTCTATCTGGGTTCGCTCCAAGTCGCTCATCACTATCCCCAACAACCGCCCCACGTATCTCTTCCAGGGTAGCAATCCACTTGACCCGTTCTTTCTGAGGCGTAGCTTGGGTCACGGGTGGGCGCGTTCTCACAGCTCCTGGACGGAGACGCGACATTCTTCGAGAGCTCCGATGTCACCCTCTCCACCGGAGGGGGTTCCGACGCCGCCGGCTTCGTGCAGATCGTGAAGGGGCGGGTCAACGACGAGGATCGTGGTCGTCGGAAGGAACCGCCACGGAATAGGGCGCGGCTCTCGGAGGTTTACGCTGTAAGCCAAACCCAGGAGAGGAGTGGGAAGAGCGTTGGGCATCGCCATGAAGAGGAGCAGGCCTCGGCTCCTGTCGCGCCTGTTCCTGTTGGTCATGCTCTCGACGTTCGCTTACTTCATCGCCGTCGGGATGATCACGCCGACGCTGCCCCGCTACGTCGAGGGACCTCTGGGCAGCAGCAACTTCGCGGTCGGTGTCACCGTGGGAGCCTTCGCGGTCACCGCGGTCCTCCTCCGGCCCCTGGTTGGCAGGACCGGCGACCGGCGCGGACGCAGGATCCTCATCATCGGCGGAGGGATCGTCGTCGGGCTCTCCATCGTCGGCTACGACCTTGCGCGTTCGCTGTTCCCGTTGATCCTGGCGCGGCTGGCCACGGGCGTGGGGGAAGCCGCGTTCTATGTCGGCGCCGCCAGCGTGATCAACGACATCGCCCCCGATGAACGCCGAGGCGAAGCGCTCAGCTACTTCTCGCTCGCCCTGTTCGGAGGACTCGCGGCCGGGCCGTTGATCGGCGAGTCGATCCTGGAGGCGAGCGGGTTCACGCCTGTGTGGATCGCTGCAGGAGCGGCCGCAGTCTTCGCCGGCCTCGTCGGGTTCCTAGTCACAGAGACCAGACCGGAGGGCATCGGCGCCCAGCCCATGAAGCTCATCCACCGCGGCGCCCTTCTCCCGGGAGTGATCCTCAGCACGAACATCTGGGGCCTCGCGACCTTCTCAGCGTTCATCCCGCTCTACGTCCTTCAGATCGGGATGGCCGGGTCGCGCTTCGTGTTCGCGGTCAACTCCGCGATCATCCTGTCGATCCGCCTCTTCGGAGCCCGGCTACCAGACAAGCTGGGTCCGGGTAAGTCCTCCCGCCTCGCGCTGAGCGGCGTGATGCTGGGATTCCTCGTCATGTCGCTGTGGGCGGATCCGGTAGGGCTCTTCTTGGGCACCGTCCTCTATTCCATCGGACACGCGCTGCTGTTCCCCGCGCTCATGACACTCGCGATCAACCGAGCTCCCGTATCTGAACGAGGAGCCGTCGTCGGCACGTTCACCGCGTTCTTCGACCTGTCGTTCGGGATCGGCGCCGCGAGTGCCGGAGCGATCGCGACCGCGTTCGGCTACAACGGCGCATTCGGGATCGCCTCTGCAGTGGCTGCGGGCGGCTTGATCCTGATGGGATACGTGAGCCGCTCGCGTGCGCGGGTCCGCGCTGAGGCCGCATCCGAAGCCGCCTGATCCAGGGCAGATGCAGCCGAGACGCTGCTACCCTGGTTGTGCCCCATGGCGGCCGTAGCTCAGCCAGGTAGAGCACCCGGTTGTGGTCCGGGATGTCGCGGGTTCAAGTCCCGTCGGTCGCCCCACTCACGCTCTCTTCGCATCTACGGTCGCTTTTCGACCACCGATACG
>JADDQX010000183.1 GCA_016781115.1 Actinomycetota bacterium | reverse complement strand
GTGCTCGATCTTGCTCAGCATGGCGGCGAATCCTACGGGCCGGTGCCCTCCGCTTTCGTCATCCGCGCCGCCACTCGACCGTGGCGATCTTGTGGGTCGCGGACAGGCCCTTGAGCTTCACCTCGCGCGTATCGCTGAAGATGACTCCGCAGTCTCGGGCTAGGTCGTGCGTGCGTTTGGTGACTATCACCTCGCCTCCCCCGGCCTCGGCGGCCACTCGTGCGGCGAGGTTCACGTTCGTTCCGTACACGTCGCCCTCATCGGCGACCACGGGTCCGGTGTGGATCCCGATGCGGAGCTGAACCGGGAACTCCGGGTGTGTGCGCCTAAACGCTTCGAAGGCCCGCTGCACCGACGCCGCACACCGAACCGCGTCCCAGGGATCGATGAAGGTCACGAAGAACCCATCGCCTTGTGACCGGACGACGTAGCCGTTGTGCGCCTCTACCTCGGCTCTGAACAGCCTGTTGTGCTCGTGGAGGATGTCCAACCACCTCGCATCACCAACCTGTTCGTTGATCGCGGTCGAACCTTGGATGTCGCTGAACAACATGGTGACCATGCCGCCGCGGAGGTCTGGATGGAGCTGCGGAGCCTCGCTTCGCACCGCCGCCGCGACCACGTCGATCGACGTGCGGACGTCGCCCGAGACGAAGCCCTGGAGCTCGAACTTCAGAGACATGATCTTCTCGATCAGCGGTTTCATGTCGCATGCGTGTGCCAGCTCGAGCGCGCGGCGGGTGAGTGACAGCGCCCGGTTGCGGTCGGCTTCGGATTCCGAACGCTCGAGCGCGGCCGCGTAGTCGTACAGCGTGTGCGCGACCCACGGACGGGCGTGCATCTTCTCGTTCGCCGCGATCGCATCTTCGAAATGGCGTCGGGCGAGATCGTCTGATCCCATGGTCGTCGCAAGCAATCCCAGGTAGCGGCCGACCGACCCGTAGCTGAGGACGCCGGGCCCCGCGACGCCCGTGCGCTCGCCGAATGGCGCCAGTCGCTCGTACAGAGCACGCGCCCGCTCCTCGTCTTTCAAGGCGGCGCAGACCATCGCCAGAACCGACATAGCGAGCAGCCAAGTGAGGTCTCTCGGGAGCGGAAACCCGTCCCGCGCCAGCTCTTCGAAGACCGCTGCCGCATCCTCGCGGCGTCCGAGGTCGAGGTACATCTGCGCCAGCTCTGCACGCCATATCGGGAGCGCGCGGTACTGATCGACGAAGTCCTCGACGGCGGTAGCTATCTCTGCAAGCCTCCCCTGCTCGGTCCGCAGGTGTGTGAGCTGCGTGCCGTAGGCGAGGAACACGTTCTCGTGGCGCGCCCGCTGGCCGGTTTCCAGAGCGATGTTCATCAGGCCCTCGGCTTCGTCGAAGCGGCCCTCTAGCAGGGCGAGCATCGCGCCGTAAAGCGGGCTCAACCACACGTACGAGGGATCGCGGATCTCTTGGGTCATCTGCTCGTAAGCCACCATCGAGCGTCTGACGCCCGCGATGTCGCCCGCCTCGAGGAGGTCGATGATCATCCAGTTGTGTCCCAGCATGACCATCTTCCTGTCGCCCGCCTCCTCCGCGGTGGCGATGATCTCGGCCGCGATCGCTCGGCGTTGCTCGAGCCCCTCCGGTGCCCACAGCGCGTGATGTCTGCTGTTGAGCGCGTAGGCGAGCGTCGGCCCGTCACCGAGGCGGCGCGCCATCGCGACCGCGGCTCCGCTGACCTCCTCGCGCCTCTCGGCCTCGTTGCAGTAGTAGAGCTCGACCCCCAGGCGGGCCAGCAGGCGTGAGCGGAGGATCGAGTCGCGGTCCGACAGGTGCTCGAGCGCCTCGCCGATGAGCGCGATCAGTTGCTCATCGGCCTCGCCGGTTCCGAAGGTCATGAAGCCGGGGGCGAATGCCAGGGCGGCTCGGGTCAACCTCTCCCCATCGCCCAGCCCGCGCGCGATCGTGGCCGCCTGCAGCAGGTGGTCCCGAGAGCCCTGGATCCGACCCGCTTTGGCCTCGGCCTCGCCCATCGCCAACAACAGCTCGCACTTCCTGGTCTGGTCCTCGAGCCGGTGATGCTCGATAAGCGCAAGAGCGCCGTCATAGAGCTGTGCGGCGTCCTCGAAGGCCAGGCGTGCGTAGGCGTCGCGCGCGGCTCGTTCCGAATATCCGACCGCCTTGATCGCGGCTTCCCTACTGCCCGCCTCGGAGAAATGGTAGGCGAGCTCGGTGAGATGGTTGCCGCCCGGTCCCCGATAAAGGGACTCCATCGCCTGTCCGATCCGGGCGTGTGCCCGAGCCCTCTCCGATGACGACATGTCGTCGTAAAGGCTGTCCGCGATCAGCGCGTGGGCGAAGCTGTACCGGCCCGGGCGATCGAGCCTGACGAGCACCCGGGCCGCGACGCAGTCTTCCAATCGGTCGACGATCTCATCGTGCGGGAGGTCGCTCACAAGCTCGAGCACCTCCAAGCTGAACTCGCGACCGATCGGGCTCGCGGAGAACAGCACCTCGCGGGCGCCGGGGGAGAGGTGTTCCAGCCGCCGCGTGATCACCTCTCGGACGGTCGGTGGGATGCTGATCTTCAGCGCGCCTACCGAAGCGCGCTCCCTGTCGCCGGAGTCGGCGGTGAGTAGGTGAACGACCTCGGTGAGGAAGAAGGCGTTGCCCTCCGTCTGTTCGTGCACCCGCTCCACGAGCTCGCGCGGCGGCGTGCGTCCCACGGTCTCCTCGATGAAGCGAGCGACGTCGCCGGAGGAAAGCCCGCCCAGGCTGATCCTGAGGGTGGTCGGCTCGCGCACGATCTCGCCGATCGTCCTAGCGAGCACGCGAGATCGGGTCGCCTCGTCGCTCCGGTAGGTGGTGACCACCAGCACCCGCGAGAGATCCAGCTCGCGAGCTACGAACTGCAACAACAGCAGCGACGAGTGGTCTGCCCAGTGGAGGTCGTCGATGAAGAGCACCAGCGGCTGGCTCTGCGACGCTCTGTTCAGGAAAGTGGCGATGGCGTCGAACAGGGCGAATCGAGAGGACTCACTCTTGTCTTTCGCGGGAGAGGTGAGGTTCGGCAGTCTCTCTCTCACCTCGGAAACCAGATGCGCGATGTCTGCGGCTCCGGAGCCGAGCTCCGCCGCCAGCGTCTGCGGATCGCGCTGGTAGGCGAAGAGCCGGATCATCCTGATCCAGGGCCAGTAGGGTGGAATCCCCTCCTCTTGGTGGCAGCGCGCCGTCAAGACCTGCGCGCCACGCAAGCGGGAGTAGGTGGCGAGCTGCTCGACCAAGCGGGTCTTGCCGACACCGGGCTCGCCCTCTAGAAGGACGACGCGGCCGCTCCCCGAGAAAACGTGGGAGAGGGCCCGTTTCAGTTGCTCCATCTCATCGCTTCGACCCACGAAGACGCCGCCGGCCATCCGATCCACCGCCGGTCCCGAGCTTGGTTCGTCCGCCGCTTCTGTCTCGAGATCCGGGCCGGCACCGGTTAGGCCGGCGAGGCGCTGCTTCACTTCGTGCGCGCTCGCCGGGCGCTTCTCGGGGTCCTTCTCGAGGAGGTCGAGGATGAGGATCTCGAGCCCGCGCGGGATCTTCGGGTTGTGCCAACTCGGCGCGATCGGCGTGGTGTTGATGTGCTGGCTCACGACCGCTACCGGGTCGGGGCCCAGGAAGGGCGGCCGCCCGCACAGGATCTCGTAGAGCATGACGCCGAGCGAGTAGAGGTCGCTCCGGACGTCCGGGACCTTCCCCAGCGCCTGCTCGGGTGACATGTAGGCGACCGTCCCGACCATCAGTCCTTCTACCGAGAGGCGCTCCTCCTCGAAGGAGTGGGCAAGGCCGAAGTCGCCGAGCGTCGCCCGGAGGTCATCGCCGAGCCACACGTTGCCCGGCTTGACGTCTCTATGGATGACGCCGAGCTTGTGCGCGTGATCCAGTGCGTCCGCGATCTGCTCGGCGATCCGGAGCGCCTCGGCGGCCTCGAGGCGGTTATTCGGAGAGGCCTGGAGCAGGTCGTCGAGCGAGCCCCCGCCCATGTACTCGCTGACGATGTAGGTGTCGTCCTGGTCTTCGACGACATCGTGCACGGTCACGATCTGGGGATGCCCGCCGAGCCGCCCCATCGCGCGAGCCTCCCTCCGGAAGCGCGCGAGACCTGCCTCATCGAGACCCTCGGTCTTGATCTCCGACACCGCTACGTTGCGGTCGAGCCGCACGTCGTGCGCGAGGTACACCCGCTTGCGCGCGCCCTCGCCGATCATCCTCTTGACCTCGTAGCGGCCACCGCCGAAGTGGCCCGGTAGAGGCGGGTGCGGGGTGGGCTGTGTTGCGGCCCCTCCGATCCTGCTGCCACAGAGCGAGCAGAAGACGGCGTCGACGGCGCCCTGCGCGCCGCAGTCGGGGCAGGTGCTGTTGAGGTCGGACGAGCATCGATCACAGAAGCGGGCGTCGGTGCGGTTCGGCCGTCCGCAAGAAGGGCAGACGATGAATACCTGGACGTCCTCGCGCTGGGCTTCGGTCTGCTCCCGCTGTCTCCCCGCCGCCATGCCACCCTCCCTCAAGGGCGTCTGATGTTGCAACCCAGCCAACCGCCTCCGGGCCCCCGGGTCCATGCCGTGGTTCACGCCTGGATGTGCCTTATTACGGTTTAGTCCCGGTTACCGACGGCTCCACCGCTCTTAAGGCGTGATATCCCGCTGCACGCGTGTGACGAGGAGCCGTACGACGCCGGCTCGGCCCCTGGACGGGAACCCGGTCACTGTGCGGCACCGCCTCGTGACAGTGCGTAAAAAAATTGCGCGCAAAAGAAGGGATTTTCGTTTCTACCTCGAAATGTAGTCACACGACCACGCAGAGTGACTAGCAGGAGGAACTGAGATGTCCAAGAAGAGCCCGCTGTTCGCAGTCATAGCCGCAGTCTTCGCCCTGTGCCTGATGGTGGCCTCGCCCGCGCTGGCGCACCACGACCCCGACCACGCCCAAGGTGGCGGCAACGAGAACGCGTCGGAGAACGGCTCCGAGAACACCCCCGGCAACGATCGCAAGGAAGGCTACGAGGAC
>JADDQX010000182.1 GCA_016781115.1 Actinomycetota bacterium | reverse complement strand
CGACGGACCCGCGCTCAGAGCCCGTGCGATCGAACGCGAGGAGCCGGTTCGGCTGGGGGTGCCACTCGACGAAGGGCCCCATGACGCTGGCGACCTCTCCCTGCGAGGCCCGCAGGAAGACGAAGCACTGAGCGAGACCGGCAAGAGTGAAGTTGCTTTCGACCTGCCGTTCGAAGGCCTTGTGGCTGTTCCACCAGCCGACCAGATGGAAGCCGAGGAGTGGGCCGTCCTTTACGATTCGGTGGATGACGTCGAGGGGTCTGTCGAGGCTGATGGGGTCCGGAACATCGATCCCCACCGCTCGGTGAAAGCCCCAGCCAACGATGTATGTGAGAAGTCCCGTCGCCCCTCGCTCGCGATCGTTGAGGTCCTCGGTGAGTAAGCGGAGGCGGTCGATCGCCTGGGAGCGACCGACGAGTTCGGCTTCGTGACCCCACGCCTGAAGCGTCATTGCCAGGTCGGTGAGGGCGGCGGCTTTCTCCTGCTCGGGCGACAGCCAGTCGAACATCACGAACCGGAGGCGGACTCCGGGCGGACGCCACGCCAGAGACAACGCGGCAGCCTGCAGCGTCGCAAGGGCCTCGTATCCGGGGACGAGTCCCGCTGGGGGCTCCGGTTCAGATCCAGCCCCGATCATGACCACGTGTCGTCCGGGCTCGTCTGACAGTGGGAAGGACAGTGGCCGCTGGGAGACGCTCACCGGCATCCCGATCGTTGCTACTCCCAGCTCGGCTCGCGCCAGGTCGTTCAGGGCCTGCGAGAACACCGCGGGTTTCCCACCGTGGAAGACGAGGGGTGGGATAGCAGGGTGTTGCTCCCACAACTGCCTCCGCAGGTCAGCGCAGAATGCGCGGTCCGCGTACGCGACCGTCATTCGCTGGTTGGACTCAACGCTGCCGGCATCCCGGTTCAGGATCGCCTGGCCGCGGTAGCGCAGCCGTGCCGCTTCGCCATTACCATGTTGAAGCAGGACCTGAGATTCCGACGGGGTCGTCTTGAGCGCGATTCTCACTGGAACCTGTGCGAAGATCGAGTCCTCTTTGGTGACCAGCGCCTCGATGCCGGACAGGGTCTGGGACGCCAGCACGAGATGAATCCCGTAGGCCCGACCCTTGCGGGCGAGTGTGTCGAGGAGCGAGAGCGCCTCTGCGGTGACGCCGTCGTTCTGCTCGAACAGTACCTGGAACTCGTCGAGGACGAGCACGAGCCGTGGCATGGTCGCTGCGGCACGCTCCCGGTAGCTACGCAGGTCCGAGGCCGACGCAGCCTTGAACAGCTGTGCCCGCCGGTCGAATTCCTGCCGCAGGTGCCGGAGCACGGCGACCCCGAACAGGCGGTCCGACTCAAGGCCGAGCACGCGGGCGTGCGGGAGCCAGCGCGGGTTGTCCGGAGTGGGGCCGAGCTGCGCGAAGTCCAGGCCCTCCTTGAAGTCGAGCAGGTAGAACTCCACCTCAGGAGGTGGGTACATCGCCGCCACCGAGTGGATGAGCACGAGCAACGCGTTCGACTTTCCCTGTCCGACCGCGCCGCCGACCAGCACGTTGTGCAACTGGTCGAGGTTGTCGCCCAGCGTGAAGCTCACTGACTGAAGGCCGGCCTTGCCCATCAGCACAACCAGTCGCTCCGCGCTAGTTCCTGTCCCCCACACCCTTGCGCTCGGTAGCACCTCAGCCAGTTTCACTGCGGGCGCGGAAGCCGTTTTGGCTTCTGCAGCCACGCGGGCGGCAACGCCCTGGGCGAGGTCGAGCGGCGGGGCAGGATCGAGCTCAGCGCGCAGGTTGGAGACGCCGGTCAGCAACACACGCTCTGCGTCGACGTCGAGCACCATGGCGTGACTGCGAAGGCGGGCCGGATCGACATCCGGGAGCACTGGCGCGTCGACGTCGTGGTGCACGAGGACCGTTACTCCGCAGCCCGGTCCCCGTTCCATGATCCGCAAGAGCTTCTCGAGGGTCCGGTCGTCGAAACCCCGCGGGAAGTCGAACACGGCGAGCAAGCGGTACGGCTCACCGGACTCCCCGGCGCCGTGCTCGAGCGCGCCTAGGTTGCGATGGCGGCCTCCAAGCAGCTCGGAAACGCGGGTGATGTCTCGCGTTAAGCCGTCCAGGCACTCGGCGAACTCACCCTCGCTCGTGAGGGCGGGTCCCAGCAGCGGAGACCCGCCTTCTCTCAACGCCGTGAGCGGCGCGAGCGCGCCGCGGAGTTGGGGGTCAAACCACTGGCACATCAGGTCGCCAGGTCGGACCGCCGCGAAGTGGCGGAGGACTGCGCCGATGACCGCGTCCGCGGCCACCGAAACCCGCGACGACAACGCGCTTATGAGGAGGTTGCCTGCATTGAGAGTGGGAACGAGGAGCGGTACTCGCGTCTCCACGTTTGCTCCACTGCCGGCCGGGACGGCCAGCGTCCCCAAGCGAATGGCGTCCGGTGTCGCGGAAGCGGCGCCGAACGCATCGACCTCGTCCCAAGCAGCGCTCGCGGGACCTGGTGCGAGTCGGGCAACGAGCTCGTCGATCCGCGTACGGTGCTCGATGAGCTGCTGCGCAGCCTTCGTGCCGGCCGTTGCGACCGCCACCTCTCGCTCGCGGGCTTGCGACATCTCGGCTTGCCGGCGATCCTGACGCCCCCTTGCCGCCATGTCATCTGCTGTGGCGAGCGCCGAACGCGCAGCGGCGAGGAGGGAGTCGCAGTTGAGTTGTAAATCGCTCAGCAGGGCGATCTCTCGCTCGGCGTCATCCGTGCGACCCGCGACGGAAGAATGGCTGGGCGGCTTCGCCGCCTGACGCCCTGGGTCAGCTCTCCCGGCGCGTTCCTTGCCCGTGCGACCGCGGTAGACACCGTCGCCCGACCCTATGGTCACGTCCGGCCCCTGGGGGGGGGATCGCTCCGCTCCCGCATGCTCGGCGATGTCTCAGCCTGGACCAACGCTGCTCTCACTAGACGGCTGCCCTGTCGCCAACCCCGGCGCACTTTTTTGATGGGCTGACCAGCAGCCAGCGGTTGGCCGGTCGCGGGCGCCAAAAGCTCATGGACCGAGGGATCGAACAACCCGGCGTCGCGGACCTCCTCGATGCCCATCGCGTCGAGGGCGTCCACAAGCTCTTCCGTCAGCGACTCGGCGAGATCCCCAGGAGTCGCATCGAGCCGGTCGATCACGTGGAAGACGCGTCGAGCGAGCGGCAGAGCAAGTTCGCCTTCTGCCATCGCCCTCACGCGGGTCAACTCCTCGTACAAAGCATCGAACGCACGCTGCTTCTCGCGATCGTCGAGAAGACGACGGCGGAACAGGTCCGTCAGCTCAACGATCTGCCCGGAGAGCGAAGCCGTGACCTCAGCCTCATCGCACACGAGTTCTCGCCTTTCCCACACCAAGTTACTTCCGCCGGTGGACCTGCATGCCCCTTGAATCCTTGTCCTGACGCTTCCACTTGGGCTGCCACGCGATGGTCCAGAACAGCCAGGCCATCCCAGGAACCGACAGCACACCGAGGACCGGGTTTGAGGCAAAGAGGGCGGCCGGGACTCCGAAGAAGAAAGCCAGGACGGCGCCGATCACCATGAAGAAACCGAAGAGCCCCGCTCCGATTCCGGAGTCGGACATGCCGGCGCCGGTCTCGACGGCCTTTCTCCAGCCAGGCAGGCGGAAGCTCATCCTCTCTGCGTCGTGAGCCAGGTTGAGGTTGTGGGCGATCTGCCCGCGGAGTTGCTTCTCGTCGAACTCGAGAGCGATCGCCCTCTGCAGGTTGCGCTTGGTGAGTTCGATCTGCTCCGGGCTCGTGATGATCTGTTCGCCGCCCCTCAGGTGCGTCCATTGGTTGACCGTCGCGTCGTTGAGCGCCCACGCCAGGTATACGTTGAATTCCTCGACGTCCGGATGCTCCTTGTGGACCGCGTCCAGGATGGGCAAGGCTCGCTCCGGCAAATCGTTGCTCAGGAATACGCTGGCGACCGCGACGCGGTAAAGAGGCACCGACGGCGCGAGAGTGCTCGCTTGCTCATAGCACTGCATGGCCGCGTTCCAATTGCCCTTGGACTCGTAGACGCTGCCGAGGTCGAAGTGGTACTCGTCGGCGTCAGGCTTGATGCGGATCGCCTCGTTGAACTCGAAGACGGCGTCCTGCTCCCGGCCCACGATGAAGCTCGCCCGAGCCCGCACCGCCCACGCCTGGTGGTTGGCCCCGTGCTGCTCGGTCGCCTGGCGAGCCGCATAGGCCGCGCTCTGGGCGTCACCGCGCGCCAGGAACTCGTAGGCGCGCTGCAACCAGTCACCCGATCCGTCGAGGCTCGGGCCGGGCGCCGGAAGTGGCGCCTTGTAGTTGGCGAGCTCGCGGTCGTACTCCTTGCGCGCCGCGTCGCTGAGGAGGACCTTTTCGGCCTCGTCGATCTGGCGCACGCGGTCCTCGGCCTCGCGCTGGCGCTCCTTGCTCGGTGCCTGCTGACGCTTGACCCAGGTACGCCGCTGAGCCTTGATCGCGTCGCGTATCGTCTCGGGCGAAGCCGATGGCTGGACTTCAAGGATGCTGTAGTAGTTGACAAAGGTGGCAGTCTGCATCAGTTGATCTCCAGCTTCTTAAGGTCGCGCGCCATCTCGAGTACCTGCGCGGAGTCGAGGTTCGACTCACGTTCGATTTCCATGTCCCCCAGCTTCTTCTTGCTTGTTCCGTCGTAGACCTCGGCGTGGATGATCCCATCGATGTCGTAGGACAGGGCGACGTCGATTGGGGCGCCCATCGGGTACGGCGGCATCTCGAACAGCGACTCCCCTACGACCTTGACGTAGTCGGGGTCGGGGTCATCGCCTTCCGTTATCTGGACCCGGATTTCGGGTTGATTGTCGGCGATCGTGTTGAACGTGTTCCTGCCCTTGGCGGGGATCTTCGTGTTGTGCTCGATAAGCACGAAGTTGCGCATCGCCCTGGAGTCGTCGAGTGCCAGGACCCCGAGCCCGAGGGCGGTGACGTCGCGGATCTCGATCTTCCGGCCGTTGGCGCCCGCGAGCTCGGGAAGCGCTGAACCGATGTCGGCGTCGGCACAGATGTGTGCCTGGATCGCCGCTCCGAGGGCCACCGCCTCATCCGGGTTGATCGACCGCTCAGGTTCCCGGCCGGCAAGCCGACGCATCATCGCCTGGACCATCGGCATCCGGGTCGAGCCGCCGACCAACAGCACCTTGTCGACCTCGGCCCACCGCATGCCAGCGTCATCCAGGGCTGTCTCGGTGATGTCCTCGGTGCGACCGAGGAGGCCTTTCG
>JADDQX010000001.1 GCA_016781115.1 Actinomycetota bacterium | reverse complement strand
AGTGCCGGCGCCTGAAGGCAAAGCACGGGCTCGGCCTCGTGATCATCGACTACCTGCAGTTGATGCAGTCGCCGCGGAAGTCCGAGAACCGTCAGCAGGAGGTCTCTGAGATCTCTCGGTCCTTGAAGATCCTCGCGAAGGAACTGTCGATCCCCGTGATCTGCGCGTCGCAGCTCAACCGAGGCGTCGAATATCGCTCGGACAAGCGCCCGTTCCTAGGTGACCTCCGTGAATCGGGATGCTTGACCGCCGACACCCGCATTGCGCGTGCCGACACGGGTGAATGGGTGACGATGGGTGATCTCTGCCGCTCCGGAGCGCGAGACATTCCTGTTTGGACGGTCAACGAAGACCTAAAGATCGAGCGCGGCAACATGACGCATGTTTTCTCGAGCGGAGTGAAGAAGATCTACAAGCTCAAGCTCCGCTCGGGCCGCGAGATCAAGGCGTCGGCGAATCATCCGTTCCTCTCCTTCGATGGCTGGAAGCGGGTGGACGAGCTAGAGATCGGCGAGAGGCTGGCGATCCCTCGGATGCTTCCAGAACCTGAACAGACGGTGGAGTGGCCGGACGAGCATGTGATCCTGCTCGCTCACATGATCGGCGACGGCAGTTGCCTGCGTCGTCTGCCGACCCGGTACGCGTCGATGAGCCAGGAGAACCTGCAGGCGGTCGGAGACGCGGCCAAGGCGTTCGGAGTGACGGTCCGGATCAAGTTCGAGCCACAGGCTCGCTCGTACCAACTGTTCATGCCGTCGCCTTACCCGGTCACGCACGGCCGCAGGAATCCGATCGTCGCGTGGATGGATTCGCTCGGCCTGTACGACAAGCGCTCGCACGAGAAGTTCATCCCCAAAGAGGTCTTCGGGCTGCCCAAGCGCCAGATCGCACTCTTCCTGCGCCACCTCTGGGCGACGGATGGGTTCATAGGTCACCGTCCTTCAGCCCGCGGGTCGCGAGGGCCATCCATCTACTACGCCTCGTCTAGCAGGAGACTGGTTGAAGACGTAGCCGATCTTCTGTTGCGCTTCGGAATCGTGGTGCGGCTGGGAACCACGCACAAAGGTTCGTATCGGGACATGCATCAGGCGTTCGTGACGTCGGGGTCATCCATGGAATCGTTCGTGAATGAGATCGGGGCCTTCGGCCCTAAGAAGCCGGGGTTGGCAGAGATCGTTCAGTACATGAGCACCCGCCGAACCTGGTCGAATCGCGACACCATTCCGGAAGACGTGTGGCAGAGATTCATCATGGTCGCGGGGACCGCGTCTCTGAAATCGATTGCGGCAGCCGTCGGCGTTGGCTTCGAACCTAGCTTCAATCGATATTCCGCACCGACCCGGACCGTCGTTCAGAAACTAGGTGAGTACTACAACGATGCGGAACTTCTAGCGCTAGCTGGGTCGGACCTTTTCTGGGATTCGGTCGTAGGCGTGGATTATCTGGGTGAGGAAGAGGTCTACGACGCAACGGTCACTGGAAACCACAACTTCGTGGCGAATGGAATATTTTCCCATAATAGTATCGAACAGGACTCGGACATGGTGATGTTCATCTATCGCGACGAGGTCTATAACCCCGACTCGCCGAACAAGGGTGAAGCCGAGCTCATCGTTGCGAAGCATCGCAACGGCCCCACCGGAACCGTCAGACTCGCGTTCATGAACCAGTACACGAAGTTCGCGTCCATCGCGAAAGGTCCCGGCCTCTGACCGAGGCTCCCACCACCAGACGCATACGCGCCGTTCAGCGCCGGCTGCGCAAGGACCAGGGGCCGTTCGAGCCGAAGCCGGCGCTCCCGATCGTCGACGAGCTGATCTTGACGGTGCTCTCCCAACACACCTCCGACATCAACCGGGACAGGGCCTTCGCGCGGCTCAAGGAGAGGCTCCCGACGTGGAAACAGGTCCTCGCAGCCCCCACCCATGACGTCGCGGAGGCGATCCGGCCCGGCGGGATCGCGGAGGTGAAAGCGCGTCGGATCAAGTCCATCCTTGCGGAGATCGAAAGACGGGAGGGCGAGCCCAGCCTGGATCGACTGCAGGAGCTGAACGACCAGGAGGTGGCGGAGTACCTGTGCGAGCTGCCGGGGGTGGGACCGAAGACCGCGGCTTGCGTGCTCGTCTTCTCGATGGGCCGCGCCGCGTTCCCGATCGACACGCACGTCCACCGTATCGCGCGGCGCCTCGGTTGGATCGACGGAAGAGCCTCAGCGGAACGGGCGCACGCGGAGCTCGCGCCGCGGGTTCCCGCAGACATCCGCTACGACCTGCACGTGGCGTTCATCAACCACGGGCGCAACGTGTGCAAACCGAAGATCCCGCGCTGTAGCGAGTGCGTCGTGTTCGACCTCTGCGAGGCGGGGCCGCGCTTGCTGGCCGCGGGAGAGGCTATCTAGCTGCCTCTAACCGGCTTCCGCGCGATGTACAGGCCACGCCCCATAAGGTCTGCCTCCGGCAACAGCTCCAGGCCGGCTGTCGTCAGTGCCTCTCGGTACTGATGGTCGGTGAACAACCCCAGCCTGTGCTTTTCGGTGAAGTGCTCGATCCCTTCTGCCCTCCCGACCAGGTAGTGGAACGTGATGACACCGACGCAACCCTCGGTGGCCGGGACGTCCATCCGCGCGATCTTGAGGTCTGGCTCGTCGACGAACAACGCCCATGGTTGGCCGGGACGAAACTCCTTCGGCCCGAAGAACGGCTCCACTATCAGGACTCCTCCCGCAGCGACTTGCGTCGCCATCCGTTGGGTCGCCAGGTGCAAGCGGTCGGGTGTTTCGGCGTAGGCGATGCTGCTGAAGAGGCACGTGACCACGTCGAATGTTCGGCCCAGGTCGAGCGAGATCATGTCGCCCTCGTGCAGCGGGACATCCGGGTTGCGCTCCGCCGCCGTCCGAAGCATCTCGGGATCTAGGTCGACACCCTCGACCTCGTAGTGCTCGCGGAGCAGCTCGAGGTGTTTGCCGGTCCCGCAGGCGACGTCGAGCAGCGTCCTCGCTCCCGGGCAGTGCTGCTGGACGACCGAGCAGATCTTCGCGGCCTCGCCGGCGTAGTCCTTCCACGAATAAAGCGCGTCGTAGAAGGCGGCCGACTTCTCGAACATCAGATCATTCCTGCTGAGCTCGACGCTCCTCCATAGACCTTCTGATTCACGGCGTTCTTTCCGCCCTGCTTGGCTTGGTACATGAGCTCGTCCGCGGCGTTGATCATCTGGTCTACATCGGCCGGAGGTTCCACGAAGGTAACGGAGCCGAGGCTGAAGGTGACGCGGAATCCGACGTCGGTTAGCGACTCCGCCATCCGGTTCCAGAGATCACCGATCACGGCGTTGGCTGCGGAGGCATCGGTCTCAGGCAGCAGGATCGCGAACTCATCACCTCCCATCCGGCCCACCATGTCCGTTTCGCGGGTGTGCCCATCTAAGGCGGTGGCTACGCGGCGGAGAACCTCGTCACCCCCACTGTGTCCGATCCGGTCGTTGATGCTCTTGAAGTCATCGATGTCGACATAGGCAAGCGTGATCGGATGCCCTTGTCTGCGAGTCCTGATGATCTCGGTGTTCACAGCTTCGATAAAGGAGCGGCTGTTGCCGACGCCGGTGAGCGGATCGATCCGCGCCAATCCGCGCTCGTGAGCGACCGAATCTCGGAGGTTCGTCAGCAAGGTGGCGACGATGAGAAAAATGGTCAGTCGTGTTGCTGTGTTCCATATCGGGATCCATGCGTGTGTGTATTCGGCGCCCGAGGCGACGTCCGCGACGAGCCAAGTCGTTGCCGACAACACAGAGCCCACCCAGATCAGGACGCGGTCCCGATCCCCCGCCCACGCCAGGATCGAAAGCGGCAACAGGTAGAACACGGAGAACGCGACCTCCGGTCCCGATAGATAGTCGACGAGTCCGAGCAGGGGGATCGATAGCAGCGCGGCGAGTCGCGCCGTCATCGCCGGCCACGCCTCTACGATCTCACCGAACCGGTCGAGCAATCGCCGCTCTGCCACATCGACGGCCACGCAGTTCGCCCCCTTTGGCCGGGCCCTTAAGACGTGCCCGTCGCGAGCCGCGCACGCGCCGCTCCCCTAGAGCGGGTGAAGGGAATCGAAGCAAACACGACTTCACTTCTCTTCCCTTCGCGTGCTTCGCACGCGCCCCGCTCCCCTAGAGCGGGTGAAGGGAATCGAACCCTCGTCACTAGCTTGGGAAGCTAGAGCTCTACCATTGAGCTACACCCGCGACGACGCCCCTGCGGCCGTCCGGGCAGCGATTATAGGTGGCTCAAAACTGCTGCTTCGGCCGGACGAAGGTCCCGGCGCAGGTGGCGGTGACCGCCCCGTCTGCCTCGATGCGAGCCTCCACCAGCGCTCGCCTTCCGGTCACCTCCACAGCGCGCGATATCAGCTTCAGTGGCCTGTCGACGGGCGTGGGGCGCAGGAGCTTGATCCCGTACTCCGCGGTCACCGTCGGACCCAGCTGGCGGCCGCCGTCGCTCAGTGCCCACCAGGCGGCGGCGTTCGAATGACAGTCGAGCAGGACGCCGATGATGCCGCCGTTCAGAACCCCCGGGAACGCCTGGTGGTGCGGTTGAGGCGTCCATTGCGCGACCACACTGTCTCCCTCGACGAAGCTGCGGATATGCAAGCCGTTGTCGTTCGAAGGGCCGCACCCGAAGCAGATGCCGTCCGGCCAGTACGTCTCTTGGATCGATCTCTCGGCGTTCACGCGCAGAGGGTACCCAAACCCGAGCAGCGCTCGGCCGCCGTCTTAGACTCCTCATCTGCCCAGCGTCTTGGAGGTTCGTGGTGATCCTGTCCGACGGCGACATCCGCAAAGCGATAGCGAACGGTCGCATCGGCATCGACCCCTTCGACGAGGATGACGTGCAGCCTTCGAGCGTCGACCTCCACGTCGATCGTTACTTCCGAACCTTCCACAACGCGAGGCATCCCTACATCGACGTGAAGAAGCCGATGGAGGACCTGACCGAGATCGTCGAGGTAGATCCGAACGAAGCATTCATCCTGCATCCGGGCGAGTTCGTCTTGGGCTCGACCGCGGAGTACGTGAAGCTCCCGAACGACCTGGTAGCACGCCTCGAGGGAAAGAGCTCGTTGGGACGGCTGGGTCTGCTGATCCACTCGACCGCTGGATACGTGGACCCGGGTTTCGAGGGCCACCTCACGCTCGAGCTCTCGAACGTCGCCAATCTCCCGATCACGATCTATCCCGACATGAAGATCGGCCAGATCAGCTTCTTCCAACTGACGTCGGAGGCGGAGAACCCTTACGGGTCGAGCAAGGTCGGTTCGAAGTACCAGGGCCAGAGGGGGCCAACGCCGTCCCGGTTCTTCGAGAACTTCAAGTAGCGGTTAGGTCGTCTGCGGGTCCCCCGGACCCACCGGTTGCCCCGAGACCTCGTCTGGTTCCGCGGTTGCGGGGAAGTCTTCGCTGCTGTAGCCGTGCCCGTCCCCGTGACCGTTCCCAGCGCCGTTGCGGCCCGCGCTCGACTCCGGATGGAACTCGATCGATTGCAGCAGCAGCTGCGCGACGTCGCGCACCTGCATCTGCGAATCCGAGTGGCGCTCCGTCACGCCGTCGGCAAGCATGATGTTGCAGAATGGGCACCCCACTGCCAGCGTGTCCGACGCGGATGCCAGCGCCTCGTCGGTGCGCTCCATGTTCATCTTCTTGCCCATCCGCTCTTCCATCCACATCCGCCCACCCCCGGCGCCGCAACAGAAGGTCGTATGGCCATGCCGGTGCAGCTCGCCGTACTCCGTGCCGGGGATGGCTTCGATGACCTCTCGAGCTCCCTTCCACACATCGTTGTGACGCGCGTTGTAGCAGGGGTCGTGGTACGTGACCTTCTTCTGGATCTCGCCCTTCGGCCGCAGCCGACCCTTGTCCACCAGCTCGGCGAGATACTCCGTGTGGTGCACGACCTCGAACGTGCCGCCGAACTGGGGATACTCGTTGAAGAGCGTGTTGAAGCAGTGAGGACAGGTCGTCACGATCTTCTTGACCTTGTGCTCCTTGAGCAACTCGATGTTCTGCTCGGCGAGCATCTGGTACACGTACTCGGCCCCCATACGGCGAGCCGGATCACCGTTGCATGCCTCGTCCGCGCCGAGGATGGCGAACGACACCCCCGCGAGCTGCATCAGCTTCGCGAAGTCATAGACGACCTTCTTGTTGCGGTCGTCGAAGGCACCGGCGCAACCAACCCAGAACAAGATGTCCGCGTCCGGAGCCTCAGAGATGTGAGGGATCTTCAGCTCTTCCTGCTTGGATGTCCCCTTCATCCAGTCCAG
The DNA here is from genome assembly GCA_016781115.1 of Actinomycetota bacterium. Lineage (GTDB taxonomy): Bacteria > Actinomycetota > CADDZG01 > CADDZG01 > WHSQ01 > MB1-2. Next base: position 35,731 of record JADDQX010000001.1, on the reverse strand, counting down.
ACGCGCCTGAGGTGGCTGACCCCACGGGTTGCCGGTGTTCTCGAGGTTCTGCAGCGCGGGCTGCATCTCTTTCGGGAAACGGGACTCACCCATGACGAGGTTGCGCCGCATGTCCATGATGTGGTCGATGTGCTCGATGTTCACGGGACAGGCCTGGACGCAGGCGCCACAGGTGGTGCAATCCCAGATCACCTCGTCCTCGACCACCGTCGGGTTCAACGGCTCGAGTTGCACGACCAGCTGCTGGAAGGTCTCCTCGCTTGTTCGCTTCGCCTTCAGCAGCGCAGGGCCGTTCTCGAACAGCGCGTCGCGCTCGTCCATGATCAGCAACTTGGGAGACAGCGGCTTGCCGGTGTTCCACGCCGGGCACTGCGACTGACACCGGCCGCACTCGGTGCACGTCATCCCGTCGAGGATCTGCTTCCAGGTGAGGTCGGTGATCTTGCCGGCGCCGAACTGATCGTCTTCGGACATCTGTTCGATGTCGATGTACATCGGCTTGAGCGCACCCTTCGGGCGCTCCGACGTGAAGAGCACGTTGAAGCCCGCCGTGATGATGTGGAGGTGCTTGGAGTAGGTGATGTAGACGAGGAAGCCCAGGATGATGAGCGAGTGCCACCACAGGAAGACGGTGTCCAGGGCCTCGCGCGTGGCGACCGAGAAACCCTCGAACAATTGTGCGGTGGCGTTCGATGCGGGCGTCCAGCGCGTGTCGTAGGGGAAGTGGCCGAGGGATATCTCCGCTCCACGAACGAGCAGGATCGTCAGCATGATGCCGGTGATCGCCACCAGGATGTAGTCGGCCTCCTTGAGGTGCGACCCCCCGAAACGGCCCGGACGCTGGATCTTCCGGATGATGAACGCGACCGCGATGCTCGCCAAGACGGCGACGACGAAGAAATCCTGCAGCGCTCCCAGTGGACCCCAGCGTCCGATCAAAGGGATGTGGAAGCCTTCCTGGTAGACCGCTCCGAACGCCTCGATGATGGTCGTGAAGAGGATCACGAAGCCCCAGAAGATGAAGAAGTGCATGATCCCGGGGATCGACCACTGCAGCAGCTTGCGTTGGCCGAAGACCACGACGATCTGCTCCCTGAGCTTGCGTCCCGAGTCCTTCGGCTTCCTGTCCTCGTCCCTGCCGAGCTGGAGATACCCCACCAGGTCTCGCGAGCGCGACGCGAACGCTCCCAGCGTTGCGAGGATGAGGAGCGTCATGAGGATCTTCTCGAGCACCTTGTGCCCTCCTTCGAGCGTCGGCACTTGTCCATGAGGTCCAGAAACGACGCGGAGTATAGGTCGTTGAGGTCGTGATCTCGGGCCTGGAAGAGCTGGTCGCGACTCCTGCAGGCGACGTCTCCCTGGCGCTAGACGGGAGTCCCACGGCGGATCTTCTGATCCTGGCGCACGGTGCCGGAGCCGGGATGCACCACCCGTTCATGAAGAGGTTCGCAGAGGGTTGTGCGCGCTCGGGTATCGCGACGATCCGCTTCAACTTCCGCTACGCGGAGCTGGGACGGAAGGCTCCGGATCGGCAACCGATCCTCGAGCAGACGTACGACGCCGTGGTGGAGCACGTGCGTTCGCGACTGAGCCCGACGCGGCTCTTCCTGGGAGGGAAATCGATGGGGGGCCGGATCGCCTCGCATCTCCCGCGGGGTGGCACGGCATGCGACGGGCTCGTCTTCCTGGGCTACCCGCTGCATCCGCCCGGACGACCCGACCGCGTCCGGGACGCGCATCTCCACGAGGTCCGCGTCCCGATGTTGTTCGTGGAGGGAACGAGGGACCCCTTCTGCCCGCTGGAGACGCTAGAACGCGTGCGCGCCGGGATCCCCGGCTCCACGACGCTTGCCATCATCGACGACGGGGATCATTCGTTCGCGGTGCGCAGATCCTCCGGAAGGACCAGCGCAGACGCGTTGCAGGAGGCGATCGAGGCAGTCGCCGCCTGGATAGCCACGCTCTAAGGGGTGAGGTTCCTGCGACCGCGTTGCGCGCCACTAAGCTGCGGCTATGAGGATCTCCATCGAGTACTGCGCCCAATGAGGCTACGCGCCTAAAGCCGTCGGTCTGACGGAACGTCTTCTAGAAGAGTTCGAGCAAGACATCAGCGATCTGGTGATCGTGCCCTCGCGCGGCGGTGTCTTCGAGGTCGAGGTCGACGGTCACCTGATCCACTCGAAGAGGACAACAGGGCGTCACGCGGAGTATGAAGACGTGCTGAGGTCGGTGCGGGAGCTCCGCTCCTAGCCCTGCAGCATCTCGCCGACCTGGAACGCGAGATCGACGGACTGTCGAGCGTTGAGGCGAGGGTCACACAGAGCCTGATACCGCTCCGACAGGTGCGTGTCCAAGATCTCCTCGGAGCCTCCGAGGCATTCGGTGACGGCGTGGTGTGTCAGCTCCAGATGAACCCCTCCAGGGACGGTTCCCTCTCGCTGGTGCACCGCGAAGAAGCCCTTGATCTCACCGAGGATGTCGTCGAAGCGCCGGGTCTTGTAACCGCCCGAGCTCGAGAAGGTGTTGCCGTGCATCGGGTCACAGATCCAGGTCACTTCGATCTCCGAATCGCGCACCGCCCGCACCAGCGGAGGGAGTGCCTCTTCTATCGAGCCACTTCCCATGCGCGTGATGAAGGCGAGTCTCCCGGGCTCGTTGCGCGGATTGAGACGTTCGCACAACGCGAGCAAGTCGGCAGTCGTCGCGGAGGGTCCTATCTTGCATGCGATCGGGTTCTCCACTCCGGATAGGAACTCCACGTGACCGCCCTGGAGCTGACGCGTTCGGTCGCCGATCCACAGCATGTGAGCGGAGCAGTCGTACCAGTCTCCCGTGAGACTGTCTTGGCGCGTGAGCGCCTCTTCGTAACCCAGGATCAGTGCCTCGTGCGAGGTGTAGAGGTCGACCTCGTGCAAGCTAGAGTCCGCCGATAGATCCACGCCGCACGCGCCCATGAATCGCAGCGCGCGGTCGATCTCGCGAGCCATCGCTTCGTATCGCCGGCCCTGCCGGCTCTCGGCTACGAACTCCTGGTTCCACATGTGAACCTGGTTGAGATCCGCGAACCCTCCCTTCGTGAAGGCTCGGATCAGGTTCAAGGTAGAGGCGGACTGTTGATACGCGCGCACCAGGCGGTCGGGATCGGCACGCCGCGACGCCTCGTCGAATGCAGCGTCGTTCACCGCGTGGCCTCGGAACGAAGGAAGGACCTTGTCGTCGAGCGTTTCGCTTGCGGAGCTTCGCGGCTTCGCGAACTGCCCTGCGATGCGACCGATCTTCACAACAGGTAAGCCCGATGCGTAGGTGAGGACGACCGCCATCTGCAAGATGATCTTGAGCTTGTCCCTGATCCCATCCGCGGAGAAGTCGCCGAACGATTCGGCACAATCTCCGGCTTGCAGCACGAAGGCTTCTCCCCGCGACACCTTCGTCATCGCCTCTTTCAATCTCCTCGCTTCGCCCGCGAACACGAGTGGGGGGAGGGCGCGCAGCGTTTCCAGCGTCGATCCAAGATGCGCATCGTCGGGCCATTCGGGCTGCTGCGCCGTCTCCACATCACGCCAGGAGCCGGGCGACCAGGTGCTCGTCATGTCTCCCATCGTCGCGTACGTGCGACGATACGGCTGTGAGAACGTCTCAGGTCCTGGTGGAGCTTGCAGACATCACCGACGCCCGCGAGCGCCTTCAGGGAGTGGCGGTCCAGACGCCTCTCGACCGGTCCCGCGCATTGTCCGGCCACGTGGGCGGGCCCGTCTTCATCAAGTGCGAGAACCTGCAGCGCACCGGGTCGTTCAAGATCCGCGGCGCCTATAACCGGATCAGCAGGCTCGCCGATCACGGGCGCGCCGCCGGGGTCGTCGCCGCATCCGCCGGCAACCACGCGCAGGGAGTGGCGCTGGCGGCGTCTCTCTCGGGCCTCCCAGCCACGGTCTTCATGCCCGCCGCCGCTTCCCTTCCGAAGGTGGAGGCTACGAAGCGCTACGGCGCGAAGGTGGTGCTGACCGGCAAGGACTTCGGGGCCGCGTTCGCAGCGGCGGAAACGCACTCTGCAGAGACCGGAGCCGTCTTCGTTCACCCATTCGACCATCCCCACGTGATCGCAGGGCAGGGCACGATCGGCTGCGAGATCGCGGAGCAGTTACCGGACGTTTCGACAGTGGTGGTTCCGATCGGCGGGGGCGGTCTCATGGCCGGAGCGGCCGCCGCCCTCACAACGCTCAGGCCGTCGATCCGGATGATCGGTGTCCAAGCCGCGGGCGCCGCGGCGTTCCCCGCTTCGTTGGAGAAGGGCGAGCCGGTGCCGCTCGAGTCGATGTCCACGATCGCGGATGGGATCGCGGCGAACCGTCCGGGGGACCTCACGCTCGCGCATATAGCGCGGCAGGTGGACGAGGTCGTGACGGTGACCGACGAGGCGATCGCCGAGGCGTTGGTGTTCACGGTCGAGCGGATGAAGCTGGTCCTCGAGCCCGCCGGCGCTGCCGGGGTCGCCGCGGTGCTTCAGAACGCCGCCGACCTCAAACCCCCGGTAGCCGTCGTCCTGTCGGGAGGCAACATCGACCCGCTTCTTCTCCTGAGCGTGATCCGGTTCGGAATGAGCGCGGCAGGGCGTTATCTCGCGTTCCAGACGAGGATCGCCGACAACCCGGGGGAGCTGGCTCGTCTACTGGCGTTGGTGGCGGAGCTTGGCGGCAACGTTGTTGGCGTCGAGCACCATCGGGAGGGCCTTGCGATGCACGTGGGAGAGGTCTCGGTCGCTCTGCAGTTGGAGACGAAGGGGACGCCTCATATCGATGAGCTCATCGGCGCGCTCCAGAGCAACGGCTATCCCGTCGAACGCCTCTGATCGTTCGGCTGTGACGGCGATGCGGCGACCGCCGCGACGGACGCGGCGAGCCCGATCAGCCCGGCTGCTGCCACCAAGGTGAGTCCGAGTCCGGGACGCGGGTCGCGTCCGATCGCCTCTAGAGAGAGATGCAACTCCTCAATCCCGCGGTAGTCGGAGATCGAGATTCCCCCTATGACGATGCAGCCCAGGAACGCCAGCCACGCGTAGCGGGATCTACCTCTGATGACGATGAAGAAAGCACACACCAGAACCACGACCGCGGCAGCGATCACGTACCAGCCGTCGCCGATCTCGATTCCGCTGAACGGAGGAAGACGGTGTAGCTGGTCGTCCGGAACGTCTGGAGGCTGCGCTCGCACCGTCACCCAATCGAGGAGCGAGCCGACGACTGCCGCCGCGCCGCAGGCGAAGAGGATGGACGCTGCGACGGCGCGCGCCTTCTCGAAGAAATCACCGGTGGGAGGCGTAGACATGCGGCAGGTAGCCTACAAGCGTGTCTGAGAAACAAAGATGCCTGTTGGCGATCCACGCCCACCCGGACGACGAATCATCGAAGGGTTCGGCCACGATGGCTCGTTATGCCGACGAAGGAGTCCGCGTCGTTCTCGCCTGCGCTACGAGGGGTGAAGAGGGAGACATCCTCAATCCTCGGATGGACAAGCCCGGGATCAAGGAGCGGATGCCGGAACTGCGCGAAGCCGAACTTGAAACCGCGTGCGATCTGCTCGGAGTGAAGAAGATCTACCAGCTCGGCTATCGCGACTCCGGGATGCCCGGATCACCCGCGAACGATCATCCTGCGGCTTTCTGCAACGCCGATCCCGACGAAGCCGTGGGAAAGCTGGTTCAGATCATCCGGGCGGAGAAGCCAGAGGTCGTGTTGTCGTACGACGAGTCACGGGGTTACGAGCATCCGGACCACGTGAAGGTCCACGAGTGGGGGAAGGAGGCCTTCGTCGCGGCGGCAGACCCCGATCGCTTCCCCGACGCGGGACCCGCGTGGGCAGCTTCGAAGCTGTACTTCTTCGCCACGTTCAGCAAGCAGCGGATGCAGATACTGTCGGACGCAGCGGTCACCGAGGGGATCGAAAGCCCGTACATCGGCTGGCTCGAGAAGTGGGACGAAATCGGGTTCGAGGATCCCGAGATCACGACGCAGATCGACGTGGGCGATTACATCGAACTACGGTCCAAGGCGTTGCTGGCCCATGCCACGCAGATCGATCCCGACAGTTTCTGGTTCGCGATCCCCGACGAGATCCATCGGAAGGTCTACCCGTGGGAGGACTACACGCTGGTCGCGACCCACGTGGAGAAGGACCTTCCGGAAGACGATCTCTTCCAGGGGCTCTAGAAGAGGTCCGGCACCTGCTGGGTGCGTCCCGGTCGAGCCGCTAGGACGTGCGCGAGCGGCACTAGGAAGAACACAACTCGGGTGGATCGGGCGGTTGCTTGCGTCAGCGCGATGGCGGCGAACGCGACGCTGTCGGGGAGCAGGTTCACGAGCGACATCCCGATCAGCTCGAGGAACGTCCCGCTTGCAACCGCGATCAACAACGCAGCCGCAACCGTTCCCAGCTTGTTGCCGCTTTGCGTCGTCATCGCCGTCTCTGTACGGAGCGATCGCCACGCGCCGATCGCCGTTGGCACATCGCCCGCGGCGTCTGCCGCCAGGACGCGTTGGCAGGCCCGCAGGAGCACGGGAAGTGCAACGACCTCGACCACAACGAGCGCCCAGAACCAGATCCGAGCTTGGGAAACAGCAGCTTGACCAACCCCTCGGACCAACCGGTTCGGTGGGAACCCCTCTATGGCGGGATGAAGCTCCCGCAACTCGAGGACGTCGTGGAAGACGATGCCGTAGAGGAGGTGAAGCGGCCCCAGCAGCATGAAGACGACCAAGAAAAGCGTCGAGAAGTTGCGGATCGTCGCGCGCAGAGAACGGTCCAGCAACATCGGGCGAGTTTAGGTTCTGGGCGATGAAGATCCTGCTGTGGCACGGCTACCTGCTCACGGGTTCTGGATCCAACGTGTTCACCTCCAACCTGGCGCGCAGCTGGAGGCGCAAGGGCCACGACGTCTTGCTGATGTGCCAGGAACGGGCACCTCAAAGCGTGGGGTTCGTCGACGAGGCCGGAGACTTCATCGCCGGCAACACAGCGTTCCGGCTCGACCCTTCACCAGGCGCGATCGCGGCATCGGGACGCTGCCGCCTGGCGCGTCCAGATATCGGGTCGTTGTTGCCGGTCTACGTCTACGACCGCTACGACGGATTCACCGTGAAGCTATTCGTCGACCTGTCTGATGAGGAGCTAGCGGACTACACCGATCGCAACGTCCGAGCGATGGTCACCGCGATCAACGCGTTCGAGCCGGACGCGATCATCACCGGCCACGAGATCATGGGACCTGAGATCGCGCGACGCGCCTGTGAGATGAGCGAACGGTCCTATATCGCGAAGCTTCACGGGAGCGCGCTGGAGTACGCGGTGAAGAAGCAAGCTCGCTACGCGCGATACGCGGCGACGGGGCTGGGCGCCGCCGCCGGGGTCGTTGGTGGGAGCCGCTACATGGTGGAAGAGGCGGCGGCTCACGTTCCCGGCTGGGCGCAGCGAGCGGCCGTGGTCAACCCCGGCTGTGACGTCGAGGTGTTCCAGCCGCGACCGCGCTCGAGCAACACCGGGACGGTCGGTTTCGTAGGGAAGCTGATCGCGTCCAAGGGAGCTCACCACCTGATCGCGGCCCTCCCGCTCTGCGAGCGCGTTCGGCGGGCGGTGATCGTCGGCTATGGCGGGTTCGAAGATGGCCTGCGTTGTCTCGCGCAAGCCGTGGGCAGTGGTGACATCCCGCAGATGCTTGCGGTAGCCCGCGGCGGGGAAACCCACCCGCTGGTGGATCTCGTCCGGTTCCTCGAGACCGCTCCGGCAGATTACGTGGCCGCCGCGCGGTCCACCCAGATCGAGTTCACCGGGCGGCTCGACCACCACGAGCTATCGAGGGCGCTGCCGACGTTCGACACGCTCGCGGTGCCATCTGTGGTGTCGGAGGCGTTCGGGATGGTCGCGGCGGAAGCGGCTGCGGCGGGGGTCCTCCCGATCGTTCCAGCTCATTCCGGGATAGGCGAGGCGGGGGCCGCGATCGAGCAGGCGATAGGCCGTCCTGGCTTGCTCACGTTCGATCCGGCGGATCCGATACCGGCGCTGGCGGCCGCTATCGACCGGGTGCTGGAGATACCGCTGGAACAGCGCGTGGGTCTCGAACAGGTGGCGGTCCGCCTCGCACACGAGCGCTGGTCGTGGGACCATGTCGCCGATTCGCTGCTCGAGCTCGCCACCGCCGGCTAGAGCTCGTCTAGACGCACCTTACGCAGCTGCTTCACGTCGCTACGTTGTTTCTTCTGACTCAGCCGCTTCTCCTTGGCAGCTCTGCTGGGCTTCGTCTCCACACGCTTCTTCGGAGGAACGAGGGCGTGGCTAACGAGCGTTCGGAAGCGCTGGATGACGTCGTTGCGGTTCTGCAGCTGTGACCGGTTGCGGTCGCTCGCCAGTCGCAGGTTTCCCGCCGAGTCGATCCGGTGGCGGAGAGATTCATGCAGACGCCTGCGTTGGCGCGGCCCCAGCACGGCAGAGTTGTCGACGTTCCAGATCAACTCCACGCGCGTCGAAGCCTTGTTCGCGTGTTGCCCACCGGGACCCCCGGAGGTGGTGAAGCGGAACTCGATCTCCTGGTCGGGCACCGTCAGCGAGCGGTTGATCTTGATCCCACTCATGTCACACGAGTTGCGCGGGAAGCTCTTGCGGGTCCGTAACCGGCGCCCTGCAGGCGCCGCGATGGCAGACATAGACGGTCGCGCGGCCCTCGATCTTCACCTTGCCGCGAAGGAGCGGCGGTTCCTCTCGCCCCTGCTCCGCCAGCAGCAAGATGCTGTTCGGCACGTAGGTCGCGCGAACGACGTGCAGCAGAGCCTCGGTGTCGTGCGTCCCCTGCTCCCCGATCACTACGATCTCGGTCGGATCTCCCGTGTAGAAGTCGACGGCGCACAGCAGATGAGCGAACCCCAGCGGCGACCGCGTCATCGCCTGGTGCAGCAACCTGATCACCTGCACACCCTTCTCTTCGTACGACGCCTCCCCCGTGAACAAAGCGAGCCGTTGCAGTTCGAGGGCAAACACCGAGTTGGCCGCAGGGATCGCGTTGTCTACGAGATCTTTCGCCCGCGTCACAAGCTGCTCCGCGTCCGAGCCCGTGGTGAAGAAACCTCCGGCGACGGGGTCGTGGAAGAGCCGGACCGCTTCGTCTGCGATCCACCTTCCGCGCTCGAGCCAGATCTCGTCCAACGTCGCCTCGTAAAGCGACAGGCACGCCTCCAGTACGAACGCGTAATCCTCCGAGAACCCGAGGTGGTTGATCGTCCCGTGCCGGTAAGCCCGCATCAGCCGTCCGTCGACGAGGAGGGTGTCGAAGATGAACGTCAACGCGCGCGCGGCCACGTCCACCCACTCCTTCTCTTGCAGGATCGTTCCCGCTTCTGCGAGAGCCGAGGCGGCCAGAGCGTTCCACGCGGTGAGCACTTTGTCGTCGGTGCCCGGGCGAACCCGTTGTGACCGCCGTTCCAGCAGCGCGGCACGAGCGCGCGCGATCGCGGCCGGATCCGGCGGATCGCCTGCGTAGACCGGGATGTTCTTGCCCTCGAAGTTGCCTTGTTCCGTGAAGCCCCAGTGAGCAACGGCGGCGGCGAGATCGGCGCCTGCTACCTCTCGCACCTCGTCGAGAGACCATACGTAGAACTTCCCCTCTTCGCCTTCAGAGTCTGCGTCGAGCGAGGACCAAAACCCGCCCGCGGGATCGCTCATCTCGGTCAACATCCACCCGGCGGTAGCGCGCGCTACCTCGGCATCCCGGTCGTTCGCCGAGACCTGCCACGACCGTGCATACATCCGCAGCAGCTGGGCGTTGTCGTAGAGCATCTTCTCGAAGTGCGGAACTAACCAGTAGCGGTCCACGGAGTAGCGCGCGAAGCCTCCGGCCAGTTGATCGAACATGCCGCCGGCAGCCATCGCATCGAGCGTCCGCCGCACCATCTGACGGGCGTCGCCGCGCCCTCGCCTGTCCAGCCGCATCGCCAGGTCGAGCGTCATCGGCTGAGGGAACTTCGGGGCTCGCCCGAAGCCTCCCCATTCAGCGTCGAAAGAGGAGCGGAGGCCGGCGAAGGCTTGGTCCAGGATCTGGCTCGTGACGAGCTCGTTGCTCGGTCGCAGCCGAGCTAGAGGATCCATCTGTTCGACCAGCTGCTTGCCCTGCAGCTCGACGTCGTGGCGTCGGTCCCGCCACGCCTCGGCGACGGCTTCCAGCAGCCGCGTGAAGGAAGGCAGCCCATGGCGGTCCTGGGGCGGGAAGTAAGTGCCACCATAGAAGGGCTTCCCGTCCGGGGTGAGAAACACCGTCATCGGCCACCCGCCCTGCCCGGTCATGGCCTGCACGGCATCCATATAGATGGCATCGATGTCGGGGCGCTCCTCGCGATCGACCTTCACGCACACGAAGTGTTCGTTCATCACCGCCGCGGTGGCCTCGTCTTCGAACGACTCTCTCTCCATCACGTGGCACCAGTGGCAGGCCGCGTACCCAACGGACAGGAGGATGGGCTTGTCCTCGCGCTTGGCTCGCTCGAGCGCCTCTTCTCCCCACGGGTACCAGTCGACGGGGTTGTGTTGGTGTTGGAGCAGGTACGGGCTCGTCTCTTGCGCCAGGCGATTCGTCATCGCCTCATCATCCCCGCTCCCGCGGGAAGGAACCCCCGCCGGCAGCTCGAGCGCGCCTACTCCTTACGATGCAATGATGGCGGCGTTGGCGTACCTGTTGCTCCCGGTGACGGGCCTCGCCGCTTTCCTGTTCGGTCCGGATGCCAGAACGCGCTTCCATGGCGTCCAGGCCATCTTGATCGGGCTGATCTGGCCGATTGCTCTCTATGGCGCATCGATCATCTCTGCCTCGTTCACCCGGGTGGTGTTCGCGGCCGGCGCAGTGGTGTGGGTCTTGGCGATCGGGCTTGCCGCATCCGGACGCGACCTGAGGCTGCCGGGGGTGAGCCCGTACCTAGAGCGGATCTCGGAGCAGGACCCGCGACGAGACGTCCCTTAGGGACGCGCCGCGAAGCACATCCGGCACGTTGCCGCTGTGGAGCCGTTCACCGCTCCGCAGGTGGCGCACTTCCAGAAGCTCGCGGCTTGATCGGCGACGGTCGACATAGGCGCCGTCGCGGTCGCTGCCTGCTGGGTGGCTTGTTGCGCGGCCGGCATGCTGGCCGGCTGTCCGGGCAGCGCGACTTCCGGCGCCGGCTGCCATTGCCCCGTCGCCTCGTCGTAGAGCAGGAGCTCGTCGCCACGGCGGAACCACCAGCGTCCCTCCCGCTGGAACGGCTCCTCTTGGGGATCGTCGGCATGCGCCGCGAAAACGCTCTCCACGACCGGCTCCTCGACCGCGGGCTGAGCCTGAGGCTCCTGATGAATGGCGCCGGAGGACCCGGTCTCGCCGAGGCCGTGTTGCTCTAGCACCGAGCGGATCGTGGCCGCATGACCGGTTCCGCTGGTGGAGGCCGCTGGTTCTGCGCTCCCCGGCGGAGCGGAGGCCGCGGATACAGCAGGGGTGGCTGTCTGCACGGGCTCCACCTCCACCGCGCCGTATCCGCGGGCCCCCTGCTCGGTGGAGGGTTCCGTGGAGGCGGGTGCTCCGCTGCCGGCGGTCTCCGCTTCCGTTCCGGTAGCGGGTGCCGTTGTGGCGGAGCCGGGTTCGCCACCCAGCGCCGGAAGGCTACCGAGCTGAGCCGAGTTGGCGCTCTCCTCGACGGCCCGCCTGATACCGACGAGAGTCGCCAGCAGCGCCCCGAGCACGATGACGCCGAGGGCCAAGAGGCCCAGCAGTGCGGTCTGGAAGAGGTCCATCGTCTGTCCCCTCAGGTGGGTGCCCACAGCAACAACGCGATACATCTTCCACGCAACTTCCGCGGACAGCGTATATCGGCGCCTCCTTCGCCCTTGTTTAGCCTCTAGTTGCGGTTCTCTGTCGCCGTGGAGCCGCGTTCCGGCCCCGGCTGCTAAGTACAATCGCCGCGCCGCGGGATCCGGTCCCGGGTCCGGAAGCTCAAGGAGGGCTGCTCGTGACGGTGATCAAGACCATCGACCTCGTAGGGGTGTCGTCCGAGTCGTGGAAGGACGCAGCCAACCAAGCGCTGGCCGAGGCTTCGCGCACCATCCGGGGCATCACCGGCATGGAGGTACTGGATACCTCGTGCACCGTTGCCGACGGCCGCATCGAGGAGTACCTCACCCACGTGCGGATCAAATTCAGGATCGAGCGCTAGTGGTCGAGGCGCCTTTGTCACCGTGCCGGGAGTAGCACTCGTCGGCACCCAGTGGGGTGACGAAGGCAAGGGCAAGGTGACCGACCTCCTGGCAGAGCGGACGGATCTGGTCGTCCGTTACCAGGGGGGCAACAACGCAGGACACACGATCGTCGTCGAAGGGGAGCACTACGCGCTCCACCTGGTTCCGACCGGGATCCTCTACCCGCACTGCACCCCGATCATCGGCCCCGGGGTCGTGGTGGACCCCCAGGTGCTGATCGAAGAGCTGGACGCGCTGTCCGCCAGAGGCATCGACACCAGCAGGCTCGTCCTCTCGGGCAACGCCCACCTGATCATGCCGTACCACCTCGAGCTCGATCGCGTGACCGAGCGGCGACTGGGGAAGAACCGCCTGGGAACGACGAAGCGGGGGATCGGCCCGGCCTACGCCGACAAGGCGACGCGGGTGGGGCTGCGGGTCCAAGACCTCTTGGACCCGAAGATCTTCAGCGCGAAGCTCGAGGTCGCTTTGAAGGAGAAGAACCTCATCCTGGCGCGGGTGTATGGACGCCTGCCGCTCGACGCGAAGGAGATCGAGGAGCAGTACCTCTCATACGCAGAACGACTCCGTCCTCACATCGCGGACACCGACCCTCTCGTCCAAGGCGCGCTGGACGAGGGGAAGATGGTGATGTTCGAGGGAGCGCAGGCGACGCTGCTGGACCTGGATCACGGCACATATCCCTTCGTAACCTCTTCGAATCCGATCGCGGGAGGTGCCTGCGCGGGGGCGGGTGTCGGCCCCCGCGACATCACCCGCATCATCGGGATCTCCAAGGCGTACTGCACCCGTGTCGGCTCGGGCCCGTTCCCCTCCGAAGCAGATCCCGCCGACGCCGAGGTCCTGGTGGAGGTGGGCCGGGAGTACGGCACCACGACTGGCCGGAAGAGGCGCTGCGGTTGGTTCGACGCGGTAGCCGGTCGCTACGCGGCGCGTCTCAACACGCTTACCGAGCTGGTGGTAACGAAGCTCGACGTGCTGTCGCAGTTCAGCGAGATCAAGGTCTGCGTTGCCTACGAGTACGACGGCGACCGCTACGAGCACTTCCCGCCCAACCAGACGATCTTCAACAAGTGCCAGCCGATATACGAGAGTCTCCCGGGCTGGTCCAGTGACATCACCGGCGCGCGAGGGATGGATGATCTCCCGAAGGAGGCGCGTAGCTATATCGAAACGATCGAGAACCTGGTCGGGGTCCACGCGTCGTGGGTGTCCGTAGGTCCCGGCCGCGACGAGATCGTCCAGATGGCCGGGTGACGACGCCGCGTTGAGGGTTTTGCTGCTCGGGTCCGGCGGCCGCGAGAACGCTCTTGCGTGGTCGTTGTCGCGCTCGGCCTGCATCGATGAACTGGTAGCGGCGCCGGGGAACCCGGGGATAGCCGAGCTCGCGGAGATCGTGGCATGCGATATCGAAGATCCGACCGGGGTCGCCGGGCTCGTTCGACGTGCTCGTTTCGACCTCGTCGTCGTAGGTCCCGAGGCGCCGCTCGTAGCAGGCGTAGCCGACGCGGTGAGGGATGCCGGCGTGCCGGTATTCGGCCCTTCCCGCGCGGCCGCACGTATCGAGGGCTCCAAGTCCTACGCGAAGGCCCTGATGGAGCGAGCCCAGATACCGACCGCCGCGTGGCGAACCTTTGCCGATCCCGATGAAGCGACCGCCTACCTCGACGAGATCGGGCCGCCATACGTCATCAAGGCGGACGGGTTGGCTGCCGGTAAGGGCGTGGTCGTGACCGCTGAGCGCGATGAGGCCGTTCGAGCCGTCAAGGAGCGCCTCGTGGAGCATCGCTTCGGGGCGGCCGGAGCCAGCATCGTCATCGAGGAGTTCCTCGACGGGGAGGAGGCGTCCCTGATCGCCTTCAGCGACGGCAGCCACGTCGTCGCGTGCGAGCCCGCTCAGGATTACAAGCGGGCGCTGGACGGCGACGCCGGGCCGAATACCGGCGGGATGGGGTCGTACAGCCCGGTCCCGGCATGCCCGCCGGCGCTCGTCGAGCAGATAGTGCGCGAGGTGATCGAGCCGCTGGTGCGCCAGACGGCCGCGGAGGACGCTCCCTTCGTCGGCGCGCTCTACGCCGGGTTGGCGCTGACGAGCAAGGGGCCGAAGGTGATCGAGTTCAACGCCCGCTTCGGAGACCCCGAGACTCAGGCGTTACTGCCCCGTCTGCGCTCCGACCTGGGCGAGGTGGCACTGGCGGCCGCGACCGGCTCCTTCGGACCCGACACGAAGCTGGAATGGTCGCCGGATCCGTGCGTCACCGTCGTCCTCGCCTCCGGTGGATATCCCGGACCCCACCAGACCGGTCATGAGATCAGCGGGCTGAACGCCGCTAGCGTTCTGGAGAAGGTCGTCGTTTTCCACTCGGGCACCAGGAGGGAGGGCGACCGCGTCGTGACGAGCGGAGGACGGGTGCTGGCGGTCTCTGCGATGGGAGATTCGTTCGCGGCAGCCCGCGCCCGCGCCTATCGAGCGGCGGGGATGATCGAGTTCGAAGGTAAGCACCTGCGCGGCGATATCGCCCGCAGGGCCGAGCAAAACGAAGGGAGTCTCTGATTTGGATCCGCTCGTCGGCATACTCATGGGAAGCGATTCGGACCGTCCGGTGATGGACAAGGCGCACGCGGTGCTCGAGCGTTTCGGCATCCGGTTCGAGAGCGAGGTCATGTCTGCTCACCGGAAGCCGGGACGCGTAAGCGAGTACGCAAGCGGCGCCGAGGAGCGCGGGTTGCGTGTCCTGATCGCGGGAGCCGGCCTTGCCGCCCACCTCCCAGGGGTGGTGGCCGCGCATACGACCTTGCCCGTCATCGGCGTGCCGCTCTATCAGGAGGCACTAGGGGGCGCCGACGCGCTCTACTCCTGCGTGCAGATGCCGCCGGGCGTGCCGGTGGCGACGGTCGCCATCGGCGGCTCCAAGAACGCCGCGGTCCTGGCCGCCCAGATCCTGGCCACGGGCGACGAAGAGCTGCGCGCAAGACTTCGCGACTACAAGATCGAGCTCTCCCAAGGCCTCAAGCTCTAGCGCGTGCGCACCGCACTCTGGGTCGGTGTCGGCGGCTTCCTGGGCGCGATCGCCCGCTACCTCGTCGCGGGACTTATCAGCTACCCCGACGAGGCATTCCCGTGGGGGACGTTCGTCGTCAACATCACGGGGTCTTTCCTGCTGGGGTTGCTGGTCGGCTTCTTCGCCCACTCGCCGCCCCTCCACCCCGACCTCCGTGTGGGGATCACGGTCGGGTTCATCGGCGCCTATACGACGTTTTCGACCTTCGCATTGGAGACGATCGACCTGGGTGGCGTCGGGTCGTTCGGGCTTGCGATCATGAACGTCCTGGCGTCGGTGGTCGCGGGACTGGCCGCGGTGTGGCTGGGACAGAGCCTGGGTCGCTCGCTGTAAGGCGTTGCGGAACTTCGACCAAGGACTCGAAAGCGAAATCCGTCTCTAGAACGGTTTAGGAGGCTAGCCTCATATTGTGGCGCGGCCCCCGAAGTACTCGAGCGAGCAGATCCTCGACGCCGTGATCGAAGTGCTGCGGCGCCGCGGCCCCGCCGAGGTCACCATAGCCATGGTCGCGGACGTGCTGGGGGCGCCCAGCGGCTCGATCTATCACCGCTTCCCATCCCGAGACGCGTTGATGGCGTCGGCCTGGCTGCGGACGGGGGAGCGCTTCCAGGCGCAGCTGCGCGACGCCCTGGCCGCCACCGATCCGGCTGGCGGCGCGCTGGCGGCCGTAGATCTGATGCTCGATTGGGCGCGGCGACGCCCCGGCGAGGCCGCGTTCTTCCTCCTGTATCCCCGCGGCGGGTTCACCACAACCGAGTGGCCGCCGGTCCTCAGCCGGCGTGCCGTCCGGCTGGCGAACGACATCACCGACGGCCTGAGAACCTTCGCCGCCCGCGTCCCGGGGATATCGCTCGCTCTAGCTCGCTTCGCATTGTTGGACGTGCCGCAGGCGGCGATCCGTCGCTCGCTGATCTCGGGTTCTGCGCTGGATCACGAGATCCAGGGTCTGGTCGAAGAGACGGTCCAGACCCTGCTCGCTCCTACGGAACCGGTTACTAGGATGGCCTCGTGATCCCCCGTTACAGCCGCGAGGAGATGTCTCAGATCTTCTCGGAACGGGCGAAGTTCTCCCGCTGGCTCGAGATCGAGATCCTCGCCGTAGAGGCCCGGGTTCGCCTGGGACAGGTCGAGGTCGAGGACCTGACCGAGATAAAGCAGAAGGCGGCCTTCGACGTCGCCCGGATCGAGGAGATCGAGGCGACGCGTCATCATGACGTAGTCGCGTTCGTCGAGAACGTCAGGGAGAACGTCGGCGAGGCAGGACGCCACATCCACTACGGCATGACGTCGTCGGACGTGCTCGATACGGCGACGGCGGTCGCTCTTCGCGATGCAGGAGACCTGCTCCTGGAGGGCATCGGGCGGCTGACCGAGGCGGTCCGGCGGAAGGCAGTGGAGCACAAGGGCACGTTGATGGCGGGCCGTACTCATGGTGTTCACGCCGAGCCCACCACCTTCGGCGCGAAGTTAGCCGGGTGGGTCTTCGAGCTCGCCCGCGACCGGGAACGGTTGCGTCGCGCCCGAGACGAGATCGCGGTGGGCAAGATCTCAGGTGCGGTTGGGACCTACTCGCAACTGTCCCCCGAGGTCGAGGCCTACATCTGCGACCGCCTCGGGTTGGGGATAGAGGAGGCCGCTACGCAGGTAGTGGCCCGCGACCGCCACGCTCAGTTCCTCGCGGCGATCGCGGTCACGGGAGCCTCTCTGGAACGTTTCGCTCAGGAGATCCGCCACCTCCAGCGCACGGAGGTGAGAGAGGTGGAAGAGCCGTTCGCGCAAGGGCAGAAGGGCTCGTCGGCCATGCCACACAAGCGGAACCCGATCGTGAGCGAGCGCATCAGCGGGCTAGCCCGGTTGCTGCGTTCGTACGCGCAGACGGGTTTCGAGAACGTCGCGCTGTGGCACGAGCGGGACATCTCGCACTCTTCGGTCGAGCGCGTGACCTTCGCGGATGCCTGCCTGTTGCTCGACTACATGCTGGAGAAGATGCGCTGGGTCATCGACGGGCTCGTCGTCTATCCGGACCGGATGCTGGACAACCTCAACGCGTCATGGGGGTTGGTGCACTCGCAGAGCGTCCTCACGATGTTGCTCGCGAAGGGGACGCTGCAGCGGGAGGACGCATATGCGTTGGTTCAGCGCAACGCGATGACGGCGTGGGACGAGGCTCGGCCACTGAAGGAGCTTCTGAAGTCCGACCCCGATGTCACCCAACATCTCGATCCGGACGAGATCGAGCAGTGCTTCGACGAGGAACGCTACGTACGTAATGCCCAGACGATCTTCGACAGGATGGAGGCTCTCTAGATGACGACCACTCGCCATGTTGGCTCGGGGAAGGTCCGCGAGCTGTTCGAGGTCGGCGACGACCTACTGCTTCTGGTGGCGTCGGACCGCATCAGCGCGTACGACGTCGTATTGCCTCAAGACGTGCCCGACAAGGGAAAGGTACTCACCGGGCTCTCTCATCACTGGTTCCAGGTGCTGAGGTCCGTCTGCCCGAACCACCTGATCTCCGTACGGGAGCGGGATCTGCCCGACGTAGGCATAGACGATCTCGCCGGCCGAGCAACGCTGTGCCGGCGGGCGGAGCCGCTGTCGATCGAGTTCGTGGTCCGCGGCTATCTCTCCGGCTCCGGCTGGAGTGACTACAGCAAGACGGGCGAGGTCTGCGGGCACCGTCTATCGCAGGGACTGCGGGAATCCGATCGCCTGCCCGAGCCGATCCTGACGCCGGCGACGAAGGCGGTGACGGGGCACGACGAGAACATCGACGAAGAGCGCGCCGCCGAGATCGCCGGTCGGGACGTCTACGAGACCGCCAAGGGCTACGCGCTGGCTCTATACGAGCAAGGCTCGGCTCTTGCACGCGAGCGCGGCGTGATCATCGCGGACACCAAGTTCGAGTTCGGCCTCGTAGATGGCGAGGTCATCCTGATCGACGAGGTACTTACTCCCGACTCCAGCCGCTTCTGGCCGGAGGACCTCTACGAGCCGGGACGCTCGCAACCTTCCTTTGACAAGCAGTACGTGAGGGACTGGCTGAACGTGAGTGGGTGGGACCGGACCCCGCCACCGCCCGACCTGCCTGACGACGTCGTACAGGCGACGAGATCTCGCTACGTAGAGGCATACGAGAAGGTGACGGGACGCTCGTTCGACGAGTGGTTGGCGGAGGTATCGCGCTGAGTCGAACGGACGCGCCTGCCCGACGCGGGGCGGAGACGTCGCGCTCCAGATCCAACGCGTCGGCTCGGCTCGGCCTCACGCTCCGGTCGGTACTGCTCGCCCCGCGCGATGGTTTCCGCGCGGCCCTCGCGAACGCGGAACGAAGACAGCGGGTCGGGCTGCGTCCGACGGAAGGCGCGGCGCCGCTGGTGTTGGCGGCGCTCGGCGGAACCGCGATGGCATTGCTGTGGTTGAAGGTCGGCGCCTTGATCGGAGCGCGCGAGGTCTGCAACGTCGAATACCTCACCGGGTACGTCATCACTGCGGGAGTACTCGGAGCCTTGTTCGGCCTTGCCGGACAGTCGGTGTGGGGGCGGATCGGCCCTCGCTTCGTCTCGTCCTTGCGAGGCGAGGCACCCGACCCGCACGAACTGCGTTTGGTGTGGGGAGCCGCGGCTTTCCCACAGGTCTTCGCTCTGTTCTTGCTGCTCCCCCTGGACCTCTTGATCGTCGGTCAGGACACCTTCACGACCGCGGAGCTGGTCGACCCCGTCTCCACAGCGTGGGCTGCCTTTTCCATCGCCCTCGGCGTCAGCGCGCTGGTGTGGTCGTTGTTCCTGTTGGTCCGCGGCGTCGAGTCCTCTTCCGGCCTCACCGGCATCCGCGCCGTCGCCGGAGCGGCAACCGCCGTTCTCTCTCTAGGTCTGGTTGTTGGCCTGCCGGCAGCTGCCACCCTTCTACTGGCGCAGGGGGCCGGATGTCCTACCTAGCTCAGGTCGACGTGATGTTGAAGCCGGGGATCTCCGATCCTCAAGGACAAACGATCGAACGCGCTCTCCCCGTGCTCGGTTATCCGGGTGTGCGCGAGGTCCGGGTGGGCAAGAGGATCCAGCTTCAGGTGGACGCGGACAGCGTGGACGATGCGCGTACGAAGGTCGAGGAGATGTGTGAGCGGCTCCTCGCGAACCCGGTGATCGAGTCATACGAGGTGAGCATCGGATGACGGCCCGCGTCGGCGTCATCGTGTTTCCAGGGTCGAACTGCGAGCTGGACGCGCGGGTTGCATTCTCCGCGCTGGGCGCCGAGGTGGAGATGATCTGGCACGCGGGGACGTCGTTGCCGGAGGTCGACCTGGTGGTGCTCCCCGGCGGCTTCGCCCACGGTGACTATCTGCGCACCGGCGCACTTGCTCGCTTCTCGCCGGTGATGGACCGTGTCCGCGACCACGCGCTGCGGGGCGGCCTCGTCTTGGGGATCTGCAACGGGTTCCAGATCCTGTGCGAGGCCGGGATGCTTCCCGGCGCTCTGCGGAAGAACAACGGGCTGAAGTTCCTGTGCCGCTGGGTGGACCTACGAGTAGACAACAACGACACCGCGTTTACGTCGCGCGCCGAACAGGGGCAGGTGCTTCGGATCCCGATCAACCACTTCGAGGGGAACTGGTACGCCGAACCCGCGGTCGTCGACCGCCTGCGCGAGAACAACCAGATCGTTCTCCGCTACGTCGACAACCCGAACGGATCTGTCGACGACGTAGCAGGGATCTGCAACGAGAGCCGGAACGTCTTCGGTCTGATGCCGCACCCAGAGCGGGCTTGCGAGCAGCTCCTGGGGTCCGACGACGGGATCGTGCTGCTGGGGTCGTTGTTAGACCACGTCACCGATCGCGCCGGGGTCGCCGGTTGATCTCTCCCGCGACCCTTCACCGGGATCTCGGTCTCACCGACGACGAGCTAGATGCGATCAAGACACGTCTGGGTCGCGATCCTTCGTACACCGAGCTTGCGATGTTCTCGGTCATGTGGAGCGAGCACTGCTCCTACAAGTCCAGCCGGATCCACCTCCGGGGCCTGCCGTCAGAAGCGCCTTACATCCTGGTGGGACCCGGCGAGGGCGCGGGGATCGTCGAGCTCGCGCCGGGTGTGTCGGTGGCCTGGAAGATCGAGTCTCACAACCACCCCTCGTTCGTCGAGCCCTTCAACGGTGCTGCGACCGGTGTCGGCGGTATCGTCCGCGACATCCTCTCGATGGGCGCTCGTCCTATAGCGCTGATGGATCCGCTTCGGTTCGGCCCCCTCGACGACCCCCGCACCGCCTATCTCGTCGAGGGCGTGGTGCACGGGATCTCCAACTACGGCAACTCGATCGGCGTCCCAACGGTGGGAGGCGAGGTCGTGTTCGAGGACTGCTACGCGGAGAACCCGCTCGTGAACGTCGCGTGCCTCGGCCTGGTCGAGAACCGCCTGATGCATGGGCGGGCCGAGGGCGAGGGCAACGCGGTCATCCTCATCGGTTCTTCCACGGGGCGCGACGGGATCGGCGGTGCCAGCGTGCTCGCTTCGGCTGAGTTCGACGATGCCTCGAGCGAGAAGCGACCCTCGGTTCAGGTCGGAGACCCATTCACCGAGAGGTTGTTGATCGAGGCATGTCTCGAGCTCGCTCGTTCCGGGCTACTGGTCGGGTTCCAGGACCTCGGCGCCGGAGGCATCTCTTGCCCCACCTCGGAGATGGCCGCGAAGGCCGGGACCGGGATGCAGCTCGACATCTCGAAGGTTCACTTGCGCGAGGCGGACATGGAGCCGTTCGAGATCATGATCTCGGAGTCGCAGGAACGGATGCTGGCGGTCGTCGATCCGGCGAATGTGGAGGCGGTCCTCGCCATCTGCCGCAAGTGGGAGCTGCAGGCGAACGTGGTGGGCGAGGTCACCAAGACCGGACGCGTAGAGGTGATCCACGAGAACGGGGTGCTCGCGGACGTTCCCGCCGACGCGTTGGCGGAGGAGGGCCCTGTCTACAACCGCGGTCTCGAGCGACCGGCGTGGCTGGACGAGCTGCAGGGCGCTCCTATGGGCGCCGAACCGCCCAGCGATCTCGAGGCCGCGTTCTTGCAGCTCCTGGGCTCACCGGCGATCGGGTCGAAGAGATGGGTGTGGGAGCAGTACGACCACATGATCTTCCTGGGGACGGTGCAGGGACCGGGCGGGGACGCTGCGGTGATCCGGCTCCCGGGGCAAGACACCGCCGCGGTGATCTCGGTGGATGGTCCCGGCCGTTACTGCTACCTCGATCCCTACGAAGGCGCGCGGCTGGCGGTAGCCGAGGCGGCGCGCAACGTTGCAGCCGCCGGCGGGCGCCCACTGGCTATAACCAACTGCCTGAACTTCGGCAACCCGGAGAAGCCCGATGTGATGTGGCAGTTCGCAGAGGTGGTCCGCGGGATCGGAGATGCGTGCCGCGCGCTCGGCACCCCGGTGACGGGTGGGAACGTCTCGTTCTACAACGAGACGAACGGCCGCGCGATCTATCCCACGCCGGTGATCGGGATGCTGGGTTCGCTACCGGACGCTCGTCGCTCGGTCGGGCTGGCGTTCCGTTCCCCCGGAGACGTCATAGCGATCGTGGGAGATACGGATCCCGCCGACTTCGGCGGCAGTGAGTACGCGAAGACGGTCAACGGCGTCGTCGCGGGACGGCCGCCGCGTCTGGACCTCTCCGCCGAATCAGCGCTGCATCGGTTCTTGATCGAGGGGGCCGCCCGAACCTCGTTCTCATCTGCCCATGACTGCGCTGGGGGCGGGATCGCCATCGGACTGGCGGAGTCGGCGCTCGCCGGCGGTCTGGGGTTTCAGGTCGCTTTCGAGCAAGACGAGCGGCATCGCTTCTTGTTCTCGGAGTCTCCTTCTCGAGCGATCGTTTCCTTCCCCGCCCAGGGGGTCGAGGCCGTGCGCAAACTTGCCGATGACTATGGGGTGCCTCTTGAGATCGCGGGATCGGTTGCACCGGATCGGCTGGACTTCGGAACATTCGGGGTGGGGTTCGACGTTGCGCAAGATGTGTTCGAAGGAGCGTTCCGGCGGGCGTTAGCCGCTAGCATGAGCTGATGGCAGGAGAGGCGAGAGACGCCTGTGGCGTCGTCGGCATCTACGCGCCCGGTGAGGACGTCGCCAGGCTGACCTACTACGGGCTCTACGCGCTCCAGCACCGCGGACAGGAATCTGCGGGTATCGCCATATCCGACGGCCAGACGATCCTGGTCTACAAGGAACTCGGTCTGGTCGCGCAGGCCTTCGACGAGACGGTGCTGCAGAGCCTGCGAGGGTTCGTGTCGATCGGCCACACCCGCTATTCGACGACCGGGTCGTCGTCGTGGGACAACGCGCAGCCCACCTTCAAGACCTCTCCCGCCGGGCAGATCGCAGTCGCCCACAACGGGAACCTCGTGAACTCCGTTCAGCTCGCGGGGACGCTCGCCGCAGCAGGAGGGGACCCGACGCCCGCGGGAGCCCGGTTGAACTCGAGCTCTGATACCGACCTGGTGGCGGCCCACATCGCCCGAGCTAACGAAGGTGACATGCGCGAGGCGATCCTCAAGGTGTTGCCGAAGCTGTCCGGTGCCTATTCGTTCACGATGATGAACGAGGAGCGGCTGTTCGGCGCGCGTGATCCGCATGGGTTCAGGCCGCTGAGCATCGGACGCCTGCCCGGTGGCGGGTGGGTCCTCGCGTCCGAGACCTGTGCCCTGGATCTGCTGGGCGCCCGCTTCATCCGCGACGTGGAGCCCGGCGAGATGGTGACGATCGATGCGAACGGCCTCACCAGCGAGAGCTTGGCGCGGCCGAGGCCGGCGGCGTGCGTCTTCGAGCACGTTTACTTCGCTCGTCCCGACTCGACCCTGATGGGTCACAACGTCTACGCGACCCGCTACCGGATGGGTCAACGCTTGGCGCGCGAGGCGCCGGTCGTAGCGGAGCTGGTGATGCCGGTGCCGGACAGCGGCGTCCCGGCGGCTCAAGGTTTCGCCCAAGGATCCACGATCCCGTATGGCGACGGCTTCGTGAAGAACCGCTATGTCGGCCGCACCTTCATCCAGCCGACCCAGTCGATGCGCGAACAGGGGATCCGCATGAAGCTGAACCCTGTTAGGGAGGTCATCGAAGGCCGGCGCGTCGTCGTCATCGATGATTCGATCGTGCGCGGGAACACGACCCGGCAGATCGTGGCGATGTTGAGGGATGCGGGCGCCAGAGAGGTCCACATGCGGATCTCGTCGCCGCCTATCAAATGGCCTTGCTTCTATGGCATCGACATGCCGGACCAGGACGAGTTGATCGGATCGCGCATGGAGATCGAAGAGATCTGCGCGCACATCGGAGCGGACTCGCTCGCGTACCTGTCTACGGAAGGGATGCTGGAGGCAACGCAGGTTCCCAAGGAAGACTTCTGCACCGCCTGCTTCTCGTCGCGATACCCGATCCCGATCCCGGAGCACGACCTTCGGGACAAGCACGTTCTGGAGAGCCCCGAGCATCAGGCTCAGGCATGGCCGACCAACAGGAGCTAACGCCCACCGCGCAGATCCATGCCGCGTCCACCGCGGCGGCCCGCGTGAAGAGACAGCCGCTCACGCTGTCGGATGTCGACAAGAGGCGAACCCAGCTGTGGTCGACTTCTCTGTTCCTCGTTGTGGCCGTCACGGCCGCGATCGCGTTGCTATACCTGGGCGACGACCTCATCCCGGACCAGCTCCGCGTGTTCGACGACCTCACCTCATGGATCACCGCTGTGCTCTTCGGCGGCCTTGCTTTGGCTTTCCTCGTCTACGTCGTCGAGAAGGAGAGGAGTCTGCGGGCGCTGACGAAGCTGTTGTTCGAGGAGCGGGTTCTGTCGGCGGCTTTATCGAACCGGCTGGCGGAGATCTCGAGGCTGTCGGAGGCGGGCAAGGCCGTGAACGAGGCCCTTTGCCTCGAAGACGTCCTCGACATGATCCTCTCCTCCGCCCTCGAGCTGCTGGGAGGTACAGAGGGATCGCTCATGCTGGTGGAAGAGGGCGGCAGGCACCTGAAGGTGGTGAGCTATAGCGGCCCGGGTGCGGAGCCTGTTCGTGGAGGCACGACGCGGATCGGAGAAGGCATCGCCGGAACCGTCGCGGCCCGGCGTCGGCCGATGTTGATCAGGGGGGATGAGGTAGAACCTGGGCTCGCGGACAAAGCGCACCCCGACCGAGGCATCCGCTCATCGGTGTGTGTCCCCCTGATGCGCCGTGACGAGCTTCTGGGGATCTTGAACCTCAACGAAACCGAGGGGAAGCGCGAGTTCACGCAGCATGATCTGGAGGCGCTCGGATCGTTCGCCGAGCATGCCGCCATCGCTGTCGCCAATGCCAGTCTGCTCGAGCAGGAACGAGAGACGATCCAGAGGCTTGAGGAACTGGACCGTCTGAAGAGCGACTTCGTAGCGACGGTGTCGCACGAGCTGAAGACACCGCTGACGGCGATCATCGGCTCTGCCACGACGTTGTCGAAACGCGCCAGCAGGATGTCGCCCGAACAGCAGGCAACCTTCATCGACATGATCGAGCGGCAGGGTCAACGCTTGCTACGGCTCGTTGAGGACATCCTGACCACTGCCCACATCGAGTCGGGCATGCCGAAGCTGCGCCGGGAGCTCGTGGACCTTCGTTCAGCCGCCGAGGTCATCATCAACGACCTCAGCCATAGCCATCCCGCGAGAGAGGTGACCCTCACGACCGACCCGCCCGTCCCGCGGGTGTGGGGCGACCTCGGCGCGCTCCAACAGATCCTCTCCAACCTCATCGAGAACGCGCTGAAGTACTCCGACGAAGGGACGATCGAGGTCTTCCTGCACGAGACGCAGACCGAGACGTTGATCGCGGTGCGAGATCAGGGACGGGGGATCACCCGCGAGCAGTTGAACAGCATCTTCGACCGCTTCCGCCAGGTGGATCAATCGAACACCAGAGGCAAGGGTGGTTTCGGGCTCGGCCTTTACATCGTGAAAAGCCTCGTTGAGGCGCACAATGGCGAGATCGAGGTGGATAGCGGGGAGGGGGCGGGAACGACGTTCACGGTGCACCTTCCGAAGAGAACGCGCGATCAGGAAGAGCCACTGCTCGCACCGTCGTCGCACGCGCCGGCGTCTCCCCCACCGGCGGGCTAGTCGGCCGAAGTTCGCGCTACCCTCCACCGCATGACGCTGATGAGATCAACAGAGGGCGGCGTTGCGATACTCACCCTCGACCGCCCCGAAGTGCTGAACGCGTTCAACGACGAGCTGGGCCTGGCATTGCTGACGGCGGTCGAGGCGGCCGCGGCGGATGACGAGATCCGCTGCATCGTCATCACGGGCGCCGGTCGCGCCTTCTCATCGGGAGAGGATCTGGGAGCGCTGTCCGAACAGTACGAACGCGGCGAGGTGCCGAACCTCGGTGACACCCTGGTGAACCGGTACAACCCACTGATCCGCGCCATCCGGTCTGCCCCGAAGCCCGTCATCGCGGCGGTCAATGGCGTCGCAGCGGGCGCCGGCGCGAGCCTCGCTCTCGCCTGTGACTTCCGGATCGCGTCTGAACACGCCAAGTTGGTCCTTGCTTTCATCCGGGTGGGTCTCGTGCCGGACTCCGGCGCTCTTTGGTTCCTGACGAAGATGGTTGGCACCGCCCGAGCCCTCGAGCTGGGCGCTAGCGGGCACCCGGTGGACGCGCAGCGAGGATTGGAGCTGGGGTTGTTCTCGCAGGTGGTCCCCGCAGGGGAGTTCGACTCTCACTGGCGGTCTTTCGCGGCCCGTCTCGCGACGATGGCCACCGCCGCGTTCGCCCTCACGAAGCGGCTGGCGAATGAGGCTCCGACGCGATCGCTCGATGAGCAGCTCGAGGCCGAGGTCGAGGCGCAGAGCGCCGCTGGACGCACCGAGGACCATCTGGAGGGAGTCCGCGCTTTCTTCGGGAAGAGGTCGCCGGAGTTTCGCGGCCGTTAGGCTGCGAGGACCACAAGGAGGTGGACGTGCTCAACAACAACGAAGACTCCTTCCCGATCCTCGGCATCGACTACCTGCAGTTCTACGTAGGCAACGCGAAGCAAGCCGCGCACTACTACAAGGCGCTCGGTTTCGCGCCCGTCGCTTTCATGGGACTCGAGACGGGGACGCGCGATCGCGTGTCCTGGCTCGTCCAGCAGGGCGAGGTCCGCTTCGTCTTCACCGGCGCACTCAGCCCCGACAGCCCGATCGCCGAGCACGTCAAAGAGCATGGCGACGGCGTTCATGACGTGGCGTTGCGCGTACCGGACGCCGAAGAGGCTTATCGGGTTGCGCTCTCGCGCGGCGCCACCAGCGTGCACGAGCCTCAGGTGTTCGAGGACGAACACGGGAAGCTGGTGAAGGCTGCGATCGCCACCTATGGAGAGACGATCCACTCGCTGGTGAGCCGCCAGGATTACTCCGGTGTTTTCTTCCCGGGGTTCCAGCCGCTGGATGACCAGGGCAGCGACGGGTTCGGGATCCAGCACATCGACCACGTCGTGGGCAACGTCGAGCTCGGGAAGATGAATGAGTGGGTGAGCTTCTACGAACGGATCATGGGATTCACCGAGCTGCGCCATTTCTCGGACGAGGAGATCTCCACGGAGTACTCGGCTCTGATGTCGAAGGTCGTGTGGGACGGGAACGGGAAGATCAAGTTGCCGATCAACGAGCCTGCCGAGGGGAAGCGCAAGTCTCAGATCGAGGAATACCTCGAGTACTACAGATCCCCGGGCGTGCAGCACATCGCCATGGCGACGGAAGACATCGTAGGAACAGTGGAGGCGATGAGGACGGCGGGGATCGAGTTCCTGCGCGTTCCGGGCACCTACTACGAAGACGTCAAGCAGCGGGTCCCGCAGATCACCGACAAGATCGATGCACTGCAACGGAACGGGATCCTCGCCGATAAAGACGAGGACGGATACCTGCTGCAGATCTTCACGAAGCCCGTGCAGGATCGCCCTACGTGTTTCTTCGAGGTCATCGAGCGTCACGGAGCCAAGGGGTTCGGAGCCGGCAACTTCAAGGCGCTGTTCGAGTCCATCGAACGCGAGCAGGCCGCTCGCGGCAATCTGTAGAGCGAGGAGCCTGCGATGGATGTCGTTCATTCGAAGGGAACCGTTGCCAAGCAAGCCCACGTAGCCGTTCCTCCAGGCACGTACGAAGAGGAGCATGGGCGAGAGACCTTCTTCGGTCGCGCCTCGCACCTCTATCGCAGCCACCCCCCGACGGCGTGGACCCGCATCGAAGGGAAGCTTCGGCCGCGCGCCATCAACGTCAACGAGATGAAGCCCGATGATCGGACGGACGAGGACGGGTTCTGGCAGCTGATCGCCGGCAACGCGGACGTCCGGTTGTACGTCTCGCGCAGGACCCAGCCGATGCCGTACTTCCTGCGCGACGCTGATGGAGACGTTTGTTACTTCGTCCACCGCGGCAGCGGAACGATCGAGTCGGACTACGGGCCGCTCGATTTCGCGCCCGGCGACTACGTGATCATCCCGAAGGGGACGACGCATCGCGTTGTTCCGACGGGCGACGACAACTTCTTCTTCGTCATCGAAGGGACGGGCGAGTACCGCCTCCCCGATCGCGGGTTGATGGGTAAGCACGCACACTTCGACCCTGGTGTGATGCAGGTTCCGGAGCCAGACCCTCATGACGAGGCCGGAGAGTTCGAGGTCCGCGTGAAGCGCGATGGCGAGTTCACGTCGCTGTTCTTCGCGTGGCACCCGCTCGACGTGGTGGGCTGGCAGGGTGACGTATCCCCCGTGAAGCTGAACATCCTCGACCATCGCCCGGTCTACTCACCGAGCTATCACATGCCGCCGTCGGCCCATTGCACGTGGGAGAACGACGGTTTCGTGATCTGCTCGTTCGTTCCGCGACCGCTCGAAGAGGATCCGCAGGTTCTGAAGGTGCCCTTCTATCACGCGAACATCGACGCGGATGAGGTGCTCTTCTATCACGAAGGGAATTTCTTCAGCCGCGCGGGGATCGACGTCGGTTACATCACGTTGCACCCACAAGGGATCCACCACGGGCCACAACCGGCGGCTATCGAGGCGTCGAAGACCAAGGAACGGACCGACGAGGTCGCTGTGATGGTCGAGACGCATCAACCATTGATCGTGTCACCCGAAGCCGACGCGGTGGTCGCCACCGAGTACGAGACGTCCTGGGCCGCCGGCATGGGTCTCCTCGGGGATCGATAGGCGGATCTTCTAGGTTGCGGCTGTACCGTTTCGTATCCGACCGCGGGGGTTATCAGCCGCGGGTAGCCGTGGCGGTGGGCTCGTCGGCACCCGTCGACCTGCTGGACGCGTGGAACGAGGTGACCGGCACGCGTCTCAGTCCCGAGACCGCTTCCTTCCTCGTCTCGACGGATGCCTTGATCCAGCAGGGTCCCGAGGTTTGGAGTGAGGTCCGCGACGTGGTCCGCGCGGCATCGACCATCCCCGACTTCATGCTGTCGCCCGACGATGGAGATACCCGGTTGCTATGCCCTTTGGATCGGGTCCAGTCTCTGCGTGACTTCCTCGCGTTCGAAGATCACGTGCGTCGCGGAGCCGAACGCCGCCAGGTCGCGGTGCCGGAGTACTGGTACGAGGCGCCGGTGTACTACAAGGGGAACCACCGGACCATCATCGGGCCTAACGCCGAGTGCAGGTGGCCCGCGTACACGGACCGCCTCGACTTCGAGCTCGAGCTCGCCATGATCGTCGGCAAGCGCGGCAGAGACATCCGAGCCGACGAAGCCGGCAAGCACATCTTCGGATTCACGATCTTCAACGACTTCTCCGCGCGCGACGTCCAGTCGAGCGAGATGTCTGCCTGGCTCGGCCCAGCGAAGGGCAAGGACTTCGCCAACGCGCTGGGGCCGTGCATCGTGACCGCGGATGAGGTGGGGCCGGAACCGGATCTCGCCATGATCTGTCGGGTCAACGGCGAGGAATGGGGACGAGCACGTTCATCGGCAGCCCACTGGAGCTGGAGCCAGATGCTGGCACACGTCTCACAAGCTGAAGATGTCTTTCCGGGCGACGTCTACGGGTCGGGGACCCCCGGCGGTTGTTGTGGTCTGGATCTCGGGCGTCAGCTCACCCCCGGAGACGTCGTGGAGCTGGAGATCGAACACATCGGGATCCTGCGCAACACGATCGGCGCGCGACCGGCGTAGCTCGCGGGTGCTGCCGAGTCGGAGCAGAGGTACCGGAACCGAGCACTTCGCGATGACCTACAACTACACTCCCGGCGGACCCGCCACGCCGCCACTTCGGGATGAGAGGGATAAAAGCTCGCTCAGGCCTCCAACGCGAGGACGGCGGGGTGCTCCAGCAGGCGAACCACGTCCAAGATGAACCTCGCGGCCGTCATCCCGTCGAGGATGCGGTGGTCGAAGGTGATCGAGAGGTTCATCATCTTCCGGATGACGATCTGTCCGTCCCGGACGACCGGCCGGTCCGTGGCCCGGTGTACGCCCAGGATCGCCGACTGCGGATGGAAGACGATCGGCGTTGCCATGAGTCCTCCGAAGGGGCCGGGGCTCGAGATCGTGAACGTCGCGTCCCGTAGATCTTCGCTCTTGGACCTCCCCGCGCGCGCGGCGGAAGCCAAACGGTCCACGTCAACCGCCACCTCGCGCAGGCGCTTCTTGTCCGCGCCGCGAACGACCGGGACCGTAAGCCCGGCCGGAGTATCCACCGCGATGCCGATGTCGAAACGATCGTGGAAGACGATCTCGCCAGCCTCCTCATCAAGCGAGGCATTCAATGCCGGGTAATCGCGGAGAGCGGTCACTACGGCTTTGACGATGAACGGTATGTAAGTGAGCCGAAGCTCGTCAGGTGACCGCTCGTTCGCGAGCTTCCGCGTCGCATCGAGCTCGGTCACGTCGCACTCCTCAACATGAGTAACCGGCGGAACGATCCGATGGGCGTCCGCCATCCTCTGAGCGATCACCCGTCGCACGCCCCGCAGGGGCTCGCGCCGTTCGCCCCCGCCTTCGATCCGACCCGTCTCGAGACCGGGAGCATGACCATTGGCCGCAGCCTCAACATCGGCCCGAAGGACGCGTCCGCCCGGCCCGCTCCCCCTGATGGCAGCAAGATCGATGCCGAGTTCGCGAGCCAATTTCCGAACAGGAGGCATCGCCTTGACGCCGATGGGGTTCGTACGTGTTTCGACGGGTCGAGGTGGGAGTGGGGGTGCGTCGCCGTTGCCGTGGGGACCATCGACCCCGGAGCCGAAGGCGGAGGCGTCTGGTCCCGCAGGTGACGGTGCGCGGCCCCCACCCCCCAACGCAACCGACTCCCCCGGAACACTTTCGCCGATGGTGACAAGAGCGGTGCCGACCGCAACGACGGCGCCGGCGGGAACGTGGATCTTGGTCACGACGCCGGCGAAGGGCGACGGGATCTCGGCCGTCGCCTTGTCGGTGATGACCTCGACGAGCGGGTCGTCTTCGGCGACCGTGTCGCCCTCTTTGACGAGCCAGCGGTCGATCTCACCCTCGGTGAGGCCCTCGCCGAGGTCGGGCAGCAAGAAGTCCGGCATCAGAACTCGAGAACCTTCTTCGCTCCCGCGAAGATGCGGTCGACGGATGGCAGGTAATCGTCTTCGTTGGCGAACTGCGGGAACGGCGCGTCGTAGCCGGTGACGCGGCCGACCGGCGCTTCGAGATCCAGCATCACGCGCTCGTGGATCAGGCTCGACACCTCGGCGCCCACTCCGGCGGTCCGTGGAGCCTCATGCACCACCAAGGCGCGGCGACATTCCGAGGCCGCCTTCTCGATCGCGTGGACGTCGAGTGGGTACAGCGACCGAAGATCTACGACACGCGCTTCGACCCGCTCCTCCCGAGCGAGCTTCTCCGCGGCATCGATCGTTAGCGGGACCGTTGCGCCGTACGTGAAGATGGCGAGGTCGTCTCCCTCGCGCGCCACGCGGGCCTTGGAGAGGTACTCGTTGAGTGCGCCGTTAGGGCTTCCGTTGCCAACCGTGAACGGCGGCTCGTCCGGGATCTCCTGCCGTCCCGCCCGGTAGATGCGCTTCGGCTCCATGAAGATGACCGGATCGGGATCTTCGATCGCGGCGAGGATCATGTTGCGCGCGTCCGCAGGCGTCGAGGGGCAGACCACCTTGAGCCCCGGCGTGTGAACGAATAGTGACTCCGGCGAGTCGGAGTGGAGCTCCGGCATCCGGACGCCGCCGCCGTAAGGGATGCGGATCACGATCGATGCCGGCACCTCGCCCTTGGTCCGCCACGCATAGCGGGCCGCGTGCACGACGATCTGCTCGAACCCCGGGTAGACGAAGGAGTCGAACTGGATCTCGGCCACCGGCAGCAGGCCGTAGACGGCCATGCCGATCGCGGAACCTACGATGCCCGCTTCCGCCAGCGGAGTGTCCACGACCCTGTCGTCGCCGAAACGGTCGAGTAGGCCCGCGGTCACGCGGAAGACGCCGCCGGTCTTCGCGACGTCTTCGCCCAACACGACGACTCTGTCGTCCGCCGTCATGGCTTCGTGAAGACCCTTGTTCAGAGCCTCAACCATGTTGACTGCGGTCATATGGTCTTGCCCTCCTCGCCCGCGCCGGGGGTGGTGGGGGGGCCGAGTGGCTTCACCTCCGCGGGTCGCTCCACCTGGTGCAGCTCATCGAGCGCCTCGTCGAAGTTCCAAGGGCGGCCCGATGCGTAGACGTGGTCGAACAGGATCTCTTGGCCGGGATGCGCGATGGCTTCCATATCTGTGACCGCTTGTGCCACCAGCTGCTTGGCCTCGGCTCTGATCTGTTCCTCCTGCGCGTCGTCCAGGATCGATCGACGCCGGAGGAATTCCGCCATCCGTCCCACCGGCTCCAGTGCTCGCCAGTGCTCGCTCTCCGCTTCGTCGCGATACAACCGAGGATCGTCGGCGGTCCCGTGGGGCATGATCCGGTAGCAGTACGCCTCGATCAGCGTCGGGCCCCCGCCCTGCCGCCCTCGCTCGAGCGCGTCCCTCGTCACCTTCCAGCATGCGATGGGGTCGAAGCCGTCCACCCGCACGCCCGGCATCCCGTATGCGACCGCCTTCTGCGCGATCGTCTCGCTCGCCATCTGCTTCGAGATCGGTGTGGAGATCGCCCACTGGTTGTTCACGCAGAAGAAGACCGTCGAGGTCTTGAGGACGGATGCGAAATTCATGGCCTCGTGGAAATCACCTTCGGATGTCGCCCCGTCGCCGAACCACGCGAGCGAAGAGGCACGGTCCTTACGGATCTTCGCCGCCCAGGCGACGCCGACCGCATGCGGGAGGTGCGTCGCGATGGGCACCGTGATCGGCCCCACCCGGTGGTCGCGTGGGTTCCAGAACCCGTGGGTCCCGCCGTAACCACGCCACCACGCGAGCACGGTCGACGCGGGGACCCCGCGAAGGATGCCGATCGCGTTCTGTCTGTAGGACGGGAACACCCAGTCGGCGTCCTCACATGCATAGAGGGCGCCCGCCTGCGTCGCCTCCTCGCCCCAGTAGAGAGCGTAGGTACCGATCCGTCCCTGTCTCTGGAGTGCGACGGCTCGTTCGTCGAACGTCCGCAGCAACACGAGCCACCGGAACAGCTCGATCAGATCCTTCTCCGCGAGCTCGTTCGGGACCTCGCCGTCCGCGAGGTCGGCGCCGTTACCGATGACGCGAACGATCTCACTCATCGCGCTGGGGTCTAGTTGGTCGCGCTCGGGCCGAACTCCGCGGTTCGGACCAACCTGATGCGACTGATCTTTCGGATGCGCTCCTGCGCGTGGAGCTCGGCAGCCTTGGCCGTGGACAGCCCGGTCTCCTTCGCGAGGGTGAAGATGTGTTGCATCTGCTTGTAGATGCCCTCGACCCGAGCCATCGCTCTGTCTCGGTCATAGCCGCGGAGCTCGTCTTCGACGTTGATTAGGCCGCCCGCGTTGATGACGAAGTCTGGCGCGTACAGGATGCCGAGATCGCGCAACTTCTCTCCGTGCTCCTCGCGCGCCAGCTGGTTGTTCGCGGCCCCCGCGATGATCTTGCAGTTGAACTCCGAGATCGTGTCGTCGTTGATCCCGCCACCCAACGCACACGGCGCGAATACGTCGCATTCGACCTTGTGGATGTCCTCGAGCGGGACGGTCTCGACTCCATGGTCCTTCACCGCGCGCGCCATGTTGTCGACATCGATGTCGCCGATCGTGACGGTGGCTCCCTCGTTGACGAGGTAGCCACACAGCGCGTAGCCGACCTTTCCGACCCCCTGCAGCGCGACCGTAC
Source organism: Actinomycetota bacterium (assembly GCA_016781115.1). Taxonomy (GTDB): domain Bacteria; phylum Actinomycetota; class CADDZG01; order CADDZG01; family WHSQ01; genus MB1-2. The sequence goes on along the minus strand of JADDQX010000001.1, from coordinate 2,157 downwards.
GGCCGGCGAGTTCCGGCGAGCCGAAGACCTCCAACAGGCACGCTTTGATCCCGTTCAGCACGCCGTGCGCGGTGACGGGGGACGGATCTCCCGATCCGCCATACGTGTGCGAGCAGCCGGTGACCCAGCGCGACTCTCGACGAACGATGTCCATATCTTCCAGAGCGGTGCCGACATCCTCCGCGGTGATGTAGCGCCCGCCCAGTGTCTCGACGAAACGCCCGTAAGCCCGCAACAGCTCCTCGGTCTTGATGCGCCGAGGATCGCCGATGATCACAGCCTTGCCGCCGCCGAGGTCGAGGCCCGCTGCCGCGGCCTTGTAGGTCATGCCCTTCGCGAGCCGCAAGACGTCGACCAGCGCGTCTTCCTCTCTGTCATAGGGGTAGAACCGGGTCCCCCCGAGGGCAGGCCCCAGAGCCGTCGAATGGATCGCGATGATCGCCCGCAGGCCCGACTGGTCGTCTGAGCAGAAGACGATCTGCTCGTAGCCATCGCCGTTGATGTGCTCGAACACGCTCATGGAAGGGGGACTCCTGTGGTCTCCGCCGAAACGCCGTCGTCTCAGCTTCGCCGGCCATGCTACCGCCTGGACGATTGCCGCTCTCTTGTCACAGGCACTGGGTAGCATCGCGATCAGATGATCAACACGGCGTACCTGCGCATCTATCAGCCTCTGTCTTCGTTCCCTGCGGAGGAACAGGAACAGTGGGTGGAGAACTGCCGCGACGATGAAAGCTCCGAGCCCAAAGAAGCTCGTCGCTGGCTGATCGCCACTGCGCTTCCTGCAGATCAGAACCTCGCCACTCCAACCGAAGGAGCGTTCGTCCGGGAGCTGGACGGTCAGCTGTTGATCTGTCCCTGGCGCACGAGGCTGCGGATGTTGGCGGCACTGCTCGCGTTCCGCAACAGCGTTCCCGAAGAAGTAGCGGAGGCGTTCGTGCCCGAAGCCGAGGCGCGGCGAGCAGCGCACGAGCTCGCGGTGTTGGGGGACGAGCGGCCGGAGGTGCGGTCGCACATCCTGCACGCGAACTGGCACGTGCCGCTCAGGTGGTTCGGCGCCTTCGACGGCTCCGAGAGGATCCTCACCGAAGACAAGAACGGGCTCCGGATCCGCTACGAGACGCAGCTGTCTACCGCGAAGGCGCGACTGGTCCGCTGCCTAGCGGTGCTGGAAGAGACCTGGATCGACGACGGTGTCACCGCTGCAGTGCGCGAGCTGGTCGAGTGGCTGGACGGGTTCACCAGCGACGGGCTGATGGAGCTCGACTACGGCTCGGTGGCGACGATGTTCTCCCACGAAGATCTACTCGAGGACCAGTCGGCCGCCGAAGTGGCCGCCTGTCTCGATGCGTTGGAGGGGGGAGACCTCATCCGTGCAGGCCGCCTCTTCAGCGCGCTGACGGAACGCTGGACCGAGGTGCGAGCGAAAGAGGTCGTCAACTAAGAGCGGAGGCGGGGACCTAGGGGAGCGGGCGATTTGCCCCTTTCTGACTAGTTCGCTGGAGCTATGTCGGCCATAGCTGCGAAAGCCCCAAAATGGCCCTAAATAGCCATTACAGATCGCCGCGTCTAAGCCGATGATTTCCCTGCGACAGAGCATTTCGGGCATCTGTGGCGAAGGTGGATCGGAACCGCCGATCCGACGTGGGAATTGGAGGCCAATGATGGCTCAGAAGGACGACACCCTTTTGACGCCGGCCGAGGTCGCAGCGCTCTTCAGGGTGGACCCGAAGACCGTCACTCGCTGGGCTAAGGCGGGCAAGCTTTCCTCGATCAGGACTCTCGGGGGACACCGTCGCTACCGGGCCGACGAGGTGCGCAGGTTCCTAGAGGGAGCCAAGCAGCTTCAGGACTGAAGCTCTCAACTTCAACGGACACGGGCGCCCTCGGGCGTCCGTTTTCGCGTCCGAGGATGGACGTGGCGAGGGACAGAATCGAACTGTCGACACCGCGATTTTCAGTCGCGTGCTCTGCCAACTGAGCTACCTCGCCCGGGGGCGCAGGATAGCAATCTGTCGTAGTACGTCTGTTAGCCTCACGTCTCTCGCCCCAGTGGAGCAGTCTGGAGTGCTCATCTCCCTGTCAAGGAGAAGGTCGCCGGTTCAAGTCCGGTCTGGGGCGCCCGTTCTCTGCTTACTGGCCTACGTCCCAACGTAG
>JADDQX010000181.1 GCA_016781115.1 Actinomycetota bacterium | reverse complement strand
GTGCTGCCGGAGCCGTCGCTCACGGCCGTCTCGGCGACGCCGCGGCCGCTCTGTTCGGCCGACCGGCCCGCCTCTCCCGTTGCCGCGGTTCCGCTATCCGCCTCGTCGGCACCCGAGCATGCCCCCACTGCCACCACGAGCAGAAGAGACAGTGCTCCAAGTCGGTGCTTCATTGCCAAACCGCTCGTCCCCATCCCGTTCCCGAGAGCCATCACTCGACCTCCTTGCTGTCGGTCCTCTTGAGGTTCAGACGGCCGGTGGCGCTCCATGGTTCCCGCCATGCTCCTAGGCGTCCGCCGCGCAGGGCCGCTAGCCTGTGCGTCAGCGAGGCCCCGGAAGACTTCGGCTCTACGCCGGCGACGGGCCCCAAAGGAAGGTGAGCCCTGTGTCACAAGAGCGCACGCAGGTGACGTATTCGTACGACGGGCCAGACATGCGGGGCCATGCCGAGGAGCTGGTTCGCAAGAGGGCCGAGTACCTCGGGATGGGCGGGCCCGACCGGGTCCAGCGCCAGCACGATCAGAACAAGCTGACGGTCCGAGAGCGGATCGACCTCCTGTTCGACGAAGGCTCATTCGAGGAACGGGGCCTGCTCGCTCATCATCAATCTCAGTCCCCCGCGATGCAGGGGAAGTTCACCCCGGCCGACGGAGTCGTGACCGGCATCGGGCGCATCGACGGTCGGATGGTTGCCGTCATCGCGTACGACTTCACTGTGATGGCCGGCTCCATGGGCATGGTCACCGAGATCAAGGCGACGCGGATGAGAGAGCTCGCGCTGCGAGAACGGATCCCGCTCGTGTGGCTTATCGACTCCGCGGGTGCGCGCATCCAGGAGGCAACGGGTTCCATGTTCGCGCGCACCGGTGATCTGTTCCGCGAGCAGGTGATCATGAGCGGCGTCGTCCCTCAGGTCGCGGCGATGATGGGACCGGGGGCCGCGGGGACCGCTTACATCCCCGGGCTCGCCGACTTCGTCCCGATGGTGAGAGGCAACTCGAACATGGCGCTGGCGGGTCCTCACCTGGTTAAGGCCGCCGTAGGCGAAGAAGTGACGGCCGAGGAGATGGGCGGTTCGAAGGTGCACTGCAAGGTGTCCGGCGTCGCGGACCTCGAGGTTCCCGACGACCGCGCTTGCCTGGACGCTATCCGCAAGTACCTCTCTTACTTCCCATCGTCGAACCTGACGGAGACGCCGGTCATGGAGAGCAACGACCCCGCCGACCGCCGGGTTGAGGACCTCTACGACATCGTTCCCGCGAGCCCGCGCCAGGCCTACGACGTCCACAAGGTGATAGCGGCGATCGTCGACGATGGCGACTTCTTCCCGATGAAGCCGGAGTGGGCGCGCAACCTCGTCACCGGCTTCGCAAGGATCGGGGGCCGGGCGGTAGGAATCGTCGCGAACCAGCCGAAGTTCCTCGGCGGCGCTCTCGACGTCAACGCAGCCGACAAGGCGGCGCGCTTCGTGTGGCTGTGTGACGCCTTCCACATCCCGCTCGTGTTCCTCATGGATTGTCCGGGCTTCCTCGTCGGGAGCGCGGTCGAGAAGCAAGGCATCATCCGTCACGGAGCGAAGATGCTGTTCGCCGTGTCGGAGGCGACGGTGCCGAAGGTGACGGTCGTGATGCGTAAGGGCTACGGCGCCGGCTACTACGTGATGAACGGGCGCGCCTTCGAACCAGACCTCATCGTCGGGTGGCCGACGGCGGAGATCTCGGTGATGGGACCCGAAGGAGCCGTGAACATCATCTTTCGCAAGCAGATCGAGGCGCTGCCCGAAGAGGAGCAGGACGCGGCCCGCAACAACATGGTGGGGATGATCCGCGACCAGATCTCTCCCTACGTGGCGGCGGGGTGGGCTTTCATCGACGACGTCATCGATCCCGCGGACACCCGGCGAGTCGTCGCCAGAGCCCTGGCTTCCGCGGCCACGAAGAAGACCGAACGGCCGTGGCGCAAGCACGGGGTGCTTCCGGTATGACGCGAGAGCCGGTGTCCCGCTGATGCCTCGTTTCGGCTACGCGGTCGCGAACGGGATCCGCATCTTCTACGTCGAAGAGGGCGAAGGGCCGTTGGTTCTGTTCCTGCACGGCTTCCCCGAGTACTCCTATTCGTGGCGGAACCAGCTAGGTCCCGTCGCCGACGCCGGCTTCCGCGCGGTTGCGATCGACCTACCCGGCTTCGGTCGCTCCGACAAACCCGACGTGGATTACGACGTGTTGTGGGTGGCTCGGTGTGTCTCTGAGGTGATCCCTTCGTTGGGGCACGAGCGGGCGGTCGTGGTGGGACATGACTGGGGCGGCCTGGTCGCCTGGCCGTTCGCCCGGCTCTATCCGCAGCGCACGGCGGGCGTTGTCGGGCTCAACACGCCCGACCTTCCTCGGCCCCCGGTTCCCCCCACGATCTATATCCGCGAGTCGGGGGCCTCGCAGAACGACTACGTCCTTCAGTTCCAGAAGCGCGGCCCGGCCGAGGACCTGTTCGAGAGGGACCCCGAAGGCTTCCTCCGTTTCTTCTTCACCGGTCCCGCCTGCGTCCGCAAGGAGGTCTTCACCGACGAGGTCATCGCTGCATATGTCGACGCGTTCCGGATGAAAGGCTCGATCACCCCGCCGCTCGAGTACTACCGGAACCTCGATCGCAACTGGGACCTCACCGAAGACATCGCCGGGATGAAGGTGGAGGTCCCGTGTCTGATGATCACCGCCGAAGGCGATCCGGTTCTGCATCCCGGCCTCGCGAAGGGGATGGAGGAGCGAGTGCCGGACCTCGAAACGGTGTTGATCACCGACTGCGGGCACTGGACTCAGCAGGAGCAGCCAGAGGAGACGAACCGCCACATCCTGGATTACCTGAAGCGATTGCCGCGCTGGGACTGACCGACCCCGATCGACCTTCCGCCTCGGCCCCCGGCCCCGCGAGGGGCGCTAGGGGTCGGTGCCGAAGAGCCGGTCGCCGAAGTCCCCGAGCCCGGGAATGATGTACGCAGATTGGTTGAGCTCCCGATCCACGGACGCCGTGACTATGTGCACGTCGGGGTGCTCCCGCTCCAGAGCGGCCACGCCTTCGGGGGCCGCGACGATCGACACCATCCGGACCGACGAAGCGCCCGCCTCTTTCACCGACTTCAGCGCCGCGTTGGCGGAACCGCCCGTGGCCAGCATCGGGTCCAGCACGAAAGTGAGAGCGTCTTCCAGGCGCGGCAACTTCGCGTAGTACTCCGACGGTTCGAAGGTCGCCTCGTCCCGCTCCAGCCCCAGGTAACCCACCCTGACGGTCGGGAAGAGCTCGACGACGGCATCGAGCATCCCGAGGCCCGCTCTGAGGATCGGGACCGCTACCAAAGCGTCTGCCAGGACGCGGCCCCTCGTCTCCTCCAGCGGAGTCGTCACCCATTCCTCGCGGGTGGGGAAGTCCGCGGTCGCCTCCAGCATCAGAAGAGTCGTCAGCCGTTTCGTGACGTGGCGGAACTGCTCTGGAGGTGTGGTCTCGTCGCGCAGCGAGAGCAAGAGGTGCTGTGCCAGTGGATGATCGACCACCGTTACAGTCACGGGGCCGAGGATAATCGTTTAGCTTTCCGCGTCGTGGATCCCTGCGTGATCACCTGTGCGATGAGCGGCGTTGCGGCCAACAGAGATCAGTGCCCCGGCATCCCCTACACCCCCGAGGATTACGCCAAAGAGGCGCGGCGCGCTCGTGACGCGGGAGCCTCCGTGCTGCACATCCACGCGCGCTACCCCGACGGCACGCCGAGCTATCGGGTCGAGGAGTATCGAGCGATCACCGAGGCCATCCTGGCGGAGGTGCCCGACATCATCATCAATCTCTCGACCGGCGCCGTCGGCATCCCGATCGAGGAGCGGGTGCAGCAGATCGTCGCGCTGAAGCCGGAGCTGGGTGCGCTCAACATGGGGTCGATGAACTACGCGAAGTACTCGCGCAAACGGAAGTCGCTCGTCTTCGATTTCGTGTTCGCGAACCCGTTCAGCGAGATCATCTACCTCCTAGAGCAGATGAACTCCGTCGGAGTGAAGCCGGAGTGCGAGTGCTTCGATACGGGTCACATCGGAAACGTCGAGCCATTGATCGACATGGGTCTCTTGAAGATGCCGGTGCAGTTCTCCTTGATCCTCGGGGTGCTGGGGGGAGCGCCCGCCGACCCGAGAACGCTGGCCCACATGGCGAGCCTGCTTCCGGCTGCATCGACATGGGAGGTGATCGGGATCAGCCGTCGTCAGTGGACGCTGGTTGCGTCTGCCTGTTCGCTGGGCGGCAACGTCCGCGTGGGGCTCGAGGACAACTTCTACCTTCCCTCGGGCTTCATGGCATCTTCGAATGGCGAGCTGGTGGAGGCGGCAGCACACCTCGTGGAGTTGTCGGGCCGCGAGGTTGCGGAGCCCGTCGAGGCGCGTCGCCTGCTGTCACTGCAAGATCCTCCGGACCGCAGCGCCTACCCAGGAGCGAGCCCCCATGAGTGAAGAGGTCCTCGCGGAGATGGTCGCGAACGTATGGAAGGTGCTCCTCGGGGCGGGCGATCCGGTCGAGGAGGGCGACACGATCTGCATCCTGGAGTCGATGAAGATGGAGATCCCGGTCGAGGCAACCAGCTCCGGGACGATCGGCGAGCTCGGCGTCGCTGAGGGCCAGGTCGTGCAAGAGGGGGACGTCATCGCGGTGATCGAGCCAGCGTGATCCTGTTAGAGGCTAATGACGATGGCCGCATCGCGACGCTGACGCTGAACCGGCCAGAGGCTCGCAACGCGCTGTCGGTCGCGATGTGCGACGCCATCGTAGGGGGTCTCGCCGAGGTCGACAGCAGCGGGGCGCGCGTCTTGATCATCAGGGGAGCGGGGAAGGTCTTCTGCTCCGGAGCAGATCTCGCCGCTGTGTCGGGTTCGGGCGCGCTTCGGTTCCTGCCGGCGTTCGAGCGCATGCTGGACGCGCTCGCTCGGCATCGTCTTCCCACGGTCGCGTCCATCCATGGAGCCGCTCTCGGCGGTGGGTTCCAGCTCGCCAGCGTCTGCGACTTCCGCGTGGCAGAGACAACTTCGAAGATAGGGATCCCGTCGTCGAAGCTCGGGATCCTCGTCAACTTCGAGAACATCGAGCGTCTCGTGCTTCTGGCCGGCCCGGCGCTGGCCAAAGAGATGCTGATGTCGGGGCGGACCTACTCCGGCGAGGAGGCCGAGCGAGCGGGACTGGTCAATCGATCCGTCGCCGGCGACATCCTGCAAGCCGCGACGCAACGTCTT
>JADDQX010000180.1 GCA_016781115.1 Actinomycetota bacterium | reverse complement strand
TCGAGATCGGCATCGGCAAATCGGGGCGTAGGGCCTACGGGTTCGACGACATCGCGATCGTTCCCTCCCGCCGGACGCGGGACCCCGACGACGTGGACATCACCTGGGAGATCGACGCCTTCCGCTTCGAGCTCCCTCTCATGGCGTCGGCCATGGACGGCGTGGTGTCACCGCGCTCCGCGATCGAGATCGGTCGCCTCGGCGGGCTCGCGGTGCTCAACCTCGAGGGTCTGCAGACCCGCTACGAGGACCCGGGCAGCATCCTCGCGGAGATAGCAGAGCTGCCAGATGAGAAGGCGACGCTGCGGATGCAGGAGCTCTACCAGCAAGACGTGAAAGAGGAGCTGATCTACCAGCGCATCCGCGAGATCAAAGATGCGGGAGTCACCGCCTCTGCGTCCCTCACTCCTCAGAAGGTCGAACGCTTCCACAAGATCGCGTTGGAGGCCGAGCTCGACGTCCTCGTCATCCAGGGAACGGTCGTGTCCGCCGAGCACGTATCTACTCGGACCGAGCCGCTCAACCTGAAGCGCTTCATCTCCACCTACGACATCCCCGTCATCGTCGGCGGCTGCGCCTCCTACTCCACCGCATTGCACCTCATGCGGACGGGGGCCATGGGCGTGTTGGTCGGCGTAGGTCCGGGGGCCGCGTGCACCACGCGAGGAGTCTTGGGGCTTGGCGTGCCGCAGGCAACGGCGATCGCCGACGCGGCGGGCGCCCGGATCAGGCACCTCGATGAGACGGGCCGCTACTGTCATGTGATCGCGGACGGTGGGATGAGGACCGGAGGCGACATCGCTAAGGCGATCGCGTGTGGAGCCGACGCGGTCATGATCGGCTCACCGCTGGCGGCTGCCGAGGAGGCCCCCGGCCACGGCTACCACTGGGGCATGGCGACCTTCCACCCGACGCTCCCGCGCGGGGCGAGGGTCAAGACCTCGACCCTGGGGAGCCTCGAGGAGATCCTGGTCGGCCCCGCCCACGAGAACGACGGCCGGATGAACCTCTTCGGCGCCTTGCGCACGAGCCTGGCGACCTGTGGCTACGCCAACATCAAGGAGTTCCAGAAGGCCGAGGTGATGGTGGCGCCGGCGCTGAAGACGGAGGGCAAGGCGCTGCAGACCGCCCAGCGCCTTGGGATGGGGGCCTAGCACCAGGCCTACACACCGCTAAGATAGGAAAGGCCCGGGGGAACCCGGGCCTTTTTTCTTCTGTCTCGGCGACCCTGAGCAACCCCAGCGGGAGAAACGTGGGTTTGGAGGCATTGTTGCCCTTAACATCTAAAGTGCAGCGGCGACAAGCCCGATGAATCCCTCGTGATAAAGCCTTTCGACTTTTGGAACGTATTTGACAGATGTGCAGTGGTCATCTAGAATTCGTTCGTAAGCAGTGAGCAACAGCTACAGATTGGAGGCTGCGATGCAGCTTAGCCTTATAATCCTCGTCGGGGCGATCATCGCCCTGAACGCCTTCGCCCTCTGGTTCGGCTCCGACAGCAGGGACGGCGACGACTGGACCAACCACCGGGCCGTTTGAGAACGGAGAGTCGGATGAGCCCCTGGGTCCTCTACCAGCTAGATAACTCGCTGGCCTCGATCCGCCAGCTGACCAGAGCAGTTCCCCCCTCTCTGGCAGCGCGGGACGATTCCCCCCGTCCCGTGGGCAGCGAGCGGCAGGGTCGGGAGTCTTAGATGGCTCCCGGCCCCGTCCGCCCCGCGTTGGACGAGATCGACCTGCACATCCTCCGTCTCCTCCGCCAAGACGGGCGCATGTCTCATGCTGCGATCGCGAAGACGGTGGGGCTGTCGGGTCCCGCGGTTCACGAGAGGGTCCGGAAGCTGGAGCAGAGTGGCGTCATCGCCGGCTACTGCGCGGTGCTGGATCCCGAGCTGCTGGAGCGGCCGCACGTGGCGTTCGTCATGGTGACGCTGTCCGAGGGCAACGAGTTCGCCTCGGATGATCCGATCGTCGCGCGCATCTGCGACGAGCCGGACGTTCTGGAGTTCCACCGCATCGCGGGTGAGGATTGCTACCTGATCAAGATCAGAACCTCGACGAACCGCGCCATGGAGAAGCTTCTGCGTCGCATCCGATCGATCCGCGGGGTTGCCCGCACCCGCACGACGATCGTGCTGTCCACCGAGCTGGAGCGGCCGACGATCGAGGTCCCGAGCGACGAAGAGCCGGAGCCGGAACCGCAGCAGCCACTTCGTAGCGCGTGATCCGGCTGGTCGCGGCTCTGTAGCATGCCGGGCCATGGCCGAACCCCGCACCGTCTCGCAGCTGCTCTTGCTGGGAGAGAGGGTCCTGCGGGATTCGACACATCTCTTCGAAGACCACGTGCACATCGATCTGGCCCGGGACCTGCTGGCGTCCGCCCTTCACGTGACGGAAGACGAGCTCGACGATGAGCTCGTCCCGCCGAAGGCGGCGCGGGATCGCTACCTCGCCCTCATCGCCCGCCGCGCGGCGGGCGAGCCGCAACCTTTTCTGACGGGCCGCATCGAGTTCTACGGGCTAGACCTGAAGGTATGGCCGGGCGTCTTCGTTCCCCGGCCCTCCTCGGAGCTGACCGTGGAGCGCGCGTTGCGCCGGTTGCGGCGCAGGAAGCGCCCTGTGGTCGTGGACGTCGCTTCGGGGACGGGGCCGATCGCGCTTGCCATCGCGAGCGAACTGCCGTCGGGCCAGGTGTGGGCGCTGGATATCGACACCGACGCGCTGGCCCACGGCCGCAGGAACGCGCGGCGGCTCGATATCACCAACGTGACGTTCCGGGCGAGCGACATGTACGGAGGCCTTCCCAACCGACTGCGCGGCGGCTTGGATCTGATCACCGGCCACGTCCCGTACGTCCCGGTCGACGAGCTAGACGATCTTCCGACCGAGGTACGTGAACACGAACCGGTCCATACGCTGACCGACGAGCGGGACGGGCTCTATCTCCTTCGCCGCGCGATCGATGAAGGCTCGGACTGGCTCAAACCGGGCGGCTGGTTGCTGCTCGAGCTGTCGGAGGACTTCGCGCCGAAGGCGCGCAAGATGATCCGCGAGGCGGGGCTGCGCGACGAAGGCGTCGCCTCCGACGCAGACGAGTTGAGCGTTGTCGTGGAGGCGCGGAAAAGCCCCTGACGCGCTAGGGGGCGCGGTAGGGTGGCTTATGCCCGAAGCCCCCCACCACGCCACCGCTGCAGCGGGGGCATCCTCGGGAGCCGTTACCTTCAGCAGCACCGCCGAAGCCCCCGTTGTGGTCCTTGATTACGGGGCGCAGTACGCGCAGCTGATCGCCCGGCGCATCCGGGAATGCCACGTCTACTCGGAGATCCTTCCTCACGACATCCCCATCGAAGAGCTGAAGGCGCGGCGGCCCGCGGGGATCGTTCTGTCGGGGGGGCCGAAATCCGTTCACTCGCCGGGAGCTCCCTCAGCGGAGCCGGAGCTGTTCGCGCTGGGCGTTCCCGTGCTCGGGATCTGCTACGGCCAGCAACTCATGGCTCGGTCCCTCGGCGGCGAGGTCGCCGCCACGGGCATAGCGGAGTTCGGAAAGACGGATCTGAACGTGGAGGCGCCTTCCTCGACCTTGTTCTCCGAACTGCCGCCGCAACAGACGGTGTGGATGAGCCACAACGACGCCGTCGTCACGCCCCCAGACGGTTTCCGTGTCACCGCGTCGACGTCGGCAAGCCCGGTCGCGGCGTTCGAGGACCCGGAGCGACGGTTGTTCGGCGTCCAGTTCCACCCAGAGGTAGCGCACACGCCCAAAGGGACCGAGCTGCTCAAGAACTTCCTCTACGACGGGTGCGATCTGCTCCCGACCTGGACCATGACCTCGATCATCGAGAGCGCCCTCGAGTCCATACGGGCGTTCGTCGGCGACGAGCGCATCGTGTGCGGTCTTTCCGGCGGCGTCGACTCGTCCGTAGCGGCAGCGCTCGTGCATCGCGCGGTCGGCGATCAGCTCACGTGCGTGTTCGTCGACCACGGGTTGCTGCGCCAGGGCGAGGCGGAGCAGGTCGAAGACACCTTCCGCCGCCACCTGAAGATGGATCTCATCCACGTCAAGGCCGCGGACCGTTTTCTCGAGAAGCTCTCAGGCGTCACCGATCCCGAGCTGAAGCGGAAGATCATCGGCGAGACCTTCATCAGGCTTTTCGAGGAGGTCGCGCGGGACGAGCTCAACGATGCGCGCTTCCTGGTGCAGGGGACGCTGTACCCCGACGTGATCGAGTCGGGCACGAAGGACGCGGCGAAGATCAAGAGCCACCACAACGTCGGCGGGCTTCCGGAGGACATGAGGTTCACGCTGGTCGAGCCGCTTCGCAACCTCTTCAAAGACGAGGTGCGAAGGGCCGGCGAAGAGCTGGGGCTCCCCGAGGAGATCGTGTGGCGCCAGCCTTTCCCGGGCCCGGGCCTCGCGGTCCGCATCATCGGCGACATCACGGCCGAGCGGCTCGACATGCTGCGAGCCGCCGACGCGATCGTGCTCGAAGAGATGAAGCGCGCCGACCTGTTGCGCGAGATCTGGCAGTCGTTCGCGGTCCTCCCGGCGGTGCGGTCCGTCGGCGTCATGGGTGACGAACGGACCTATGGACACCCGATCGTCCTCCGAGCGGTCACCAGCGACGACGCCATGACCGCGGACTGGGCTCGCCTGCCATATGACCTCTTGGAGAGGATCTCGAACCGCGTCGTCAACGAGGTGCCGGGTGTGAACCGAGTCGTTTACGACATCACCGGCAAGCCTCCCGGCACCATCGAGTGGGAGTAGCGCCCCGGCCATCCCCCCAGGGCGTACGCCGCCTTCCTGCTGATCCTCCGCCAGGGCTCGCAGGACCTGACGCGCATCGCGGGCCCCTTGTTCCATGCCACCCTCTCCTCCACCGTCACGGCCGGCGTCTACGGCGCGCTCGCCGGCGGTATGCAGTGGGCGCCGCGCTGGCCCGAGCACGGATGGCTGGTGACGCTCGCTCTCTCCGCTCAGGTGGCGGGATGGCTCTTGATCTCGAGATCGCTTCCGCGTCTACCTGCTGCCGTGACGTCCGTGGTGCTGTTGCTGCAACCCGTCGGAGCGATGGTGCTCGCCGCCGTCGCCCTGGGCGAGGAGCCGGGGCC
>JADDQX010000179.1 GCA_016781115.1 Actinomycetota bacterium | reverse complement strand
GCTGTGGGCCTGAGATCCTCGCAACACTCATCTAGCGTTCTGCTGGCCCTTGTAGGGCTTCGGCTCGCGCGAGGGTAGGAACTCCTCGAAGAACGTCGCTCGGCGAGGTACGGTCGTCTCCTCCACGTTCTTGACAGGCCGGTACCGAACGACAAAATCTGTGTCCGTCATACCCCCCCTTAGTAGACGTCACCATCGTTACGAGAAGTATCCTAGCAGTACCGAACGCTGCCTGATACAGTGATTTCTGAGAACCGCTCCGGAATGGGTTCGGATTAGGGTGAGATGCTCCGGGTTGTGCTGGCCCCCTACACTCCGCTACTCGATGAGTTCGAAGATCTTGAACATCGGCAGGTACATCGCGACGATGATGCCGCCGACGATGCCGCCGATGACCACGATCATCAGCGGCTCGATGATCGATGTGAGCGCCTTGACCGCCGCGTCGACCTCGGACTCGTAGAACTCCGCGATCTTCGTGAGCATCCCGTCGATGTCGCCCGTCTCTTCGCCTACCGCGATCATGCGCGTCACCATTGGGGGGAAGGCGGCCTCCTCCTCGAGGGGCTGGTAGATCGGCAAGCCTTCACGGATCGCCTGGCGGCTCTTGAGGAGCGCCTTCTCGATCACCCAGTTGCCCGACGAGGTAGCCGTTATCTCCAGCGCCTGAAGGATCGGGACGCCCGCCGCGCTGAGGGTGCCCAGGGTGCGGGCGAAACGGGCGAGGGCGACCTTGTGGATGATGTCCCCGATCTTGGCGGGTATCTTCAGCATCACAGGGTCCACGGCCTTGCGCCCGTTCTCGGTTTTGCGCCAGCGCAGGAAGAAGACCACGCCGGCGATCAAGCCTGCGTAGATGAAGACGCCGAAGATACTGGTGAGGATGCTGGAGAGACCCATCGCGATCTGGGTCGGGAGCGGCAGGTCGCCGCCGAGGTCCTCGAACATCTTGGCGAAGATAGGGACGATGAAGATGAGCATAAACGAGGCGGCGAGGATGGCGAGCACGAGGACCACGATGGGGTAGGTCATGGCGCTCTTCACCTTGCGCCGGAGCTCCTGGTCGTTCTCGAGCTGCTGCGCTATGCGAAGCAGCACCTCGTCGAGGATGCCCCCGATCTCGCCGGCGCGGACCATCTCGGTGTAGAGCTTGCCGAAGATCTTCGGGTGCTTGTCCAGGGCTTCGGAGAGCGCGAGGCCCGCCTCGACGTCCTTTCGGACGCCCTCGAGGACGTCCTTGAGCTTTTTGTTGTCCGTCTGCTCGGAGAGGACGTAGAGACAGCGCACGATCGGGAGGCCGGCGTTGATCATGGTCGCAAACTGGCGGGTAAAGACGACGAGGTCGGCGAGCTTGACCTTCTTGAAGGGCCCGAGGATGTCCTTCTGCCCGACGCCCTGCTCCTTGATGTCGATGACGAGCAGGCCCTGCTGCCTTAGGGCCGTCGCCACGCTCATCGTATCGTTGCCCTCGATCTTGTCTTCCAGGATCTCGCCGGCACGGCTGCGGGCTTTGTAAGTGAATACCGCCAAGGGATAACCTTCCTCTTCGCCCTACCCTCGGACCTACCGCCGCCCGCCGAAGGCCGCGTAGCCGGACTTGGCGGACCCGTTCGCCGCCGCGGGAGCGGTTGGCATCTGGCCGGAGTCACCCATGAGCCGCCTCAGCTCGTCGGGGTTGCTGGAACGCTTCTCGGCCTCCTCGCGGGAGATGGCGCCCTTGCGCAGGAGCTCCACGAGCGCCGCGTCCATCGTCTGCATCCCGAACTTCCCGCCCGTCTGCATGGCCGAGTAGATCTGGTGGTTCTTCCCCTCGCGGATCAGGTTCCTGACGCCCGGCGTCGGCACGAGGATCTCGCAGGCCACGACCCGCCCCTTGCCGTCGCGCTTGGGGATCAGGGTCTGCGTCACGACACCCTGCAACGCGATCGCAAGCTGCGCCCTTACCTGCCCCTGCTGGCTCGGCGGGAAGACGTCGATGATGCGGTCGACGGTCTGCGGGGCGTCCTGGGTGTGGAGGGTTCCGAAGACGAGGTGGCCGGTCTCGGCGGCGCTTATGGCGAGGCCAATGGTCTCGAGGTCGCGCATCTCGCCGACGAGGATGACGTCCGGGTCCTGGCGCAGCACGTGCTTGAGGGCCTGGGCGAAGCTCTTCGTGTCCTGGTTGACCTCGCGCTGGTTCACGATGCACTTCTTGTGCGTGTGAAGAAACTCGATCGGGTCCTCGACGCTCATGATGTGCTCGGCCCGATCACGGTTTATCTTGTCGATTATCGAGGCCAAGGTCGTCGACTTGCCGGAGCCCGTCGGCCCCGTCACGAGAACGAGACCGCGCGGCTTTTCGGCCATCTGCTCGATGGCGCTGGGGAGCCCGAGCTCGCTGAAATTCTTTATCTCGTGCGGAATCGTCCGAAAAGCCGCCCCCATCGATCCGCGCTGGAAGTAGACGTTCACGCGGAAGCGGGCGGTCCGGGGCAGGGTGTACGCGAAGTCGAGCTCCCACTCGCTCTCGAGGCGCTGGCGCTGATCGTTGGCGAGGATGTCGTAGATCATCTCGCGCGTGGTCTGGCCGGTGAGGGGCGGATAATCGAGGGGCTGGACCTTGCCGTGGACCCGGATCATCGGCGGCAGACCCACGGTGATGTGCAGGTCGCTGGCCCCAGCCTTTATGGTGTCGAACAGGTAGTCGTTGAGCCCGCTTTCTAGCATCATCTCCGCTTCCCTCCGCAGTCAAAGTTCGTTGCGCTCAACGAGGTTATCGACACAACCAGACGGAAACTTTAGCTTCTACACCACCCGGCGCTAGACCACGATCCGCAGGATCTCCTCGATGGTGGTAACGCCCGCCGCGGCCTTCAGTAGGCCGTCGTCCCTGAGGCGGACCATCCCCTCCTCCTCGGCGACGCGTCCGATCTCGAGCGTGGATTCGCCGCGCAGGATCATGTCCTTTATGTTGTCGCTGACGACGAGAAGCTCGTAGAGACCGACGCGTCCCCGGTAACCCGAGTCGCCGCACCTGTCGCAGCCGACGGCCTTGTGGAAGTCGAGGAAGGCGGCCTCGGGGACGTGGTTGAAGGGGAACCTTATCCCTTCCAGGATCTCCCGCTCGAGCTCGACCGGCTCCTTGCAGTTCTCGCAGAGCCGCCTGGCGAGGCGCTGGGCGATCACGCAGTCGACCGCCGAAGAGGTGAGGAACGGCTCCACGCCCATGTCGTTCAATCGGCTCACCGCCCCGGGCGCGTCGTTGGTATGGAGGGTCGCCAGGACGAGGTGGCCCGTCAGCGCCGACTCGACCGCGATCTTGGCGGTCTCGAAGTCCCGGATCTCGCCTATCATGATGACGTCGGGGTCGGCGCGCAGGATGCTCTTCAGGGCGCTCGCGAACGTGAGACCGGCCTTGGGGTTGGTTTGCACCTGATTGATCCCGCTCATCCGGTACTCGACCGGGTCCTCGACCGTGATGATGTTCCTATCGGGGGTGTTGAGCTCGTTCAGCGTCGCGTAGAGCGTGGTGGACTTACCGGAGCCCGTCGGCCCCGTCACCAGTATGGCACCGTACGGTCGCCCGAAAATCTCCTCGTACTTCTCGTAGATCTCGGTCGGGAAGCCGAGCTTCGTCAGATCGACGGCGGCGTTCGAGGTATCGAGCAGCCTCAGCACGATCTTCTCCCCGTAGACGGTCGGAAGCGAGGCGACGCGCAGGTCGATCTTCTGCCCGCCGAGCTTTACGCTAAACCGCCCATCCTGGGGAATGCGCTTCTCCGCGATGTTCAGGTTCGCGAGGATCTTGAGGCGGGCGGTTACGCCGCTCTGGAGCTTCGGCGGCACGGTCATGGCCTCTCGCAAGACGCCGTCGACCCTCATGCGAACCGCGAGCTCGCGGTCCTGGGGCTCGATGTGGATGTCCGATGCCCCGTCGCCTACGGCCTGCTGGAGGATGGAGCTCACGAGGCGGATGATCGGGGCCTCGTCCGGCGAAGCCTCTATTCCGAGGTCGAGGTCCCCGTGGTCCTGCTGGATGGTCTCCCGCGAGGCCTCCTCGAGGAACTCGGAGATCTCCTCGCTCATCGCGAAGATTTTGTTGTGGACGCGCTGGATCTCCTCTTCGAGAGCGACGACGGGCGTGATCGGGTACCCCGAGAGCATCATCAGGTCCTCGAGGGCGTAGATGTTGGTCGGGTCGCTCATCGCCACCACGAGGCGACTGCCTTCGACCCTGAGCGGCATGACCCGGTGCCTGCGCAGCATCTTCTGTTCTACGAGGAAGGCCGCGGCCCGATCCACGTCGCGTTCGCTGATCTCTACGAACTCGAGCCGGAGCCTCCGGGCGAGGGCCCGGGCAAGGTCTTTCTTCTCGACGTAGCCGAGGGAGAGCAGGATCTTGCCCAACTCGCGGGGGTCGTCCTTCTGCATTATAAGAGCATGCTCGAGCTGCTCCTCCGTCACCTTGCCCATGGAGAGCAGGATGTCCCCGAGCCTGCCGCCGCCAAGGGCGACCCTCTTGCTGCGCGGCCCCTCGATGGGCTCCAGCGCTCCGCCGCCGTTACCGGCAGGCTCTGCCGAGGGCGTATCCTCGCTCCGGGCCTCCGTCGTGCCGTCGCCGTCGACCACTAAGCCGCCGGCGGCCTCGTGCGGCGGGTCTTCCAGAGGGGCGTCGGGGACGGGCGCTTCGAGCTGGGGCAGCGTCTCCTGCGCGTGGCCGTCGTCCTCGGGTTCCGCATCGACCCCTTCGTAGAGCTCCTCGTCGCCGAAGAGGACGGCAAAGGCCCCCTTCAGGTCCTCCTCGGTCGCGACGAGGGGCTTGATCGGGCGCTTCGCGATGATCCTGAGGTCCTCCAGGGCGAAGATGTCGTTGGGATCGCTCATCGCGACCAGAAGACGCCCGCCCTCGATCCTCAACGGTAGAGCCATGTACTTGCGCAGTTGCTCCTCGCTAACGAGCTCCAGGACCGCCGGGTCGACCTCGTCCTCCGTGAGGTCTGCTACCACGACGAAGTCCAGCTTCAGGCGCTCGGCGAGGGCCCGGCCCAGGTCGGCGGGGGTGACGAACCCGAGGGAGACCAGGATCTTCCCGAGGTCCCTCGGGTCGTTCTTCTGGAGCTCGAGCGCCTGGTCGAGGTGCTCCTGCGTAAGCGAGCCCTGCGCGATCAGGATCTCCCCCGTCTTCCTCGCCCCCCTGCTGTTTCGGCTCCCCACTCCACGGTCCGCCCGCTCTTCACGCGCCACGCCCGGCGCGGGTACGCGCTCGCCGAGGTCTACCTCCGGCTGCGCACCGGGCTCGACCCT
>JADDQX010000178.1 GCA_016781115.1 Actinomycetota bacterium | reverse complement strand
CGTGTTCCGGGTGATGCTGGACACTCCGGCTCCACCTGATCGTTGACACAGTTCCGGCTGATGTTTGACACCAGTTCCCGCTGATCTTTGACAGTTCCGGCTGATCTTTGACACCTCGTCATCTCCTGACTGACACCACCCACCACCTGACCTGCACGTTCGCCAATTACATCCGCGACGGCTCCCGCGATCTGCCATTCCCTTGCCATTCCGTGTGTAGTGCTTTCGTGGATAAGAAAGAGACGGCGAGGATCGCCGAGTAGGAGCTCGCTAGCGTGAAGCAACTCGGCACGCAGCTCTGGTGCAACGGGTCGAGGAGACCGACACTCAGAGGCTGTATGTCCTTCGGGGAGTCTCCTCGTACAGCTAGCGAGGGTTCAGACGAAGACTGCGCGGGTAGGTCAGAGCCATGTTGGGACGGGCGGCGGCGAAGGGCGCGATGGCGGGCCTGGTCGGCGTTGCTGCGATGACCGCTGCAGAGAAAATCGAGCAGTCGGTCACAAAGCGGCCCAACTCATATGTGCCCGGGCGAACCCTCATAGCGATTCTCAAGCGCAGGCCGGTCGAGTCAGCACAACCTCCGGTTATGAATCACGCGATGCACTGGGGGACCGGGATCGCGCTGGGGGCCCTGCGAGGCATCTGGTCGGCAAGCGGCCTACGTGGCCCCGGGGCATCAGCCGTACACAGTGTTGTGCGGCTTGCCACCGATCAGACGTTTGAGAACGCGACCGGCGTAGGCGCACCCCCTCCGACCTGGCCGGCGAAGGAACAGATCATCGACGTCGCCCACAAGGCGATCTACTCGTTCACGACAGGTTTCGTAACCGACCGATTCATCCAGGCGGAAACGTCGAGCCCAGGCCGCACCAGCCATTAGGCGCCCGTTCGGGGAGCGCTTCATTTCCTTCTCGCGTCAACAGCGGCTGTACTCCCAGTCGCAGGAACCGGCCACTGGAGCCTCCTAAGGGCCCGCTGGGCGCGGTGGGTGCAGCGTGAAGCGGACCGAGGGCTCCACCAGGACCGAGAACGGAGAGTCCCATTCGTCGCGGGGCAGAAGGCCCATCTCCTCCCACATGTCGAACCTGCCCTGGAGCAGTCGACCTGCCCATGGATCCATGTGGCGGTGCTCGATCGGACCGTAGCTCACGCCACCGAACGGCGACCGAGAGAACCCATGCAGGCGATACGTGATGAACTCGGAGTGTTCGACACCCGTGGCGAACGGATGCTGTGCCTCGGGGACATCTCGCGCCTCGATCTCGAAGTGGAGTTCTCCGTGAGATGCCACCGCCCCCGACTCGTAGCGCGTATATCCGTCCTCGTCCTTGTCGATACTGACCTCGAACTCTGCCAGGTGAGTGTTCGCGGCGACCATGATCTGGGCGATGAACGAAAGTCGCGTGCTGACGTAGGTGCCGAAGAAGTAAGCGCCCCTTCGCCCCCGATGCGTCACATAGGTTCTGAAAGTGCTTTGGTCGAAGTCATGCGCGGGGTAACGCGCGGCGGACCAGTGGATCTGGCGATTGCAGAAGCTGCTGACGGAGATGAAGCCCATCTCCTGCCCCGCCGTCGACTCGAACGTCTCCAGCGTGAACCGCTCCGGCACCACGCGTCGCAGGCGCTCCACCGGGACGGCGTGCGTGATCAAGGTGAAGTTCTCGACGTCCACCTGGGCCGTCGTCAGGCGATCGAGACCTGAGGGACTCAATCGAACAGCAGATTCAGCAGCACCGTACCTACAACGGAGGCGAGCACCGAGAAGAGGATCATCATCATGAGGCACCCGGCACCGCCCCCCAGAGGGCGCACCTCCATGTTCCCGAACCTCATCGTCAGCTCCCCCCGACCGGCCGGATCAGTTGTCCGCCTCGGATCCCTCCAACTTCTTCCGCGGAGCGAACGAACCACCAGCGAGGCCACCGAATGTTGCACCTCCAGTAGCAAACGAGATGACGGAGACCGTGATCCCAAGGGCCCCCTCGAAGAACAAGACCCCGACGATCAAGCCGATGAGGGCTCCGGCCACCGCGCCAACGACGACGCCGGCGATGCTGCCGCGCGCCTGGGTCTTGGAGGCAACGACGCCCGGCCCCCCCGTCAGATGCTCGGCTTCTTCTTCCAGCTCGCGCTGGGCGCGTGATCTTGCGTCATCCATGTCTGTTCCTCATTTCCGTCGTCACAAGCTAAAAAGAAGGGGGGTCACTCGCCGGGAAAGACTCTTCCGATTGCTCCTGGACCTCGTCCTTATCCCTCTCGTCCTGGTCACCCGCGGGTTCTTCTTGTTGCCCCGGTTCTACCCGCTCGTCATGTGAATCAGACACGAAGTCACTCCTTTTCGCCACGGTGAGGCGCATGCGATCTTGACGGATTCAACCGTCGCGTTCCACATCCCGCTCCGCATCCGGTCGTGAGAACTTCTCCATGATGTCAGAACCATTGATCGTGTCGGCGAAGCTCTGGTCGGCATAGCTGCGGAGCGCCCGCTGGAGCGACTCATGCACCGCGATCCCGTCATCGATGACTCCGAGCCACCACAGCCCTACGAGATCCAGGATCCTGCGTACGTGGCTGCTGAGGCGGAGGTCCAGCTCGGTGCCCACCTCCCTGCACCGGATCGCGGTGTCTACGAGCGCCGTGATACCCGCGGAGGTAAGGAGAGACACGCCGGTGCAGTCGAGGACGAGCCTGCCTGCACCTGCGCGAATCACGGACTCCACGCCCTCTCGCACTTTCTCCGCAGGGAGAAGATCGAGCGCGCCGCGGCATTCGATGACGCTGTGGTCGGAGAGGTTTCGGATCGAAAGCGAGAAGTCGTCGCTCATACCCAAGCTCCTTGTCGAGAGAGTCCCGGGAGCCCAGGTTGACCTGCCGGCACCGAGAGACTCGTGGGCTCGGCTGAACGCTCAACCGCTATGCGTTTTACCCCGCTGACGAAACGCCAAAACTACAGGCGCGCCTACCGGGGCGAGGCGTAACCGTGCGGGTTGCTGCTCTGCCAGCGCCAACCGTCGGCGCAGATCTCATCGAGGCCACGAGTCGCCTTCCAACCCAAGACGTCGAGCGCCTGTGACGGATCCGCGTAGACCACCGCGGCATCGCCGGGTCTGCGACCCACGATCTCGTATGGGATCTTCTTCCCCGTCGCGTTCTCGGCGGCGCGGACCATCTCCAGAACGGAGTAACCGCGACCTGTGCCGAGATTGACCGCCACACATCCATCTATCTTGTGGAGAGCCTCCAGTGCAGCGAGGTGACCCTGCGCTAGATCCACTACATGGATGTAGTCGCGCACGCCGGTTCCGTCGGCCGTCGGATAGTCGCTGCCAAACACCTTCAGTTGATCCCGACGCCCCACCGCCACCTGCATGATGAAAGGCATCAGATTGTTCGGGATCCCCGTCGGGTCCTCGCCTATGCGCCCGCTGGGATGGGCGCCGACCGGGTTGAAGTAGCGGAGCAGGATGATCCTCCAGCTGTGGCCGGGAGCGGCCGCTACGTCTCTGCAGATCTCTTCGATGAAGAGCTTGGTGCGACCGTACGGGTTCGTGGCACCGAGACGAGCGCGTTCGGTGATCGGGACGCTTTCGGGTTCGCCGTAGACGGTCGCGCTGGAGGAGAAGACGAGGTCGGTCACCCCATGCCGCGCCATGCGATCCAACAGGTTGAGCGTTCCGATCAGATTGTTCTGGTAGTAGCGAAGTGGTATCTCGGTCGACTCCCCAACCGCCTTGAGACCGGCGAAGTGAATCACCGCGTCGAAGCTATGGGCTTCGAATATCACGTCTAGCTTCTCGCCCTCGACAAGATCGACCTGATGGAAAGTCAGCTCCCTCCCCGTCAGCTCCTGAACGCGCGCAAGCGCTTCCTCGGAACTGTTATCGAGGCTGTCGACCACCACGACGTCGTGGCCGTGCTCCAGAAGCTCGACGCACGTATGGCTACCGATGTAGCCAGCGCCTCCGGTGACCAGGATCTTCGACATCGCTTCAGCATAGCCAGCGAGATGGGCCCGCCCCAGCCGCCTCATGACTCTCCCCCTATATAAAGAGGACCATCCGTCGCGCAGGAAGGGTGAGCCGTGGGTTTCAAGGAGATCGATCCATCCCAGCTCCCTGCCAAAGAGGCGTATCACTTCTTGACTGCACTGGTCGTGCCGCGTCCGATCGCGTGGGTGTCTACTCTCTCTCCCACCGGCATCCGGAATCTCGCTCCGCACAGCTACTTCAACGCGATCTCCAGCGACCCGCTGATCGTCCACTTCACCTCCACGGGGACGAAGGACTCGCTCGTGAACGCGCGCAGCATGGGCGAGTTCGTGATCAACATCGTGAGCCGGGACCTCGTCGAGCCGATGAACCTCACCGCAGCCAACTTCCCCCCGGACGAAGATGAGTTCTCGTGGGCGGGACTCGATGCGGCTCCGTCGAAGACGGTTAAGCCGCCGCGGGTCGCGGCCGCAAAGGCCGCGCTGGAATGTCGGGTTGAACAGATCCTCCAGCTCGGGAACGGCAGCATGGTCTTCGGACAGGTCCTGTCGGTCGTCATCGACGAAAGCACTATGAGAGACGGACGGGTCGACCCGGCGTTGCTGTCGCCGATCGGCCGCCTCGGCGGCTCGACCTACAGCGACACAGCCCAATCACTGTTCGACCTGAAACGACCCCGATGGGAAGAGCTGAAGCTGCAACGCGGATCCGGTTCAACCGAACACGAGGGAGGTGGGTGATGGCGGCCGAAGACGAAGATGATCGAGCCCGCGACGACGAACAAGAGCACGCAGGAGGCGACGGCGAGGACAGGCGTCCCGATGACACGCTCGCGCAGGACAAGAAGTGCCCCGAATGCGGTGTTCCCGTCGACGACGTCCGAGCCACCTGTATCAACTGCGGCTACGAGTACAAGGACGAGGACCACGAGGACACCGAGGCCGGAAACGAGTTCCTCCACGGTAGTCAGATCGACGACGAAGGGAACGAGCTGCCGGACGAGACGCCCGCAGAGGAGGGTTCCGACGAGGGGGCCGCGGACGAATGAGCGGAGCCGCGGAGCAGTACGCGCTCACCCGAGAGCGCGTCGCCCGATTCGTCTCCGAGCTCGGTGAGGACGCGCTGGAACGTGTGGCTCCGGCAACACCGGCTTGGAGCGTGCGCGACCTGGTCTCGCACGTCACAGGACTCGCCGCCGACATGGTGTCGGGGAACCTCGCGGACGTAGGGCAACCAGGGTGGACGCAGGCCCAGGTCGATGCCCGCCGGCAGCGATCTCTCGACGAACTGATCCAGGAGTGGAACCGGCTATCACCGAAGGTCGAGGAGGCCCTGGCGGTGATGCACCCTGCCATGGCCGGATTGACGCTGGCGGACCTCGTGACGCACGAACACGACATCCGCGGAG
>JADDQX010000177.1 GCA_016781115.1 Actinomycetota bacterium | reverse complement strand
CATCGTCGTGAGCCGGTGGGCGACGGCGGCGAGCAGCTCCCGGGGCACCTCCCTGGCGCCACCGGCGGCGGCGAGCACCTCCTCGACCTGGCGGTGCACCCGCACCCCGAGGCTGGTGGCCGTGTACCGGGCAGGCTGGCGCTGGTACTCGGCGATCGAGGTGACGCGCACCTCCCGCGGACTCGCCAGCAAGTTGCCGTTCTGCTCCAGGTAGCGCAGCCGTTGCTCGAGCACGTCGACCGGTAGGTCGACGCCGCGCTCGGCGAGGTCGTGCGCCGACCACTCGGCGAGCAGCGCCCCGACGAACAGGCGCATGATTTCGACGTAGCTCGCCGCCTCTGGGGCTGTGGCGTACCCGTAGAGGCGCAGCCGCTTCGCTTCGGCAATGGGGGTCCCCACGCCGCCATTCTGCCGAGGGGGTGGGACAAGTACAAGGGTGTAGTTACGGCCGTGATATTTTCCTCGTTCTCAAGCGTGGGACACGAGGACGAGCGGCTCGCACCGGCGATGTGCCCATCTGCCCGGGACCCGGGGTGGACGCCGGTGTTCGTGTGCGCACCAGCGCGTACGACGACGTGCCTCCGCTCGCGCCCGACGTCGCAGTGCTCGGCGACGCTCGGGTTCCGGAGCCGAACCAGTCGGAGAGGCGATGACTTCTTGCCGACGCCTTCCGCGCCCTCGATTGTCAGCGCAGGGAGGCCGGGAGGAGCTCGTCGCTCTCCGTCGACAACCCGTGCAAGGTTCTTCGACGGCAGGCGGGCGAGCGAGCCGCCGCGCATGAGCAGGAGGTCCATCGTCTGCTCCACTGCCCGCGAGACGCGGGCCCGTCGATGGTCGGGCGCCACCGCCAAGCGCGTCGAGCATGAACCTCCTGAGGAGCTGCCCTCCCGCTCCATGACGGCGGGGCCGAAGTCCCGCCCGAAGGACCTCCGTTCCTCACGGCGGTCTCGGCAGCATGGCTGCTGGGATCACCTCGTCGTCGCTCCGCTGTGGGTCGCGTACGGAGCGAACCTCGGGACGCTGCTGCGTACCTGCGACGCCGTCGGCGCCTGCATGGCGGTTCCCGACACGTCTCACTACCGAGCTGCCCTCGCACGCGGCGACACGCTCGTGCGCTGGCCGCACATCCACTGGCTCGATCGGTCGAAGCTGGCCTGGATCGAGCGCGAGCGCGTCCGGAGCGTCGTGCTCGGCGTCGAGCTCGCCGAGGACGCGACTCCGCTCACCCGCCTCGAACCAGCGCGGAACCGGACCGTCGTGCTCCTCGGCCACGAGCACCGCGGCATCCCGGAAGAGGCGTGGTCGCTGATGGACGAAGTCATCGAGATCCCGATGGTCGGCCAAGGCGCGAGCCTCAACGTCGCCGTCGCCGGGTCGCTCGTGCTGTACCGCCTGGCCGGGCTTTCCTGACGTATTGGACCGGGCGTTCTTCGAGGCAACCGTCCGCCCCGGCCGAACCCGGGGTATCTCTTGGCGCCGCGCCTACGCCCCGCGCAAGCATGACGTTCATGACGGCCACCGAGCGGTTACATCGCTCGTCGCTGCTCGCACTGCGTGCATATACGACCCGCTCGGTAGGTCGCGCCCCGGCGTTCGTGGTCGGGTTTCTGGCTGCCTGTCTCAGGAGGACCACGTCATGCTCCACGGACCATCGGGCTCCGCCAGATCGCGCGCTCGGTTCTGCCCGCGACTCACCGCAAGTCGGCCCGGGAGCACCTCGTGTCCCTGTGCCGCCGCGTGGCGATTTGGATGGGCAACTCGAACGTTACACGTGCCCGTCGAGGGAAGAGATGGCCTCTGCCCTGCACTTTGCAGCGCCCCCGGCAGGATTCGAACCTGCGACACAAGGTTTAGGAATCTCACCGGACGTGTGCCGTCGAGCGCAACGAGCGCAACGAGCGCTGGTCAGAGCGTTGCGCTGGCGCAGGGAATCGGTCCTGCACACCCGATTTCGGTGCCGAGACGGCAACTGGATGGGCAAGTTCGCAGGGCCGGGACCGCCAGCGAGATGCTACGAGGTGACCTTGGGAGCGCTCGGTCTCGGAACCGTGCGTCGCACGCGCTGCGCGTGGATTGCCCATCCCGGAGGGGCGACTAGCGGGTGACTCCCTCGGCGATCGCGAGGATCGCGGCCTCGACCCTGTAGCGGTCACCCTCGGCGATCAGCTCCAGCGGCTTGCGCCAGTCGAGCTCGGGGTTCGGGCTCCGAAGCCACCGGCGCGCCGGTTCCTCACGGAGAACAGAGCGGACCTGATCGACAACGAGCTTGAGGTCGAGCAGTCGATCCTGCGCTTGCCCTCGGGGGTTGGCTCTCGAGGCGTTCCAACGGCTCACGGCTCGCGATGACGCGCCGGTCACCAGCGCGACGTCGCTGATGTCGACGACGTGGGTGTCGATCAGCTCTTTGATCACTCCACTCGTCGTCGCCACCGGAGTGCTTCCTCCCCACTACGCGTCATCGTCAGGATCGAGGATCTCCGCTGCGCGTGCGATTCGTCCGCGCAGCCGCTTGCTGGCTGCCTTGCCAATAGGAGGTAGGTGAACGAGCGCGTGAGCCGGGTTGCACGGGTGTGGCGCTTCACCAGGCGGGTCTGGATCTCGGGTGATGCCACAGTCCAGATCTCGCAGCTCGCGGACCGACAGTCGGGCGACTACGAACCGGCCTACCGGCTTTCCATGGACAACGTCCGCAGGCATCCGGAGGCCCCGCCCGGCCATCACCGACTCGAGGAACACCGAGATGCCATCGTCCTTGTCTTCGAACGCGGCGCTGGAGGCACGGACTCCATCTCCCTCCTGCTTGGTGTTCACTGGGTCCCGAGCTATACGCCTGTAGACGTAGTCGTCGTCGCTGATGGACGGATCGTCTTCGGCGCGGGCCGGCGACTCAGGCGCGCCATCCTCCGCCACTGATCACGAAGTTGCGGACGCGTCTTCTGTGAGGGCAAGGCGGTCAAGAACGGCGTGCACGTCCCACTCGCGCTCCGTCAGCGTTCCGTCCCAGTCCTTCTGCTCGGCGTGGTCGGTAAAGAGCACCTCGACTGAACCGTTCGGATCGATGTCGAGTTCGAGATCGGTCCCGGGCTGATGCCACTCAAGTTGGAGCCCACCTTTGAACGTCGGGACGATCCACGGGAACGGTCGATGTTCAGCGCCGTGGAGAAGAGAGCCGAGAACTCGCACGCCGAGCGCGACAGCCTCCCGTTGGAGAGGCTTGGCACCATGACCGTTCCAGTCGGGTGCGCCGACGCCGGCGTCGATCAGCTCCTGCAGCCTCGTCGCGTATCGCAGCAGCCAGTTGGGCGTTTCGCGCACCTGCATCTCGAGGTGAGGCAGAACGAACCCATGGGCGTACGCATGGGGATGCATCGTCCCGGCAGTGCGAACCACCTCGTCCACCATCTCGTCTGCCGGTCGACTCCACCGAGGCGAGGGAGCGAGATCAGTCATGCCTTCCTCTTCCAGCGCTGGTGCATGGCGTCAGTCGTTATCGCAGCGAACGCCTTCACGATGCGCTCACGACCCATGTCGAAGAACGCCAAGGCTGTTTTGAGCGATCCATCCCGGGGCCTGCCTCTCACGGTCAACTGCAGCACGAGGCCACCACCGACTGGCTCCACGGAGACATACAGTCGCGCATACGGACCTGTGTCGTCCGCGATGGTGTGCCGCCATGCCATTCGGACATCCTCGATCGGATCGCTCAGAAGATCCTCGCCGCCGAAGTCCGGTCGCCACGTACGAAGCACGCGATCCAGCTCGCTTTGCGAGCCCCACACGGTATCCGGCAAGAGCTGATTGATGTAACTCACCTCTGCCTGCCGGATCGTGGGCGCCCCGAGATCGTTTGCTCTGAGGAAGCTCTCCCACGTGGAGAAGTACCGCTCAAACGACTCTCGGAGGCTCTCGTACCGCGGATAGTCCGACGCGGGCGAGCGCCTTCGCCAGTTCTGGATGAAGCGATCCTGTTGGAGCTGCACGAGTCTCGAGTCGTCTTCGGACACGAACCACTGCCGCATCACCGGGACGCTCGGCTCGAGCCTGAACTGCAGGACAGGCGGCTCCACTCCGAAGCGTTCTTCGTTGAGCCCGACCGGCGGATGCTCCTGCAGTTGTGGGTACTCGCCACGAAGGTGCTCCGCCCAGAAGAGTCCGAGATGCGCGTTTCGCACCAACGGGAGCGGATCCAGCGCGACATCGAGCAAGACCTCCGACACGGGAGGATCGTCGAAGTCCGGCAGTCCGGCTGGTCGAGACGTGGTGGGCAAGGGCTCGGGTCGCTCCACGGCGGTGGGGGGCTTCATCGTAGATCGGCACGTCGCTGCTCTCGCTGCAGCGCGCTGTGACGCCTGCCGCAGTGCGCAGTCAGCGGCTCGTGCGGTTGGTCGGGTCACCCGGACACGCTTGACCCAGGTGGCGAGGCGCTGACTTCGCGTGGTCGACGAGAAGACCACCTGTCCATGCTCAAGGTTGTCGCGCAACCTCGAACATGGACACCTCTTCCGCCGCACACTCCAGCGGCTCCGAAACGCGCGCTCCGTCGAGGTGTTGCTCCCGTCGAGCTTCGACCTTGAGCTCGGCTGAAGGTGCTCAAGGGTCGACGTTCAACGGACTGTCGAAGCCGTACACACCGCGCGCACAGCACAACGACTTGTACGCAGTGGGCGTATGGAACTACCAGAGCTCTGATTTCTCCTCGGAGGTTTCGCTCGCATGCAGCCGTCCGAGCGCCTCGGCTGCGCGCTCGTCGGCGGCCTCGAGGAACTGGGCGTAGAAGTCGAGCGTCGTCGAGGCGTTGGCGTGGCCCACTCGGCCGCTGACGGTGCGGATGTCGACCCCGGCCGACAGGAGCTGGGTGGCGCTGAAGTGGCGGAGGTGGTGGAGCTTCACGCCGTCGAGGCCGAGCTCGTCGCGCAGCCTGCCGAAGGCGAGGGTCGCGTAGTTCGGGCGCCAGGGCTTCGTGAAGTCGACCTCGTGCGAGAACAGGCACGAGTTTGGCCCGACCGAGGCACCGCACTTCGTGGCCAGCTCCGCGCAGGCTTCGCGGTGAGCGACGAGCAGTGCCGTCGTCTCCTCGTCGAGGGTGACCTTCTGGACCTGATGGGTCTTGGTGTCCTTCTCGATGAGCTGGCCGCTGACCTCGGCGATGCTGCGGGCGATCGTCACCCGACGCTTGTCGAGGTCGACGTGCTTCCAGCGCAGCGCGCACAGCTCGGCCCGGCGCGCGCCCGTTGCCGCCGCCAACCGGAAGTAGGTCGGCAGGTAGGCGTTGACCTTCGCCGCCGCCTCGATCAGCCCGGCGATGTCCGCGGGATCGGGGAGCTCGAGGTGCTGCTTCCTCGAGCGCGGCGGCGACGCGTTCGCCGCCGGGTTCACGGTGAGCCAGCCCCACTTGACGCCCTGGGCCAGCGCGCGCCGCAGAACGGCAT
>JADDQX010000176.1:2608-5269 GCA_016781115.1 Actinomycetota bacterium | reverse complement strand
GTCGTAGAGCCGGTACCGCAGGATCGCGACGCCGATAGCAGCAGGCATCGCGGGCAGGGACAAGAGCGCGACGTACGAGAGGAACGGGAACGAGTCTTCGAGCTCCAACGGCGTGGCGGGAGACGCGGTGAACATGACGATCACAGTGACGGCGCCGCCGAGGAGGAGCCATTTGATCTCCTGTCGCTCGACGTCGGTCGCACGCCTGTAGCGGAACGCGAGGGACACCGCCGCGAGCAAGAACGAAACACCCAGAAGCCCGATCCCCGCTTCCGCGACGGCACCCCCCGCTCCGTCGCCGATCTGATCGATCACCTGGTTCCCCGTCAGGGCTCGGACCGAAAGGGGCCATGCCTCCACCGCATTCGGGAGTCCCGCCGCGAGCGCACCGCCGATCGTCAGAGCCCCTACCCACCACCACCGTGGAGAGGGCGGCCGCCCCGTTGGGAAGAGCAGGAGAACGAGAGGCTGGGCCATGGCTCCAACCGCCCACACCCACGGCGCCAGCCATGCTGCAGCCGCCCGCAACGGCCACCCTTCCTCCAGAGCGACCTCGGAGTACTCCGCGCTGACGGCGTTCAGGCTGCCGAACACGCCCGACAACAACATGATCCAACCGATCACGTGACCGCGGCGAGCAACGATCAGGCCTCCGACCACGGCATACGACACCGCGAGCACCGAGGAACCCGTGGTGTCGCTGCTGCTCACCGAGCCGCCGGTCCGAACGATGAGGAATAGAGCGGCTATCGAGATGCCGATCGCAGCTAGCGACAGAAGCACCGCGGCCGAGGCCGCGGTCCGGCGCCTCACGAGACGCTCCTGGGTCGCAGCCACACCGACACGTGTGCCGGTTGCATCGTCTCTCGCACCACAGCCGCTAGATCCTGCGCCAGATGCTCTAGGTCCACGTCGTCGCGCAGCCGGGAGCTGAAGGACTCCAGCGTCATACGCGCGTCATATCTCCGGCGGTAGAAACGGCGGTCGATGAACGCCTGGACCCGCGCGCGGAGGGGGCGGAAAAGAGCCGCGACCGCAAGCGTCGACACGGCCACGGCGAGATCGGATTCTCTGGTGATCTCCGAAAGGACCCCGTGCAACGACACGACGATGCCGAGGTATGTGAGACCGAGGATCCCGGTCAGGACACCGTAGACCAGCGTGCGGTTGATCACGACGTCGATGTCGTAGAGCCGGTACTTCAAGATCCCGATGCCGGCCCCGATGGAGGGGAAGACCATCCCGAAGAGGAAGACCACCTCGGTGGCTCGCTCGCCGAGGATCCGCTCCAACACGCTCTCGAAGGCGATGATGAGCACGAGTACGAGACTCGAGTAGGCGAACCACTTGATCTGCTGACGTTGCTCGGTCCTGCTGTGCCTGTACCTGAAGATCAACGACGCGAAAGCCGCGAAAGCGGACAGCGGGAGGAGCGGGAAGGCGACGCTCAACACGGCGTCGATGACGGGACCCCCCCGATCCCAGCCGAACGGGTTCTCGAGGCTCGGCATCAAAGGATCGAAGGGGTCCATGGGCCCGGGGTCGAGCGCGAACCCGCTCGTGATCAGCAGGATCGCCAGTCCGCTGAAGTAGGCGACAAACCTCCACCTGCGCGACGGCAGGCGCCCGTCCGGAAACAACAGCAGTCCCAATGTGACGAACGTTCCTAATCCAGGCAACCAGGCCCAGGACGAGACCCATTGCGCTATAACTTCGCCGGGGTAGCCCGTCTCCATCGCGTGGAAGGCGTAGGACGAGCTGAAGAAGCCGATCGTGGGCGTCGATCCGCCGAGCAAGAACACCCAACCCACAGCGTTGCGCGGCTCTCGAAGCGCGACTATCAGACCCACCACCGTGAAGGCGAAGAACGGGACCCCTGAGATGTCCTCGGTGGTGACCTCCCGTTTCAGCAGGAACCCGGCCGCGGCCATCGATATCCATCCGGTGAAGACGGCCGTGACGATGCCGCGCAGGACGCGATCGCTCATGAAACCGTCACCTCATGAGAGTCCGGTCGCCGAAGCCACACCGACACGTGCGCGGGCTGCATCGTCTCTCGGACGACGCTCGTCAGGTCCTGTGCGAGGTGGTCGAGATCGACGTCGTCGCGGAGGCGTGAGCTGAACGACTCAAGCGTCAGCCGCGCGTTGTACTTGCGGCGGTAGAAGCGGCGGTCGATGAAGGCCTGGACGTGGGCGCGCAGCGGCCGGAAGAGGGCCGCCACCGCCAGCGTCGACCCGGCGACGGCGAAGTCGTTCTGCTCGGTCACGTCGCCTAGGAGCCGCTGGAGGAGGACGATGATCGTCAGATAGGCGGTGGCGAGCAGAGCGGACAGAAGTCCGTAGACGAGCGTCTTGTTGATGATGAGGTCGACGTCGTAGAGGCGGTACCTGAAGATCGCGATCGCCATCGAGCTCGGGAGCATCATCAATAAGACCGGGAAGAGCGTCTCTGCCAGCCCGAGCACCTCTCCGACCGTGACCGCGGCGCCGAAGAGGATCGCCGCGATGCCGACCCACTTCATCTGTTGACGCTGGACGCTGTCTCCGCCGCGGTAGCGGAAGACGAGCGACGTGATGGAGAGGATGACCAAGGGGAACAGGCCCACGAACAGGACGTCGAGCTGTTCCTCCGCGTCGGTGAGGAAGCTCACGCCGATGG
>JADDQX010000176.1:2224-2475 GCA_016781115.1 Actinomycetota bacterium | reverse complement strand
GGGGTAGGTCCCCGTCGGGAACAACAGGAACAGAAAGGTGGCCACCGACGCCACCAACGGGAACCAGAGCCACTGGTAGATCCACGCCGTCAGCAGCGCCAGCGGATCGTGGTGTCCGAGGGGGATCGCCCAGGCGGCATAGCCAGATGACGCCACCAGCACCGCGGCGCCCCCGCCGATACCCATCAACAGCCAGCCGAAGCCCCCTCCCCGGTCGCGGGAGGCGATGAGGGCCCCCACGGCCGGGAAGG
>JADDQX010000176.1:950-1905 GCA_016781115.1 Actinomycetota bacterium | reverse complement strand
CGGGAGCTCTCGAAGTGAGCAAGCTGGTGATGTCGGTGCTCGGGGCGCCGACCGTGGAGGTCGACGGCGACCCGGTCCAGGTCGACACCCGCAAAGCCATCGCGCTGTTGGTCTACCTGGCGATGACCGCTCGGACGCAGAGCCGAGACCGCCTCACCGGGCTGCTGTGGCCCGACTACGACCAGGACCGAGCCCGGGCGGCCTTGCGCAGGACCTTGTCGGCGCTCAGGAAATCGCTCGGGGACCGCTGGGTGACGGCAGATCGGCTCGGGGTCTCTCTCGACCTCGACGGGGTCGATCTCGATGTGGCTACCTTTCGAGGCCTTCTCGCGGAGGCGGGATCGCACCGGCATCCGGACGGCGAGACCTGTCCCACCTGCGTGGATGCCCTCACCCGAGCCGTCGCGAGGTTCGGAGGAAGGTTCCTCCACGGCTTCTCGCTGCGGGATGCGGAGCCGTTCGAGGAGTGGCAGTCGTTGGAGGCCGAGGGCCTGGAGCGGGAGCTTGCGGGTGCACTCGACCGGCTCACGCGAGCGCGGGTAGCCCAGGGAGACCTGGAGGGAGCCGTCGCCGTGGCACAGCGGAAGCTGACGCTCGACCCGTTGGACGAGCCCGCGCACCGCCAGCTCATGCAGCTCTACGCCTGGAGGGGGATGCGAACGGCCGCTCTGCAGCAGTACCGGGAGTGCGTCGCGGTCCTGGACCGGGAGCTGGGGGTGTCCCCGCTGGGCGAGACGACGGCGCTCTACGAGGCGGTCGCGGAGGGGGCAGTCCAGGTCTTGGAGGGGACGGGGCTATCGCAACCCACACGGAGAGAGCGTGGGGTGACGAGGACCGACACCTACGCGCTGCGCGGCCGCGACCTGGAGTGGGACCTCCTTCACACGAGCTACGGCGCGACGGGGCCCAACGGCACGGTGGTCGTGATCGAGGGGGAGGCCGGGATCGGCAAGAC
>JADDQX010000176.1:559-921 GCA_016781115.1 Actinomycetota bacterium | reverse complement strand
TGAGCGACGACGGAGTGGCGACCGCTACGGCCCGCTCCTACGAGGGCGAATCCGGACTCCCCTACGCCCTGATCACGCAACTCCTGACCCAGCTGGGAGATCGCCTCGCCGCCGAGCCGATAGATCCTCGAGCCGCCTCCGAAGCCGCGCGGCTCGTACCGTCTCTGTTCCCCGACCACCAGCCGGTGGGCTCGGTCGAGGATCCCGGTGCGCTGACTCGCTTGTTCGAAGGGGTGCGAGACGTGCTGGTGTCCGCGCTCACAGCCGACCGCCCCGGCGTCCTCTTCCTCGACGACCTCCACTGGTGCGACCGGGCGTCGCTGGACGTGCTTGGGTACATCGCGAGGCGTCTGGACGAGACG
>JADDQX010000176.1:0-496 GCA_016781115.1 Actinomycetota bacterium | reverse complement strand
ATCATCGCGGGGGCGACGCGGTCCGACAGGGCGCGGCACCTCGTCCTGGGACGTCTCGGTGAAGCCGACGTAAGGGCGCTCGTGGAAGACGCCGGGACCGTCGAACGAGCCGGCGTCGAGGAGCTCACGACGCGGTTGATGGAGGAGACGGAAGGCATCCCCTTCTTCGTCGTCGAGTACCTCGCGGTGCTCGGAGCGGACGGCGGCGGCGGGTGGGAGATGCCGCCCACGATCAAGGAGCTGTTGCGATCACGCGCCGGACTGGTGGGTCAGACCGCGCGCCAGGTGTTGGGGACCGCTGCGGTGATCGACCGCGCTTTCGACTTCGACACGGTCTGGCGCGCCAGTGGCAGGACGGAGCTCGAGGCGGTGGACGCGCTCGATGAGCTCGTGCGGCACGGCCTGATCGTTTCCTCATCGTCGGCGTCGGCGGCTTCGACCGCGACCTACGAGTTCTCACACCAGAAGCTGCGATCCTTCATCTACGACACGCTTG
>JADDQX010000175.1:3650-5416 GCA_016781115.1 Actinomycetota bacterium | reverse complement strand
CCGCGATGCCGATGCGGCGCTCGAGGCGCTCGATCCGTCCCAGCAGCCCATTCGGCGACGGATCCGTCTCGGGGGCCGCCGCCCTCACGAGCGCAACCTCGAGCAGGAGCCGGTGGTTCGGCGCGTTGCGCATCTCGATGATGGCCTTGCCCAGGAGGTCGAGGGTGCGGAGAAGGTCTCCGCCGGACAGCGTGTCGGCCTGCGCCAACAGCCGCGGGCGATCCTCCGGAGGCACGTCAAGCAAGCCCTCGGCATCCGGAGCCGATTTCAGCAACAGCAGCGAGCGGGTGTGCTCCAGAGCGTCGAACGCCAGCTGGCGCAGATCCTTGCCCTGCGCAACGAAGGACTGGATCGAGCGGAACACCGCGCCGACGTCGGCTGCCGCGATGGCGTCGAAGATCTCGATGAAGGCGTCCTCGGCCCTCTTCCCCAGGAGGCCTTCCGCGTCGAGGAGCGAGATCGGGCCACCGAAGCTCGAGAGCTGATCCAGCGCCGACAACGCATCGCGGGCGCTCCCCTCCGCGTGACGAGCGATCAGCGCCAGGGCCTCTTGCTCGATCTCGATGTTCTCGAGCTTGGCCACGTTGGAGAGGTGTTGTTCCAGAACCTCGGCGTTCAGGCGGCGGAAGTCGAAGCGCTGCGTGCGCGAGACGATCGTCGGAAGGACCTTGTGCGACTCCGTCGTCGCGAGGACGAAAACCACGTGGTCGGGAGGTTCCTCCAGCGTCTTCAACAGTGCGTTGAAGGACTGCGTCGTCAGCATGTGGACCTCGTCGATCACGTAGACCTTCTTGCGGCTCCCGGCGGTTCCGAGCGCGACTCCCGCGAGGATCTCTCTGGTGTCGTCTACGCCGGAGTGCGACGCCGCGTCCATCTCGAAGACATCCAGCGACGAGCCCTCGGTGATTGCGACGCAGGAGCCACAAACCTGACAGGGATCGGATGTGGGACCGCGCTCGCAGTTCAGGGCCTTCGCGAGGATCCTGGCCGTGCTGGTCTTGCCCGTCCCGCGGGGGCCCGTGAACAGGTAGGCGTGCGAGATCCGGCCCTCGTTCACCGCGTTCGAAAGCGTCGCGGAGACGTGATCTTGACCCAGGATCTCGGCGAAGGATTGGGGCCGGTGCTTGCGATAGAGCGAGAGGTAGGCCATCGAGGCTCATCCTAGATGCGGTGTCTGACGAGACCCCGCAGTGCGCGAAAGAGAAATGGAGATGGCCGTGCCCCCGGCGTGGACCGATGAACGGCCGCCGCTTTCTCGGCAGCCGGCTCCGGCCCGGCTACCCCGCGGCACTCCCGGGACACCGCTTACGGCTGCTCCCTTCCGGGCCTGACCGGGTTCACGGCTCCGGGTCGCGCGGGACCCGACCATCAACGCTGCTTACCGAGGGCTGCACGGTCCCTCATCGGCCGCCGTCGGTTGATCAGCCCGGCGTATCGAGGGTTTCCGGTGCAGGGGACCCCGACCCCCCCGCCTAGCACGGCCGGAGCCAGGTTACCGCTTGGCCGGCGGGCCCGGCCCGCCGTTCTGTGGTCGAAAAGGAGCGCATAGCGCCACCTCACGCGCTCGGTTCGGTGGTGCCCGGCGGAGACGAAGGGATTTGAACCCTTGGATCCTCTCGGATCACACGATTTCCAGTCGTGCCGTTTCGGCCGCTCACGCACGTCTCCGCCGCAGAGGATATCGACCCGCCCCCGTGGTCTGCTAACACGACTAGGTATGCGCGGGTCGCGCCGACATGAGAACGAGGGCCGCGGTGGAGCGGCTA
>JADDQX010000175.1:0-3413 GCA_016781115.1 Actinomycetota bacterium | reverse complement strand
AGGTAGCGCAGAAGAGGGCGGTGGGGGTGGGATTTGAACCCACGGTGGGCTTGCACCCACACTCGCTTTCGAGGCGAGCCCGTTATGGCCGCTTCGGTACCCCACCAGGTCTTGCGGGTTTCGAGTATAGGAACGGGGGCCGCGCGTCGTCGGCACCAGCCGTAATCCCACCAAGAAGCGAGAGATCGCCACCGTCCGCGCAGAGTTAGAGTCGCAGCGGGCAGCCGCCTCAGGCGGCACGGGAACAAGGGGGAGTCATGCGGCGAACAGCGCGTTCGGTTCTGGTGAGTCTGCTCGCGGTAGTAACCGCCGCCGGGGGGTTGGTCGTACCCGCGGTCGGGGCCGCCTCGAAGCAACCGGTGGCTACAGGAACCGGCGGTGCGGTCAGCACCGTGGAGCTCTTGGCCTCACGTCCCGCTATCCGCGTGTTGAAGCGCGGCGGCAACGCAGTAGACGCGGCGGTGGCCGCAGCCGCGGTCCTCGGCGTGACCGAACCCTTCTCCGCGGGGATCGGCGGCGGCGGGTTCATGGTCATCTACGACCGCTCGAGCGGCAAGGTCACGACGATCGATCACCGTGAGCGAGCGCCGTTCGCGATGCACCCCGAGTCTTTCTTCGAGAACGGCGAGCCGTTGCCGTTCAACGACGCGCGCTTCAGTGGACTCTCGGCCGGTGTTCCCGGCACCGTCCGGGGTTGGGCCCAGGCTCTGCGGCGCTACGGAACGATGCGGCTGAGGACCCTGCTCCGGCCCGCGATCCGCAGGGCGCGCGAGGGGTTCGTCGTCGACCAGGTCTTCTTCGATCAGGTGAACGGCAACGTCGCCTACTTCGACGACATCACGACGACCGAGGCCGTGTTCCTGGACGCAGATGGGACTCCGCCCGACGTCGGCACCGTGTTCCGTAACCCCGACCTCGCGCGCACCTATGAGCGGATCGCGAACAGGGGGCCGCGCGTCTTCTATAGGGGCGGCATCGCGCGGGCGATGGTGCAGGCCGTGCAGCAGCCACCGCTTACCTCCGACGCGGACCACACCTGGCGGCCGGGGGTCATGACGCTGCGGGACCTCGAGGCATACAGGTCGCTGGAGCGCAAGCCGACGCGGGTCAACTACCGAGGCGTCGACGTCTTCGGCATGGGGCCGCCTTCCAGCGGTGGCTCCACGATTGGGGAGGCGCTGAACATCCTGGAGGGTTACGACCTGCGCAACCTGCCGCGCGAACAGGTCCTGCATTACTTCCTGGAGGCGTCGCGGCTTGCGTTCGCCGATCGAAACGCTTATGTCGCGGATCCCGCTTACTTCGCGGTGCCGCTCCGCGGCTTGCTCTCGGAAGGGTTCGCGGCGGAGCGACGGGAGCTGATCACGGAAGAAGCGGCCACGAGCCCGGTCGCACCAGGCGACCCCTATCCCTACAACGGATCTTCGTCGTCAGGTTCGCGCGGCGAAGCCTCGGTGACGGTCGAGCGGTCGGGTTCGACCACCCACCTCACCGTCGCGGACCGCTCCGGCAACGTCGTGTCGTACACCTTCACGATTGAATCGATCGGCGGGAACGGCATCGTGGTCCCGGGGACAGGATTCCTGCTGAACAACGAGCTGACGGACTTCGACTACGGGTCGACCACCCACCCGAACCGGGTCCAAGGCGGAAAGCGCCCTCGTAGCTCGATGAGCCCGACGATCGTCCTGCAGAACGGGAGACCGCTGCTCGCAGTCGGTTCGCCGGGTGGATCGACGATCATCACGACCGTCCTGCAGATACTCATCAACCGCCTCGACCTCGGGATGACGTTGCCCGAGGCGATCGCGGAGCTCCGCCTGTCTCAGCGGAACACGCCGACGACGTTGGCCGAACCCGCGTTCCTCGAAACGGCCGAGGCGGAAGCGCTGAGAGCGCGCGGACACGAGTTCACCAGCGTCCCGGAGATCGGAGCCGCAACCGGGATCGAGTTCCTGACGCGAAGGTTGATGCGAGCAGCGGCCGAGCCCACGCGGCGAGGAGGGGGCAGCGCGCTCGTCGTCAACCCGCGTTGAGCAGCTGTCGTTACGGCTCAGGAGCGTCGGGTCTGGAAGAAGCTCTGGAGCAGCTGTAGGGACGGTTCAGGCAGGACGTCGGGAGTGACCTGCACCGTGTGGTTCAGGCGCGGGTCCTGGACGATGTTGTAGAGCGAATACGCGGCCCCCGCGCGTTCGTCTTGGATGCCGTAGACGAGACGATCGACGCGCGCGAGGACGAGCGCGCCGGCGCACATCGGGCAGGGCTCCAAGGTGACGTACATGGTCGTGCCGCTGAGACGCCAGGAGCCGAGGTTTTCGGATGCGGCGCGTAGCGCCAGCACCTCGGCGTGGGCGGTCGGATCGTTGCGTAGCTCCCGCTCATTGCGAGCCGAAGCGATCACCTGGCCGTCGCCCACGACGACCGCGCCTACGGGGACGTCTTGATGCTCCAGAGCCGCCTCGGCCTGCTCGAGCGCGAGGCGCATGAATCCCGCGTCGTCCATCACGCCGACTGGCGGCGCGCCTTTATCTTCCCCGCGGCTGCTTTGTATCGCTGCTTCGTCCAGTCGAGCGCATCTCGAGCCCAGTCGTATTCGCGCGCCAGGATCGCGAGCCCAGCGATGGTCACCACGAACGAGAAGGGGCCCGGGAGCGGGATGATCGCGATGGCGCCCACGATCAATGCGATCCCGAGAAGCGTGACCACGATCCGGCGGGTGTGATCCGTCACCGTCTTCTTCTGTTTCGTCACCTCGGGAGAGCCCGTGGGCTCGAAGGAGCCGAGATGGCCCGGGGCCGAGACCTCTTCCTGAGGGGACGGAGCATGCTCCGCGAACTGCTTCAGGAACTCGGCGACGTCGTCCGCCATCGCGGCGGTTGCCGTTCGCAGCATCACGAAGCAGTGCGCATCGGAGGCTTCGACGGCCAGGACGGTGCCGCGATCGGGATCCGAGGACACTCCCCAGCTGGTGATCTCCTCCCAGCGGAAATCGCCCGGCACCCCGTCCTGGCGGCCCGTGAAGTGCACGATGAAGCGGCGGGGGGTGATGTAGACGAAGCCCTCCCGGCGTCCGTCGATCTGCATGGCGCGGGCCCACCGGAGAACCCGCTCGTCATCGTCGAGATAGCGCTCGGCCTTGCTGAGGATCAGGCGTCGGCGCTGTTCGGCGATGCGTCGGAGCATGACTTCAGAACCTCCACGTCGTCGAAGCGCCGCCCCCGTACGCCCGGAGGGATTCGAACCCCCGACCTTCCGGTCCGTAGCCGGACGCTCTAATCCACTGAGCTACGGGCGCATCGAGCACAGGTTACCCGCTGGGGGGAACAGAAAGAGGCCAACTGGCGGAGGCGCGGGGATTTGAACCCCGGAAGGAGCGTGAGCCCCTTAACGCATTAGCAGTGCGCTCCCTTCGG
>JADDQX010000041.1:1372-16164 GCA_016781115.1 Actinomycetota bacterium | reverse complement strand
AAAGAGATGTTCGGCGAGAAGCGCGAATACTTCATCCTGAAGCTGGCCTACGGAGAGCTCACCCTGATGGTCCCCACGGACTCGACGGAAGAGGTCGGGCTTCGCCAGGTCACGCCCGCCAAAGAGGTCCCCAAGGTCCTGAAGGTGCTCAAGAAGAACGAACCCACGACGAACACGACCAACTGGTCCCGCCGCTTCAAGGCGAACGTCGAGAAGCTGCGGTCGGGCGACATCTATCAAGTGGCGGACGTCGTCCGCAGCCTGCATCAGCGCGACAGGGAGAAGGGGCTCGCAGCCGGCGAGAAGCGCATGCTCACGAAAGCTCGTCAGATCCTCGTCTCCGAGCTCACCTTCTCCAAGAACTGCGACGAGGAAGCCGCCGAGAAGATGCTCGACGAGGTTCTCGGATAACTGACGTCCTTCCGGACACTGCAGCGATCCTCGCTGCAGGCGGCAGCGGCCGGCGAGTCGGAGCCAGTGTTCCGAAACAGCTGCTGGATCTCGCGGGCCGACCCCTCATCAAGTGGAGCTACGACGGGATCGTCGCGGCGGGTATCGCTGACATCATCGTGGTCGTTCCAGAGGATCGGGTCGACGAGGTGACGGGTCTGCTCCCCGATGCATCTCGGATCGTGGCCGGAGGTGCGACGCGTCAGGCGAGCGTGCGAGCCGGACTCGAGCACGTTCGCCATCCCAGAGTTGTCGTTCACGACGCCGCGCGTCCGTTCGCCCCGCGAGAGGTCTTCGCCGCGGTGGTGCTCGCGCTGGAGGAAGCCGACGCTGCCGTCCCGGGGCTGCAGATGAAAGAGACCGTGAAGGTGGTGCGGGACCGGCGAGTGGTGAAGACGCTCGACCGAGAGCAGGTGTGGAACATCCAGACCCCGCAGGCGTTCAAGACGGACCTGTTGCGCGACCTGCACGCTCGCGCCGTTAGGGATGACGTTCAGGGGACGGATGACGCGCAGTTGATCGAGCACTACGGGGGAACCGTCGCCGTCGTCGAAGGGGCGGTCTCCGGTTTCAAGGTCACAGACGCGAACGATGTCGCCCGAGCCGCCGCGCACGCGCGGGAGCTGAGCTCATGAGGGTGGGCCTCGGCGTCGACGCCCATGCCTTCTCCGCGGGGCGGCCTCTCGTGATCGGCGGCGTCACCGTTCCGCACGATGTGGGGCTGGCGGGTCATTCCGATGCCGACGTTCTGAGCCACGCGATCGGAGACGCGCTGCTCGGCGCGGCCGGACTGGGCGAGCTCGGCGCGATGTTTCCCGCGTCCGACGCGTGGAGGGGGGCATCCAGCTTGGCGCTGCTCGAGCACATAGCGGCTTCCGTCGCCGAGGCCGGCTGGCAGGTGGTGAACGTCGATGGGACGGTCATCGCGGAATCTCCCCGTATGGGGCCG
Source organism: Actinomycetota bacterium (assembly GCA_016781115.1). GTDB lineage: Bacteria > Actinomycetota > CADDZG01 > CADDZG01 > WHSQ01 > MB1-2. The sequence continues at coordinate 14,765 of JADDQX010000041.1, read as the reverse complement.
CACGTCGCCACCATGGTTAGAAACATCGCAAGGGCACTGTCCATAGATGCGCGTCTTGTTTCGGTCAAAGCAACGACCACCGACGGCCTCGGCTTCACCGGGCGCGGAGAGGGCATCGCAGCGATGGCCGTCGCTCTCGTCCAACCTTTACTCTGACCGTCATGCGGATCCAGGTCTACGACTCGATGTCGCGTCGCGTCGTCCCGTTCGAGCCGCGCGATCCCGGCAAGGTGGGGATCTATTGCTGTGGGATGACGGTCTACAACTTCGCGCACATCGGCAACATGCGCACGATCATCTGGTTCGACCTGATCCGCCGCTATCTCTCCTACCGCGGCTACGACGTCACCTTCGTCATGAACTACACCGACGTCGACGACAAGATCATCGAGCGGGCAAAGATCGAGGGCCTGTCGCCGGACGAGGTGACCGTGAAGTACGAGCGAGCCTTCGAGGAGGATCTGGCCGGCTTGGGAGGCGGACAACCGGACGTCGTCCCGCGCGCGACCACGCACATCGACGAGATGATCGATGCCATCTCGGGTCTCGTTGATAAAGGCGTTGCGTACCCGGCGGAGGGAAACGTCTGGTTCGCGGTCGAGAACTTCGCCGGGTACGGAAAGCTGTCGGGACGAAGTTTGGACGACATGCGCGCCGGGGAGCGGGTGGAGCCGCATCCCGGGAAGCGGCACCCGCTGGACTTCTCCTTGTGGAAAGCCGCCAAGGAGGGAGAGCCGGCTTGGGGATCGCCGTGGGGGCCGGGGCGGCCAGGGTGGCACATCGAGTGCTCGGTGATGTCCGACAAGTACCTTGGGATGGGCTTCGACATCCACGGCGGCGGGAGCGACTTGATCTTTCCCCACCACGAGAACGAGATCGCGCAGGCGGAGGCGCTCGCCGGCACCGAACCCTTCGCTCGTTACTGGCTGCATGCGGGGATGGTGCAGATGGACGCGGAGAAGATGTCGAAGTCACTCGGCAACGTGGCCCTCGCGCGCGAGGTCTTGCAGCGGTATCGGGGCGAGGCCGTCCGCTACTGGATGTTGCAAGGGTCTTATCGGAGTCAGGTCGTGTTCTCGGAAGCAGCGCTCGACGACGCGGAGCAGAGCTACGAGCGGTGGCGCACGTTCATCAGCTCCGCGCGGCACGCGTTGGGAGAGCTTCCTTCAGGCCCGACGCAACGGCCGGTCGATAGCCCGCTTCCCGATGGTGATGACGCGACCGCGGTCCGGGCGTTCGTGGGGGCGATGGACGATGACTTCAATTCCGCGGAGGCGTTCGCGGCGATCCACGAGCTGGTGCGCCAAGGGAACAGACGCCTACCGGACGCTCAAGCCGGTGTGGCTGGCGCCCGCGAGGCTCTCGCGGCCGATGTCACCGCTTTCACGGAGCTCACCGGCGTTCTGGGGTTCTCGTTCCCGGAACACGAGGCCACAGGATCGGAGTTGGTCGGTGGATTGATCGAGTACCTCCTGGAGCGGCGCGAGCGAGCGCGCGCTAACAAGGACTTCGCCGAAGCCGATGAGATCCGAACCAAGCTGACGGAGCTGGGTGTCGCTATCGAGGACACCCCCGTCGGCGCGCGCTGGCGGATAAGTGCCCCGTCCCATTAACTCGGAGCCACGGGGGTCCGTGCTGAGTGGCAGGCGTCCCGTGTTGGAGCTTCTGCGGGCGCGACGTCCCGCAGAGCGGATCCTGCTGGCGGCGGGTCTGGCGCCCTCGGCCGTTCTCGGCGAGATCAGACGGCGCGCCGAAGAGGCCGCCATCCCGGTGAAGGTGGTCCCTCGCCTGGAGATCGATCGGCTCACCGATGGGGAGAGTCACCAAGGGGTGGCCGCGATCACGGGCCGTTATCGCTATGCCAGCCTCGAGAGCCTGTTCGGTCCCGATGCAGCGGTGCTGTTCCTAGATGGCGTTACCGACCCGCACAACCTGGGATCGCTGATCCGCACCGCGGAGTGCTGCGGGTTCGGCGGCGTGGTCGTACCGACGCATCGTTCTGCCGGGGTTACCGGCGCGGTTAGACGTGTCGCCGCGGGGGCCGCCGAGGTATTGCCGGTCGCCCGAGTGACCAATCTCGGGAGGGCGCTCGATCAAGCTAAGGAGGCCGGGCTCTGGATCGTCGGCCTCGCGGGTGAGGCCGACGAGGATCTGTGGTCGTCGGACCTGCTCGAATCACCCCTCGGGATGGTGCTGGGGGCAGAGGGAACGGGGCTCTCGAAGAACATCCGCGAGCGCTGCGACGGGTTGGTGCGCATCCCCCAAAAGGGACGTATCGGATCGCTGAACGTGGCCGTTGCCGGGGCCATCGCGATGTTCGAGGTTGCTCGACGGAAGAAGTCTTCCGATACCCTGTGAATGATTCGGCTTCGGCGCGGCAGCGTGGCCGCGGCTCGCCACGAGGAACGGGTGCGGTAGTGCAACCATTGAAGGAGCTCGAAGACGACGCGTTGGTCGAACTCGCGCGCAGCGGGCAAGACCAGGCGATCGACGAGTTGCTTCACCGATACCGCCACTATGCGAGAGCCAAAGCACGCACTTACTTCCTGGCCGGCGCCGACAAGGAAGACATCGTCCAGGAAGGGATGATCGGCCTCTTCAAGGCGGTCCGTGACTTCCAGGCGGACAAGAACACCGCCTTCAGGGCGTTCGCGGAGCTCTGCATCACCCGGCAGATCATCACCGCGATCAAAACCGCGACCCGCCAGAAGCACATCCCGTTGAACTCCTACGTGTCGTTGAACAAGCCCGCGGGACACGACGATGATCGCCCTCTCGAGGACGCGCTGGTCCAGCGAGCCGTGGATCCCGCAGAGCTAGTGATCTCGGCCGAGGAGATCTCCAGCATCCGGTCGTCGATGGGAAAGCTGTTGTCCGACCTCGAGACGGAGGTCCTTCAGCTCTACATGGACGGCAAGTCGTATCAACAGATCGGCGACATGCTGGGCCGCCACGTGAAGTCGATCGACAACGCGCTCCAGCGCATCAAGCGAAAGCTGGAGCAACACCTAGCCACGCGCGACGTAGAGGCCGTCTAGGGTCTGCCGCGGAGCCCGTCGGATCCACGTGGAGGCCGCAGGCGAGAACGGTACGCTGGGCAAAGGATCTTCTAGTTGAGACGCCGGGTTAGCTCAGTTAGGTAGAGCAATCGCCTTGTAAGCGATTGGCCGTCGGTTCGAATCCGACACCCGGCTCGTGGAAACAGAACCCGTCGTCACCCCTGCGCAGACCGATCCCTCACACGACACCGCCTGGGAGACCGCGCTGGCGCAGCTCGACGAAGTGGCCGAGCTGATGGGCCTCGCGCCGGGCGTCCACGCGATCCTGCGCAGCCCCAAGCGCTCCCTCAGCGTCTCGGTTCCGTTCCGGATGGACGATGGATCCACCCGCGTCTACCAGGGGTACCGCGTCCACCACAACGTCACCCGCGGCCCCGCCAAAGGCGGGATCCGCTATCACCCGGAGGTGGGGCTCGACGAGGTGAAGGCGCTGGCGATGTGGATGACCTGGAAGTGCGCGATCGCGGGCATCCCCTTCGGAGGCGCGAAGGGTGGAGTGGCGGTGGATCCCAAAGAGCTGACTCGCTCGGAGCTCGAACGGATGACACGCCGGTATGCGTCGGAGATCCTTCCCTTCATCGGGCCGGAGAAAGACATCCCGGCCCCCGACATGAACACCAACGAAGAGATCATGAGCTGGATCATGGACACCTACTCCATGAACTCCGGCTTCTCCGTCCCGGGAGTCGTCACCGGTAAGCCCGTCAGCATCGGCGGCTCCAAGGGTCGCGCCGGCGCGACCTCGCGCGGTGTCATGTACATGATCTTTTCGACCCTGAAGGCTCTGGGCGTGGGCATCGACGAGGTGTCGGTCGCCATCCAGGGCTACGGCAAGGTCGGTGGGTACGCGGCCCAGCTCTTGCACGACGCCGGCTGTCGCGTCGTAGCGGTCTCGGACGCTGAGGGAGGCCTGTACCGAGACCGGGGCCTCGATCCGGAGGCGATCAACCGGCACAGCCGCGAGGCAGGAACCGTCGCCGGCTACGGGGGGGCCGAGCCCATAACGAACGCGGACCTGCTCGAGATCGACTGCGATGTGCTGGTGCCCGCCGCGATCGAGGGCGTGGTCACCGTGAAGAACGCCGACAAGGTCAAGGCCAGGGTTGTGTGCGAGGCGGCCAACGGGCCGATCACGTTCGAGGGCGACAAGATCCTCCACGACCGCGGCGTTTTCGTGGTTCCGGACATCCTCGCCAACTCCGGCGGCGTCACCGTGTCCTACTTCGAGTGGGTGCAGGACATCCAGGCTTACTTCTGGGACGAAGAGGAGGTCAACGACCGGCTTCGTCTGATCATGGAACGAGCGTTCGACGAGGTCTACGACCTGGCGATGGCGAAGGGTCTCTCCATGCGGCAAGCCGCTCACTGGATCGGCGTCGGCCGGGTCGCGGAGGCGCACCTCACCCGCGGCCTGTTCCCTTAAAACCGCCCGGGTAACGGGCACCCCAAATCCACGGCGGCACGCGACGTTGGCACTACGCTGGCCCGTATGGACGAGCTAGACGAGCGGGAGAAGGCCGTACTCGATTTCGAGCGGTCCTGGTGGAAGCACGCCGGGGTCAAGGAGCAAGCCATCAAGGAACGCTTCGACATGTCGGCTACTCGCTACTACCAGCTACTCAACGAGTTGCTCGAGAAGCCGGCCGCGATGGGCTACGACCCCATCCTCGTCAAGAGGTTGAAGAGGCTGCGCGTCTACCGTCAGCGACAGCGGGTCGCCCGTCTGCTGGGCGCGGAATACTCCCCCAGCAAGAGGTAGGACCCCCGCCCGATGGGCAGGCATTCAGCAGGTGAGCAGGGTCCGTTCATCCGATCCGTCCTGGGCTGGTTCGTCCCCTGGTTCCTGATCGCGGGGGTCGTGGGGGTAGCGGTTTGGATCCTCGTCAACGCGCTCGGGGGCGATGAGGCCAAACCGGTGGCGGATGCGGGCTCACCGTCCCCGTCGGCAACGGCCACTCCGTCTCCCACCGACACCAAACCCAAGGTCGCAGCGGCCTCGCCGAAGCCGAAAGCCAAGCCAAAGCCCAAGCCGAAGCCCACGAAGACGAAGAGGCCCGGCCCGCCGCCGTTCATCACCGCCGGCATCAACATCCAGGTCTTGAACGGAACCTCGGACCCGGCCGTAGACGACGCCGTTGCCGCTCGCCTCGAGGGCCTGGGCTTCCGTATCGAAGCGATCGACGAATCGTCCGCGGCGTACGACCGAACGACGGTGTTCTGGTCCTACCCCGAAGCCCAGGAAGCCGCGCAGGTCCTGGCCGAGCGTCTCGGGTGGGTGGCGCAGTCGAAGCCGGACAACCTTTCGGACACCGTGGCGGTCCACGTGGTCGTGGGAGCCGACGAGGTCTAGCTAGTCGGAGGCAGGTCGGTCGATCTTCTCGAGCGACAGTTCCAGATCCAGCCTGAGCGTCCCGACGATCGGGGCACGCTCGCCGCCGGGGTCGACCCGCACGTCGAAGTCGCCCGTGGTCGAGGAGGCGGCGCTACGGAGGAACCCGCCGTCGATGTCCACCTCGGCCTCACTGCTCGTCACGGCCGAACCCGTCAGCTCGGCCTCACCTTGGGGAAGCGTCGTCATCCACACCAGCGGACCTTCGCCCGAGTAATCGACCTCCGCGATCTTGCCCTCCGCATCCCGCCTCAGCCCCTGCAGCTGCCCCGTCGTCACTACCTGTTGGAAAACCGACTCGAGATCGACCTGTTGCTGTGCTCTCCAGGTGTCCCTCAGACGCACGGGGTGGGGAGGGAGCGGTGGACGATAGGTACCGATGAATGCGAGCTCGTCGGGGTCGAGCGCCTCGGCCGGAACGCCGTCCACCTCGAGCACCTCGAACACCTCACCGTTAGGTCCGATGCGCAACGCGAACGACCGCTCTCTGGAGCCGGGCGAGGGCAGCCCCCGTTCGTCTACCTCGAGCGGCACCATCACCACCGAGACGACGACGCTCTGGGCGTCCGTCGATTCCACCGTCTCGGTGACCTCGAAGGTCACGTCGTAGGACCCTTCCCCCGGTCCACCTATGTCCCAGCTGGCGACCGCATGAGCCCGCATCTCGTAGGTGATCGAGGCCTCGGGAGCGTAGCGGTAGGCGAGCTCTACCGTGTCGGGTCTACATGCGGTCATCGCCGCAACGAGCATCAACAGCGCGAGCGCGCGGCACCGCTTCATCGCGAGAGTGTAGAAGCCAAGCGTCTACGCTCCGGACGTGCGAGCGACGCTGGACGAGATGAAGCGGCGGGCGCGCGACACCGGGATCTTCCTCGATTTCGACGGAACGCTTTCTGAGATCGTGCACATCCCATCGGAGGCACGTCCCGTCGCGGGCGCTGCGCAGGTACTGCAGGATCTCGCGCAGTCGTATCCCGTCGTCACGATCGTGTCGGGCCGTTCGGCGCACGAGCTCCTCGAGTGGCTTGGGCCCGAGCTCGACATCTGGGGAGTCCACGGCGCTCAGCGCGTGAGAGACGGTGAAGTCGTCCTGTCGCGGCTCGTCGCTCCCTTCGCGGATCTGATGAGGCAAGTGCGAGACGAGGCGCAGGACGCGGTCGCGGCACTCGATCTCCCGGGCGTGATCGTGGAAGACAAAGAGGTGATCATCGGGCTGCACTTCCGCGCCGCCGAGGATCCCGAAGAGGCGTCGGTGAAGTTGGATCGCCTGGCGGGGACGCTCGCAGAACGCCACGGGCTCTTGCGAGCCGGAGGCCGGCTCGCCTACGAGCTGAGGCCACCGCTGTCTCTGTCGAAGAAGACCGTGGTCCTGGAGGTCGCACAAGAAGCCGGCCTCAGAGGGGCGTTGTTCGCGGGGGATGACAGGGTGGATCTCCCCGGCTTCGATGCTCTCGACGAGCTGGATCAAAGAGGTTTAGCGACGCTGCGCGTGGGAGTCCTCTCCGATGAGGCACCGGAGGAGTTGGTAGAGCGGTCGGATGTGACGGTGGAGGGTCCGGCCGGGATGCTGGACCTCTTGCGCAGTCTTCTCTAGGGATGCGGAGGCGGCGTCGCCGGCGGTCTTCCTCCTTGGATCGCCCCCAGATCCTCTAGCTGGGCATCGATCCAGTCGGCCGGCTGACGCGCCGCAGCGGCGCGCCGCAACGCCTCTGCTCTCGTAGCTTTCTCCGCGGGATCCATCTCGAGGGCCCGTTCCAGGGCATCCGCGGTGGCCTCGACGTCCAGGGCGTCGTCGATCTCCACCGCATGCTCCCCGAGCTCATCGAACGAGCCCGCACCACGCGACAGCACCAGGACACCCGAAGCCTCGTTGAGCGTGGGCCCCTCCTTGGAGACGAGGTTCATCCCGTCCATGATCGGGTTCACCAGCAATACGTCGTAGATGCGCAACGCGGCCAGGGTTCGGTCGAAGTCGTCTTGGAGGAACAGCTGGATCGAGCCGGGGTGGCGGGCCTTAACCTCGTCGACCACCTCCTCGATCCGCTCGCTGTACCTGCGGTACTCCGGCATCGATTGCCTGGACGGGTAGAGGCACGCGATGAACCGGGTGGTCGCCGCGAGGTCGGGCCGCCGGTCCAGCAGCCGTCCGAAGGCCTCGAAGCCTCTGATGATGTTCTTCGACGGCTCGGTGCGATCGGCGCGGACGATCAGCCTCCCCTCGGCGGGGCCACCGTGGGTCCAGCCGCTGAGGAAGCGGTCCCTCCACAGCAGCGCCGTGTCTCTCTGCGCGCGCTCCCGCAGACCCTGGGGATCGATGGGTATGGGGTAGGTCCGGATCCAGCTCCGTCGCCCCTCGTGCTCCACGCACCCGGAGGAGCGGTCGACACGGGCTCCGATCCGCTCACAGCACGCCATGAAGTTGTTCGCCCAGTCGGGGACGTGGAAGCCGACGAGATCCGCTCCGAGCATCCCCTCGATCACACGCCTCGGCAGCGGTCGTGGAAGCCGTTCCAGACCATCCGGCCCGCAGAAGGACGAGTGGGTGAAATGGAAGATCGTCTGACGCGGGTGGAGCTTTCGGAGATACAGCGGCGCGGTCGCCAGGTGATAGTCCTGGAACAGAACGACCGACTCAGGATCGGCGTGATCCGCCGCCGCCCGCGCGAATCTCTCGTTCACCGGCTCGTATGCCTCGTCCCACGCCGCGAGCTCGTCCTCGCCGAAGTCGCGGATGGCCAGCTCGTCCCACAGGCAGTGGTTCGCGAACCACAGCATGCGATTAGAGACGACGTCGTAGTAGCGGCTGTAGCGTCCGGGTTCTATATCGAGCATGTGGACGGGGTAGCCCAGCAGGTCGTTCAGACGTTCCACCTCACCCGCGGCGATCGCCTTCCGATCCGCATCCGAGGTCGCTGCCGCTACCCAAACCGCTTTCTGGCCCAATCGACGTGCGACGGGGTCGAGCGCACCGGCCAATCCTCCCGCGCCTCGTTTCCTCTCAAACCCTTCCGAGGTCTCCGTGAAGGTGACGGGTCCGCGGTTCGAGACGAGGGCTACCTTCATCTCCTCGTCCACGTTCCGTATCGTAGGTGGCCGTGCGCGCGCTGATTGCCCCCGATAAGTTCAAAGGAACGCTGTCGGGTCCCGCCGCGGCGCTCGCGATCGCAGAAGGTGTGCGGGAAGCGTTGCCGAGCGCGGTGGTGTCGCTGTGTCCACTGGCGGACGGTGGGCCCGGAACCATGGACGCGTTGATCGACGCGATCGATGGCGACAAGCGCTACGTATCGACGGTGGATCCCTGGGGTGCAGAGGTACGAGCGCCATTAGCAGTCCTCGCCGACGGAACGGTGTGCATCGAGACGGCGGCACCAGAGACGGGCGACGTTCTCACCGCTGATTCGCACGGGATCGGCGATGCGCTTGTGCAAGCGGCTGCGTTGTCCGGAACGAGCGCGGTTCTGGTAGCGGTTGGTGGCACGGCATCCGTCGACGGCGGCACCGGGCTCGCCCGCGCGTTCGGGTGGCGCTTCCTCGACGAGGCCGGCGATCCTCTTCGTCCGGGAGGAGGAGCCTTGGTGGATCTCGCCCGGATCGCGCCGGCGCCCGAGCCGGTTCAACGCAGGGTGGTGGGGCTATGCGATGTCGATGCTCCGCTGGTTGGGCCGGAGGGGGCGGCACGACGTTTCGGCCCCCAGAAGGGAGCCTCGCCCGAACAGGTGGAGCTGCTCGAACGCGGCCTGACCAACCTCGGGCGTGTGATCCAGCGCGACGTCGGCATCGACGTCCTGAGCGCCCCCTACGCGGGCGCAGGAGGGGGCATAGGAGCAGGGTTGGTCGCGTTCCTGGGAGCCGAGCTCCGCTCCGGGTTCGCCTTCGTCGCCGAGAGCCTGCGCCTCGACCGGTTGATCTCGCTGGCAGACGTCGTCCTCAGCGGCGAAGGGCGCTTCGACGAACAGAGCCTTGCGGGCAAGGCTCCGGCGGGGGTCGCACTCATGTCACGCGATCACGGCGTTCCCTGCCTCGGGATCTTCGGCAGCATCGCGGTTGCGCCGAAGGTCGCTCTGACCGCCGGCTTCAGCGACGTGCTGGATCTCTCCAGGATGACCCAGGTCGCAGGAGGCACGGAGGATCCGTTCGCGGCGCTCGCGCGTGGAGCCCGCACGATCGCGGAACGGCTCCCCGCCTAACACGACTCCTTCACCGAAGACCGGTGGATACTTCTTCTATGTCGACGACCCCTCAGCTTCCCCGTCTCCCCGCGGGCGAACGCCTGCGACGAGCGGGCGTAGCTGCCTGGTCGGTCATCGGTCTGCTCATCCTCGGAGCGGTCCTCGTCTGGGTCTTGTTCAAGATCCGGATCATCTTCCCGCCGCTCGTTCTCGCGCTCTTGATCATCTATCTGATCAACCCGATAGTGACCCGGCTCGAAGAGAGGCGGGTGAAGCGGACGATGGGGACGTTCCTCGCCTACGTCGTCGTGCTCGGCAGCATCACGCTGCTGGTGATAGCGGTGACGCCATTGATCTCCCGCCAGGTGGACAACTTCAGCCAGCAGTGGCCGGAGTTCAAGCTAGAGCTCGCGGACACGATCGAAGGGTTCGGGGAGGACGCGAACGACCGCTTCGGCGTGAGGGTCGACACGTCGCAGGTTACGTGCCTGCTGGGAGCGGATCAGACCGGAGACGCAGATGCTCCCTCGCACGAAAGATGCGACGAGGTGACTCAGCGGTTCCGCGAGCGCGTCACGGCCTCGGCCGACAGGATCACGGAGCTGGGATCCTCGGTCCTCGAGGTGCTTTTCATCTTCATCCTCGGCCCCCTGCTCGCGCTGTACCTCTTGATAGACCTGCCGCATTTGCAGCGGGACGTCTTGAACCTCGTCCCCGAAACCCATCGGCAGGAGGTGGCCGATCTCGGTTCCAAGGTAGGCCGCACCGTAGGCGGGTTCTTCAAAGGTCAGTTCCTCGTTGCGCTGACCGTCGGGATCATGGCTTCCGTCGGCTTCGCGATCATCGGGCTCCCGTTCTGGCTGATCATCGGCGCGATCGCCGGATTCACGAACCTCATCCCGTTGGTGGGCCCCTTCATCGGAGGGGGTCTGGGCATGCTGATCGGGTTCATCACGGGAGGCCCGGCGCTAGGCCTCAAGGCGGCAGTCGTAGCGCTGGCCGTTCAACAGATCGACAACCACATCATCAGCCCGAACGTCATGAAGCGAACCGTGCAGCTCCACCCGGTGACGGTGATGTTGTCGATCCTCGCGGGCGGCACCCTCGCCGGATTCTGGGGAGTCCTGCTCGGGGTTCCCGCGGTCGCGGTCGCGAAGCTCGTCATGAGCCACTTCTGGTCCACACGCGTGCTGGGCGTCGAGGCGTCTCCCTACGGGGCCCCAGCAGGCGTCGTCCCTCCTTCCGTCGTGCCGGAGGAACCCGCGGTGGTCGTGGAAGGTGAGAACGTGGCGGCAGAAGAACCGCCGGTGGTCGGCGACGAGACGAAGCGCCCCTCTGGCCGTGGCTTCAGCCGGCTGAAAGGACGCTCTTCATAGGGGGGAGCTCTCTCACCCCCAGCTCGCGGCTCACCGGCGTCGGGCCGTTCTCACTGGAGATGAACTGGAGCAAGCTATCCGGCCACTCGCCCGCCAGCTTCAGGCGCCCCATCTCCTGTGCCCGCTGAGTCATCACCTGCATCAGCTGGAAGCTCATCCGCCCCAGCGCCAGCACGTCCTGGTTCCGATGGGTGCGAGACCCCAGGTCTACCTGGACCATCGACGCCAACCCATGCGCGTCGACGAGGTCGATCAACAAGCCGATCTCCACGCCATACCCACTGAAGAAGGGGACCGCGACGAGGTCGTCTCGGTATCCGGCGTACTCGCCCGAGAGAGGTTGCACGAAGCCGGTGAGCTCCGGGAAGAGCAGGTGGCACAGAGGGCGCACGACCAGCTCGGTCACGCGCGCGCCTCCGGTGAGGCTCGAGCCGCCGCCGCCTTCGTAGGGGCGTTCGTAGAAAGCCTTGGTGTAGGTCACCGACGGCTCCGCAAGGAGCGGTGCAAGCAGCCGGGTGACGAACGCGTCGGTGAAGTTGCGCGTGTCCGAATCGAGCCACACCACCACGTCTCCCCGCAGCACCGCGAGGCTTCTCCATAACGTTCCACCCTTGCCTCCGCCGCGGGGCACCTGCGGCAGGATGGCCGCTGCCTCGTAGACCTCGGCCCCGGCCTTCCGTGCGATCACCGCGGTCCCGTCGGACGAGCCGGAGTCCACCACCACGAGCTCGTCCACCAGCCCGCTCTCCACCAGGGCCCGCACCCGTTCGCAGATCGCGCCGATGGTCACCGCCTCGTCGAGCGCGGGCAGGCACACGCTTACGCTCAAGTCCCGGGACCGCTTCAGGTCCACGAGCTGTGCCACCGAAAGCGCGTCGCCGATCTGGATCCTCGGCCTTAGATCGGCCGCCAAGCCTTCACCTCGCATCGGCCGGAAGGCTAATGGCCGAAGGGCCACCTGTAACCTCGTTCACATATGAGGCGTCCAAGCGTTCACCGGGAGGGAGCGTCGTCCGATCGCATCCCGGCTGAGCTCGTCGAACGTTGCAAGGACGGGGACGAGAGAGCCTGGGGCGACCTGGTCGAAAGGACCTACCGGGACGTCTACACCTTGTGTCTCCGCATTTCGGGAGACCCGCACGATGCCGCTGAGGCGACCCAGGACGCGTACCTCAAGGCGTGGCGGGGCCTGAAGAGCTTCCGCGGGGACGCGCTGTTCGAGACGTGGCTGTACCGGGTCGCGAGCAACTCGGCGTTGAGCAAGCACCGCGGCCGGCGGCGCCGACAGAGCCAGGAGTCGGGGATGGAAGACGAGGCGTTGGTGCAACTTCCCGCTTCGGGTTCGGTCGAGGCGACCGCCGGAGCCCGGATCGAGGTGCAGAGGTTGGAGGCCGCTCTGGCGACACTGCCGGAGCAGCATCGGATCGTCGTGGTTCTGAGGGACGTGTACGGGATGAGCATCCAGGAGGTTGCCGACCACCTGGGGATCTCCGAGACGGCAGCGAAGGTGCGGGTGCATCGGGCCCGCAAGAGATTGAGAGACCTGGTCTTCGAAGGAGAAGCGGGATGAGGTGTGAAGAGGTCAGAGAGATCCTGCCGGCCTACGGCCGCGACGGCGATACCGGGCTCCCTGTTCGCAGGCACCTATCACGCTGCGCGGACTGCTCGGCCGAGCTGGCGCGTTACAACTCTCTGGCGCGATCGTTGGAGGACCTGAGGACGCAAGCGGCAGAACCTCCGGCGGAGCTGTTCCATCAGCTCGCTTCGATCCCTTATCGAACCTCGCGCGCGCAGGAGGTGCGCACCCACGTCACCCGCAACCGCAACAGGTATGCCACCGGCGTCGCGGTGGCCGTCATCGGAGCCGCGGGGGCTGCGTTCTGGAAGACGCGCCGCGGCCGGGTCGCCACCGCCTGAACACGACTAGACTCCTGCGCATTAGGGCGGTAGCTCAGTCTGGTCAGAGCGCTGGTCTCCAAAACCAGTGGCCGGGGGTTCGAATCCCTCCCGCCCTGCCCTTGTTGTGTCGCGGGTCATCGAGGACGGGCGTGCCCGAGCACAGTGAACGCCCTCACGGGTTTGGCTTGATGTGAGAGGGGGTATTTGTGTAGGTTTTCCACCGTCGACCAGCAGGATCTTACGCGGGACCTGCTTATTGCTGCATCCCACCTAAAGGTGCGGGGGTGATCTATGGATTGATGTGCCGTCGCTAGCGGGTCGTGCCGAACGCACGACTTATTCCTGATCATCCTGCTGGGAGGCACCTTGCTAAAACTGAAAGCACTAGTTGTTGTCTGCGTTCTCGGTCTCATCGCGCCCATCCTTGCGGCAACCCCCGCGAGCGCGGAGCACGGCACGAACCCGGCCGAGATGAGCCCGAACATGTTCCACTCGGCCAAC
>JADDQX010000041.1:986-1231 GCA_016781115.1 Actinomycetota bacterium | reverse complement strand
AACGACCCGGAGAACCCGGTCGAGGTCGCCAACGTCCGCTGCCGCGGGCCGCAGAACGACGTCTCGTTCTACAAGGCGAACAACCGGCTGCTGCTGATCCAGTCGATCGACCGGCCGCAGACCAACGACGGCATGCAGGACCAGTGCCGCACCAGCCGTGACACGCCGATTTCGTTCAACAATCCCTCGCCGCCGTTCACGCGGTTCGCCTTCGGCTTCGAGGGGCTGCGGATCTGGGACGTCAC
>JADDQX010000041.1:0-946 GCA_016781115.1 Actinomycetota bacterium | reverse complement strand
GCGTGCGGGTCGCACACCCACACGACGATCCCCGACAAGGACGAGCAGCGGGCGATCATCTACGTGTCGTCGTATCCGATCGGCCTCAGCGTCACGCCGGTGGGCTTCACCGACTTCGGAGGCCCGAGGTGCACCACCCCGCACGCGCGGATCTCGATCGTCGAGATCCCGGACCGTGCGCCGGAGCTGGCGCACGTGCTCAAGGAGCAGCCGCTCGACGGGGACTCGAAGCCGTTCCGCGGCACGATCGGCAGCGGTGGCACCGGCGCGATCGGCTGCCACGACATCACGACGCTGACTGAAGCCAGCCAGTCCCCGGAGACGAACCCGCGTCCGCGGCGCGAGACCGCGGCGGCCGCCTGTCTCGAGGAGGGCCAGCTGTGGGATATCTCCGACCCGGCGAACCCGCAGACCGTTGGTCCGCGGCACTCGCACATCTACAACCCGTTCATCACGCCGGCCAACCCGGCCGCCGGTGGCCTGTTCCACACGGCGTCCTGGACCTGGGACGGCGAGGTGATCCTGTTCACGGACGAGTGGCAGGGTGGCGGCGCGCACGGATGCGATGGACCCGAGGACACGCGCGGGAACACCTGGTTCTACAAGGCGGTCCCACCTGGCACGCCCAACGTGCCGGTGTTGGGCCGGTACATGATCCCGCGGCCGCAGCCTCAGCCGGTCCCCGGATTCCGGGAGGTGTGCTCGCTGCACAACGGCAACGTGATCCCGACGAACAAGGGGTACTTCGGCGTCGGCGCCTCGTATGAGGGCGGGACGACGGTGTTCGACTTCACCGGCGTCACGCAGCTCGAGCCGATTCCGAGCCCCGGCTTCGGCGAGCCGTTTACGACGGTCCCGCCGCTCGCCGGACGGGAGGTCGCGTACGCCGACATGCAGAACGGCGACGGCAGGGGCCGGGACGACACGTGGTCGTCGTACTGGTGGA
>JADDQX010000174.1 GCA_016781115.1 Actinomycetota bacterium | reverse complement strand
TTCACGTATCTACAGTATCGGCAAGTCGATCGTAATCGCTCGCCTGTGCGCGTCGGGCGTCGCCGTATTCGACCGTGAGCGAGCATTCGCTGCCTTCGCGCGTCACCATCCGGAGCTACGCAAAGACCTCGCTGCCATCACTGATCTTGCGCCGTTCTACGAGGCAACGACACGACGGTCCGACACGGGCCTTACAGATCCCCACGAAGGGCCGGAAGGTGAACGTCGTGCAACACGGGCACTGGACGCCGTCCGCGCTATCGCCGGTGTCTAACCATCCGCCGGGCTTGCCGATTGCACTGGAACTCTTTGACCGTGTCGATGAATACTCGGACGAGATTCGGGAGTTGATCGCAGAGGGGGACGAGGCCGACCCGGAGGTTGCATCCGACACCTCGATTATTATCTTCTGCGAGAACTTCTTCGCTCAGTTCTTTAGGAGTTTCGGTGTACGCCTGACTGGACTCGATGAACGAGCCCGGATGCAGGCGGCACGACAACGGCTCGGCCTTTCAAAGAAGACGCACCAAGCAGCCCGTAGCCTGATCGTTCAATTCGAGAAGCTCTGTGACTTGTGGCCAGACCTCCAGGGTCGCGGCTATACAATCTCTCTGTCGCACCGCACGGAGTTCCATCTAACTTACCTTCCGACCTTGTTTCGTCGTATAGGAGCTTGGGCTGAAGAAGCTGATTTCCCGGCCATCGCGGAGCGGGTGGACGAAGCGGCTGGTTATTACGAAGACGCCTTGGAGGGCTTCCCGAATGGAGAATGAGCTTGAAGGCGATGCCCAGAGTGACTCGCTAGAGGCGGTTCTCAAGCTGATCGACCTCGACTACGAGCGGACGAGCGCCTTTATCGAGAGCATCGTTGGCACAGGGACAACCATCCGAGGGTGGGGAGTGACGTTGTGGCTGGGACTCCTTGGCTTTGCCGTAGATCGCCATAGGTGGCAACTTGCCGCCTTGGCGGGCGCCGTAACTGTCGCGATCGCTCTAGCGGATGCCTACCACGCAAGCCTCTATCGGCAGGCGCTGGATCACGCAAGGATGGCCGAGAACATCACATCTCGATACTTCGCAATGCTTCATCACGGCGACGACGATCCTGATGCTGAGCGTGACTTGCGAGTCCAGTTAGCAGGTTACAGATACGGCCTCTATACTAATCTGTGGAGATTTCGTCTAAGAGACGTTTGGAACGCACCGCCCGTCGCCTTCTTCCGAGTCATTTATCCTCTGCTCGTTGCTGGAGCTGCAGCCGCGGCTATCTACATTAAGTACTAGCCAATCGCGCGCTATCGGCGGACAAGATAGCAAGGTCCCCTGGCGCGGTGCATCAGGGAGACTTGATCGGGTAGCAATTCCGCTCAGTACAGGTACTGCAAACTGCGGGTTGATCGCGCCGCAGTCGAGAGGTGGATGGGGTTGGTAGCAGCCCAGGCGACCCGCCAGGCGTATCGCGGAGCGCGTAACGACGGTGATGGTCGCCGATCTGGCGCGACAGATCGTGCTCGTCCACAGCGCAGTCCGCCGATGCTGGCGGCGCGGCGGGCGTACCTGGCAGTTGGATGGTAGCTGTCGCACCTCTGTCGTACTCTGAACCCGTAATGGCCTGGACAGGAGGAGTCATGCGAGCGGGCGCAGCGAGCTCCGTTTGGGTGAGATTCCGTCTCTTCGTCGGGTCCTACGTGCCGCTGTGGGTGATCATCGCCCTCCGCCAGGAGAGTTCCGCGTCGATGTGGTTCTTCGTCGCACTGGCGGTATCCGGTGCGGTCAGCACCCTCCTCATCCTCGTGGACGTCCACCGGCTCGAACCTGGTCCCTACCGTGTTGCCGGCGTCGCCGATCGCGGTTCAGAAGTAGCCGGCTACCTCGCCACCTACCTACTCCCGTTCGTGATGGCCACCTCACCGAGCGCTCGCGACCTCGCTGCGTATGCGCTGTTCCTCGCCGTGGTGGGCTGCGTGTACGTCCAGTCGAACATGATCGCCATCAACCCACTGCTCTACCTTGCACGACTTCGCGTGCATACCGTCACCACCGGCGACGGCGTCCAGGCGTATCTCATTTCACGGACGACACCGAGGAGTGGCGACATCGTTCTCGCCGCCGAGTTGGGTGACGGCGTCCTCATCGAGACGAGAGCAGCGGCGTGACGCTCGTCGTCGACGGAGCCGTCACGCTCGCGGTCGGTTGGAGGCAGGGGAAGAAGATCCTCGGCGGTCGAGTCGAGTTGACTATGGAAGTCGCCGACTTCCTCCGGACCGTGGCGAGTAACGCCGCTCAAGAAATCGGCGAGCGCACCGACAAGCCGTACTCCGCCGACTCGTACCTCGAACAGGACGAAGTTTTCGCACTACCCGTCGCCTCGGCTCTAATCGAGAGCGACATTATCGACATCGTCAGGAACTCGACCGCCCTGCCGCGGATTCGCGCAGGTGAACTGCCGAGGAAGCCGCTGCTGTTCTACGCGACAGTCGTCGGCGATGATCCCACGGCGAGAACCTCCTTCGTTCGTGCGACGAATCCCGTCGTTACCGCCGGTACAGGTCGCGTCCTCACTCGCCTCGCCCAATCCTTGACGAGCGTCTCGGAGCCTGTCTTTGCACTCGAGCGCCGGGTCGACCTCGCCGTTACCGACGATCAGATATACGTGCTGCCATCTCGCCCAGCTGGCGATCGACGACGTACGAAGCGAAGCGGAACGGCAGGGCCTGAACGCGGAAGCGCTCATCGTCGAGGGGCAGCTCTCGCTCGAGAACGTCGATGCCGCCACAATGTTGAAGCTTCTGAACGAGGACCTGATGACGGGTGGCCTAACGGGAACGAGGTTCCTGGTCGACCGGAAGACGCCACGCCGATAGACGCCCGTTTCGGCAGCTTGCCCTCGGGCAAAGGCGTGCCATCGGGACCGGTGCCAAGGGGAATCTGCGCGGATGCGACTGGGACGTTCGCGCGACCATAACGAGTCCTCGTTACACGGGGGCACCCCCCTGACGGGAGGGACTTCGGGAGGCGCGGACAACCAGCGCAGTCAAGTCCCTCGACTCGTCCAGAACGCTCGTCGGAGGGTATCGGCGCTGTAGCGCCGAGGTGCCGTGAATGATGCTCGCCGGGCCGGCAATCGTTGCTGGCCGCCAGCGGGCGAGTCGTCCTGTCCGCCCCCAGGGCGGACAGCGCGGCCTTCAAATCATGCCCTGCCGACGGTCAATTCTTGGGCTCCCGGACGGTCCACAACTGCCATTCACCATCGCTTCCTCGACGAAGCACTACCTCCCATGCGAACCGCTGTGCCGTCTCCGATGGTCGATTCCACGTGGTCGTCGCGAGGATCACGGCCTCCGACCCCTCGTCGGTCACTACCAACTCACTCTCGGTCGTTACGGTGTAACCAGCGCCGGCCTTGTTCTCGGCAAGGCTCTGTGCCTCCTCAGCAAGCTGGCGGTACTGCGGGCCGTCCTCAGCGAACCATGGCTTGAGGCGCTCCAGGTCGCCGTCAACCACGAACTCGCCCCATGCGGCAAGGGCAGATTGCGCTGCGACGATCCTGGCGTCGACAGGAGGCGCAGTGGGGGCTGGAGCAACCACAGGTGTGGCTTGTGCTTGACGACCAGCGTTCGGGCCAAGGCTGTCCTCGGAACCGGTCAAGGCCGGAAGCACGACCAGAACCAATACCGCCATCACCAGCGATCCGGTAAGAGCGATGGCGACGGGCAGGCCCCAGCGTCCCGGTCGATCACCGGGGCTGGCGTTGCCGTGACGCTCGATCTCGCCGTCGACCTCGATGTCGAGCACCTCGCTCACCGACGCACCGCCCTTGCTTCGGCCACGTGATAGTCCCTGGAGCTCTCCACCGTCACGCTGCCGAGCGAGCCGCTGTTCGACACGCCGAAACCCGTGAACTCGTACGAGCCCTCCCACACGACCTGCATGGTCACCTCATAGTCCCCCTTGGTTTCGTATACGTGGCTTGCCGCTGGCTGGTCCTCGCTTCCGGGCGAAGGGCTGGAGTAGATGGCCTCGGGCTCCTCACCCATATCCCAGCGGTAGAGCACCGGCCTTGCCTCGACCAGGAGGTCGTAGCCGCGCAGCGTCGGTGTCACCGACACGCCCGATGTCGGACCCTCGTGCCAGAGCCACGTCTCCAACCCGGTCAGCCCGTCGCCTACCGGATTGATGCCCAGCCCAGGCTCAACCAGGGGGATGAACTGCCAGACCTCGTCGGGCGAGGGCGGTGGTGGAGGCGGAGGAAGAGTCTCGACAGCGCAGACCGCGTCGACGATCGTGTTGCTGTCAGTGTTCTCGTCAGCCAGCACCGTCAACCAGGTGGTGCCGAGCACCGGTTCGATCGATCCGTCGGCGTTCTCCCTCTCGCCCACGATGCAGTCGCCCCCGTTCTCGATCCGGTACCGGGGTCGAGCCGGTTCGTCACCTTCCTCAGTGGAGGCAGGTGCGCCGACGGTGACGACGCCCCCCGTGTCTGGGTCCTCGGGGTTCAGGCCGATGAACCCTCCTGCACCGCTCTCGTCGAGCGCCGCCCCGTGGTCCGGACTGGCTTGCGCGGGCGCGATGGTGCTGGCCACCACCGCGACGATGAGGGCCACGACAACCACGAGCCGGTGTCCCCGGACTCGACCCACCATCAACCTGCCTCCGGCTCGACCGGGCCGTTGTTGGCGTAATTCTGGATTCGCCAGCGGCCGTCGTCGCCCCGCTTGAGCAGGTACTGCTCGCGCCGGCGAGGCCACCCCTCACCCTCTTCGACAAGCTCCCCGGTCTCGTTCACCACGAGCTGGGGCCCGTGGCTCGTCTCTACCTGGAGAAGGACGTTGAGGGGGTCGACCCGTCGCTCGACCGCCACCGAGTGGATCACTGGTCCCTCGTCGTCGTAGCGCCAGCCCTTGGCCATCAGGTCCTCGACGAACTCCTCGATCCCCGGGCGGATGTTGGCATCCTCGGTGTAGATGAGGTCGAGCGGCTCCAGCGCGGGATGCTCGAACAGCCACGTCTCAAAGGCGAGAAGCTCCCGAAAGACAGTGTCGAAGTCGTCTCCCCTGGTGGCGGGATCAGGGACCTCATCAGGCTGAACGCTGGTCGTGGTCGACTCGACAGGGGGAGGGGCTGAGGAAGGCGCCGTGGTCGTGGAGACCGCCGCCTCCTCGCCACCGTCACCGGCACACCCGGCAATGACAAGCAGGATGACGAGGGCGGCGACCGGAGCGAGCCGAGGACGAGGCCGTATCACGGCGACCTCCGGGCGTCGGCCGTGGCCGAGACCGAAACGGAGAAGGGCTCCTCGTCAGCCATGAAGATGCGCAGCAGGGTGAAGTCGACCTGGCCGGTAGCGCTGATCGTGATCTCCTCCGGGGTGGCCACGATCCGGGCGTCGGTGAGCGCTCGGTCGTCCTGCTGCGCCTCCAGGTTCTGCACGGCGAGCTCCTCGGCGAGGGCGGGATCGAGGCGGAGTTGGCTCGTGTCCCGGTAGTAGG
>JADDQX010000173.1 GCA_016781115.1 Actinomycetota bacterium | reverse complement strand
CGTGCGCGGCTTGTTCAGAAAGACGATCGCGGTCGAGCTCGGCCTGGCGCTCGGGATCATGGGGATGACCGGTTTCCTGACCGGAGAGGCCCGGACGAAGGAAGTCGCTCCTGCAGGCTCGGACGGCGGAGGAGTCAGCGCCCGCCCGACACCCTGAGGAACCAGCCGCCCAGCACGCCCATCACGAGCGAGAGGGCGAGCGCGAGCAAGACCGCCTGACCGCCGGGCGCGACGGGGAACCCGTCGCCGGCCGCAGCCAACGCCCGTTCTTCCTTCCGCTCGTTCTTCTCGAGGATGTCCAAAAGCCCGTGGGCACCGGCGATGCCGCCCTTCCCATGGTTCTTTCCGTGGCCTCCGCCATGCTTGCCGCCGTGCTGCGATCCTCGTTTGTCCCCGCCGTGTTTCCCGGCCCTCGCGGAGCCGCTGTGGCGGGTAGAGCCGTGGTCCATCGAGCTGTGATCCCTCCCGCTGCCGCCGGAGGTGTGGCCGCTCGAACCCGAGTGCTCCTGGTCACGAGAACCGCCGCCGTGGTTCCCACCACCGGCGTGGTTCCCACCACCGCCGTGGTTCCCACCACCGCCGCCGGGCCCCTCGCCGCCATGCTCGTTGCGCTCGTTACCGCCGTGACCGCCGGATCCGTCGCCACATGACGGGCCCTTGTGGACCATGAAGTCGAAGGTTCCGGTCTCCTGACCCGTAAGCCCCCCGAGCCCCTTGGCGAAATAGGTGACCTCATAGACACCGACGGGCTTCAGAGCTAGGCCGACGCTGATCGTGTTCGCCTCCACCTCGGCGTCTCCGGCGTCGACGGTGCGGCCGCACTCGTCCTTCACCGACAGGTCCGAGCCCTCATCCAGAGGCTCGTCGAAGGTGACCTCGACCCGCTCGGGGGCGCGCTCCAGCATCTCGCCGTCCTCCGGCTCCGAGCTGACGTAGGTGGGCGCCATGGCCTCGGCCGCGCCGACGGGGGCCGCCAACAAGGCGACGAAGGCGCATGCGATGAAGCTCTTGGTCCTCCAGGCTTTCATGACCCTCCTAGGGTCGCGCCTCTGCGGCGGTACTGCGACCCCTACCGTGGGGTTCGCCGCGGCCACAGGCGTTCCTGTGCTACGGGCTGGCCGAAGCAGGCTGGCCCTCAACATCTATTCGTCGTCTGACGACTATGCGTATGGGTGACCTGAAATGACTAGCTCGCCTATGGCCCACCAGAGGGGGAGGGAAACCGCCTCTCTGGGCTATCGGTTTTCTCGGCACCTGCATCTATGTTCGATGGACACGCGGGCGGCGGCGCGACGGGAGGTTTTCGAGGTGGAACTGTTGCTGGATCAGGACTGGCGCTCCCAGGCGATATGCGCCAAGACCGACCCGGACCTGTGGTTCTCACCCGGTGCGGTCGAGCACCGGCAGGCGAAGAGGATCTGTCGCGAGTGTCCCGTGAGAAGCCAGTGTCTCTCGTACGCGATCGAGGCTCCGGTGGACCACGGCGTGTGGGGCGGCCTCACCGAGAGGGAACGACGGCACCAGCGCCGGCTCAACCGACAGGTCGCGAGCTAGCCCCTCCGCCGCGCGGAGCGCGAAACGCCGCTAAGCGCCTGCCATGTGCAGGAGCGGCTAGCTTCTCAGCGTTAGCTCGAGGATCACGCACTCGTCGCGCCAGCGGCGTGCGGTGTCCTCGGGCGTTCCCGGGATGTTGAGGCGTTTCTCCGCCACCCGGTCCGCGATCTCGGTCCACTCCTCGTCGTCCCCGGTGATGACCCGTACGTCGGCGGTCAGCTCGGCAACGTTCGCGCTCTTGCCCTTCCAGCGCAGGATCACGTCGCATTCCCGGATGCGTTCCGCCCCCGGAAGCACCTGCTGTCTCTCGCCTGAGAGGACGTAGATCTTCCCGACCTTCGCGTCGTACAGGTACCAGACCGGCATCGTCTGCTCACCACCGGGCGTGCGCCAGCGCAGCCACATGATCGTCGACTTCTTGAGCGCCTCCTGAACGGCGGGGCTGGCTGAGGTTGCTTCGCGCACTTCGAACCCCTTGCCCCACTGCAGCTCGTCGGCGAGGGAGTAGACGACGTCGCCCCAGGAGCGATCGGTGGCGGTCATGAGGTACCAGTTGGCGTGGACGAAGAAGTTGTGGATGGCGTCGCGCACGCTCTTGTGCTGCTCGTAGTAGGTGAGCTGGATCTCGCCGTCGTCGCGCTCCGCGAAGAAGAAGAACCAGCTGACGTAGTCGGGCGTGAGGTAGCACTCGCCCCAGTGCACGCGCGGCTCCGGTATCTCCAGGTGGAGCGAGATCGACCGTCCGGGTATCTCGGCCTGGAACGGGGTCCAGTACGCCTGGATGATCCGGCGCACGTGGTCTTCCACGCCGACCCGAAGCACCGCCGGGGCGCCTTGGGGGTCGCCCGCCTTCAGGCCATGCCGGCTGATCTCGCGTGTGACCTCGGCGAGCACCGGCGCCAGCCGATGGTCTACGGGCCGTGCTTCGGAGACGGCCATCAGGAGAAGGGAGAGGCCTCGTACGCGTGCCGGAGCATGAAGACGGCAGCGGGTGTGAACCCGGCCGCGAACAGGACCAGCTGCGCGTAGCCGAAGGCGCGCTGGCGGAGGACGAGCCCCGGCCAGAAGTCGAACAGGATGATGCGCAGCCCGTTCAACGCGTGATACAGCGTGGCGGCGATCAGCGCGACCTCGAAGGGCATGAACCACCACTGCTTGTAGAGGGCGATCGTCTCGTTGTAGAGCTCCGGGCCGAAGCCGACCGCGAAGGTGTCGACGATGTGGCCGAAGAGGAAGGCCATGACGAGGACCCCGGTGATGCGGTGGGCGGCCCAGGTCCACTGGCCGATGCCGCCCCGGTAGGCCGGGCCCTTCTGCTCCTTGCGCAGACGGAAGAGGCCGACCAGCATGTAGACCACGAACAGCCCGGAGCCGGCGGTGAGAAGGAAGACGAAGCCTTCGATGGCTCGCGCGGCCAACTCGGTGCCCGTCAGTCCGAACATGAGCCGAATCCTATCCGGCGAACAGTTCGTCGGAGATGGCGACCAGCCCAGAAAAGTCGACGGCTTCTTGTTCCAGGTACGGAACGCGGGCCCAGCGGTGCCGTGGCACTTTCCGGGCAAGCGCCTCCAGGTTGCGCTCCTCGAGCCGCACCACCCGCATGAACGCCTCGTGGTTGTCGAGCAGCTTCGCCAGGAGCCGCGCGTCCGCGTCACCCTTGTCGAGCTTCGATATCTGCCTTGGCTTCACACCGATGTCGTCGCCGAAGTGAGGGTGCACCCGGTTCACGACGAGCGCTCCGAACGGGAGGCCGGATTCGTTCAGCCTGGTCGCGAAGAAGGTCGCCTCTGCGACCGAATCCAGTGCGGGAGACGTCACGACGACGAACGAGGTCGCGTCCGACTTCAGGAGGGCCGCGACGTCGCGGGCGCGCTGCTTGAAGCCCTCGTACATCCCCTCGAGGTTCCCGAAGAACTCTGCTGTGTCTTCGAGGACCTCGGCCCCCACGATCTTCTTGACCACGCGCAGGAACGTGGTGGCTGCAACGTTCGCGACCTTCATGAAACCGCCCGCGCCCTTCATGTAAGGAAGCAGGAACCACCTGAGCACGCGGCTCTCGAAGAAGTCGGTCATCCGCTTCGGCGCATCGAGGAAGTCGAGAGCGTTCCTCGTCGGCGGTGTATCGATCACGATCAGGTCGTAGCCGCCGTCCGCATGCAGCTCGTAGAGCTTCTCCATCGCCATGTATTCCTGGGTTCCCGAGAGCGTGCCCGAGATGTTTCGGTAGAAGCGGTTGTTGATGATGCGTTCCGCTTGCTCCGGCGTCGGCGCGTACCGCGTCACGACCCTGTCGAACGTCGACTTGGTGTCGAGCATCATGGCGTGGAGCTCTCCCTCCGGCTCGAGTCCCGCGGCGGTGAACTTCCGCGAGTTCACCTTCGACGGCTCGTCGGATAGCTCCTTGAGGCCGAGCGACGCGGCGAGGCGCTTCGCGGGATCGATCGTCAGCACCGCGGTCTTCTTGCCTTCCAGCGCCGCTTGCAGAGCGATCGCGGCCGCGGTCGTCGTCTTGCCGACGCCACCGGAGCCCGCGCACACGATGATCTCTTTGGTGTGGATGATGTCGCGGATGATGTTCATCGAACGCCGTCGCTCACAGCTCCGCCACCTTCTCTTCCATCACGTCGGCGAGGGTTTCGATGTCCGGCAACGCGAGCCCCGCCGAGAACAGGAACGGGAGCTCGACGACGGGGTCCTCTAGCCCCTTTCGTAGTGCGCGCAGATGCTTCGCCTGGATCGACCGCCGCGCCTCCAGGAAGTGGGCGTAGCGGACCAGCGCGTTGAGGTCCTCTTTGTCGAGCCGCAGCCCCACCTCGGCGGCCGCGATCTTGAGCTCGCGCGGGTTGGCGTCCCCCATCACCGCGTCCAGCGTCTCCTGCTCGTCTTGGGTCAGGAGCTGCTGGTAGACGGCGTTCGCGAACACTGCTCCTGGGTTGAGCCCGATCTTGTGCGTGAGTGCTTCCGAGGTCTCGAGCGTCTCGGAGACCGGCATCTCCTCGGGGAGCGTCACGAGGTGGACCCGCGAGCGCTTCGCGTCCCGCAGCATCTCCACCAGCCAGTCCGATTGACGTCTCACGGGCCCGACCCGCAACGCGTCCGACAGCCCCATCGGCGCGGACAGGAAGGTGAGCATGTGCCCGGCGGCCGGCGCATCGACCACGATCGTGTCGAAGTCCTGCGCGCCGCCGCCCCGGCCCTGCTCGAGGAACCAGATCTTGCCGAGGACGAGGATGTCTTTGAGGCCGGGGGCCGCGGTGGTGATGTAGTCGACGAAGTGGGTGTTGGTGAACACCTTCGAGACGCGCTTCATGTGGTACTGGACGTCGAGGTATTCGGCGAGCGCCTGTTCCGGGACGATGTTCATGCCCCAGACGCCGGGGGCGATCTCCGCGGGGTCGTAACCCAGCGCGCCGCCGCCGAACAACCGTGGAAGCGTCCCCTTCTGGTCCACCTCCGCGATGCACACCTTGCGGCCGTGGCGCGCCGCGACCAGGGCGAGGGCCGCCGACACCGTCGTCTTGCCGACGCCGCCCTTGCCCGAAACGATCAAGATCTTCGGGTCGAGGAACTCGTCCAAGAGCATGCGACCGAGCGTATGCCGTTCCGGCCGCTGCGCGGCCCTACAAGGTTTTGAGCGCGCGTGGTGGCTATACGACCATTCGCGCCCGGAGAACCTGCGCCACCGGCCCTCACACACGGTTTGGAGCGCGCCCGGAGAATCGCGGTCCCCGGGGGAGGACTAGTCCGAAATGACTAAAGGATGACTATTCCGCCGCCGATACCAGCCAGACGACACGCAACTACTACGAGAGAGATCGACCATGGTGAGGCTTCGAGGTGTGCTGCTGGGCATCGTCATGGCGGCGGTTGCGGTCGGGTTCGCCGCGGCCATGCCTGGAGCCATGGTCTCCGACAGAACCGACACGCAGAAGGCGGAAGCTCCCAAGCCCGACAAGTCGAAGCCGGCGAAAGATCATGCCCACGAGGGTGAGCAGGACGCCGCGACCGAAGAGCAGGACGCGGAGGCCGACGAGGGCGGCGGTGCCGGTGAGGATAATCACGGCAGCGTGGTCTCCGCCGTCGCGAAGTGCGACGTAAAGGGCCGTTTCCACGGGGAGGCGGTTCGTTCGATCGCTCAGGACAAAGACGCCACGCTCGCCGATGCCGAGG
>JADDQX010000172.1 GCA_016781115.1 Actinomycetota bacterium | reverse complement strand
GCCCGCGGATCCGGAGACATCGCAGACACTGGAGCGGATTCGTGCGCTGGTGCCGGCGAACGTGTCCGTGGCGGGTCTCACGGCCTTGACCGACGACCTCACTGCCCAGCTCGCCGACACGCTTCCCGTGTTCGTCCTCGCGGTTCTCGCCGCGTCGTACGTGCTGATGGCGCTGGTCTTCCGGTCGATCGTCGTGCCGCTCAAGGCGGCCGCGATGAACGTGCTCTCGATCGGCGGTGCCTACGGGGTGACGGTTGCAGTCTTCCAGTGGGGGTGGTTCCAGGGCCTGCTCGGCCTCGAGCACACCATGCCGGTGGTCTCACCGCTGCCGGTGCTGTGGTTCGCGGTCCTGTTCGGCCTGTCCATGGACTACGAGGTCTTCCTGCTGTCTCGGATTCGCGAGGAGTACGACGCCACCGGCGACCCAACCGAGGCGGTTGCCCGCGGGCTGGCCGCCACGGGGCGTGTGATCACCTCAGCGGCACTGATCATGACCGTGGCGTTCCTGAGCTTCGTCGCGAGTTCTTCGCCGCTGGTGATGATGACCGGCTCTCGGCATGGCGACGGCGATCATCCTCGACGCGACCGTAGTCCGGATGATGCTCGTCCCCGCGTCGATGGCGCTGCTCGGCCGGGCCGCATGGTGGCTGCCGCGGTGGCTCGACCGCGGTCTGCCGCGCGTCTCACTGGAAGGTCACACGGAGCCGCCTGTGGCGTCCTGGTTCAGGACATAGTTCTTCAGCACTGCCGGTGCGGCCGCCCTCGGGGTCGTCGCCTACGCCGATCACGCTGACGCGAACCGCCGCCTTCTCGGCTGCTAGCCCTTCGTCGCTCCGAGCGTGAGACCGGAGACGAACTGCTTCTGCAGGACGAAGAAGATGATGATCGGGGGCAGGGCGACGAGAACCGAACCTGCGGAGAGCAGGTTGTAGTCGACGAAGAACTGCCCCTTCAGGTTGTTGAGCGAGCTCGTGATGGGGAACTTGTCACCACTCTGAAGCAGGACCGTCGCCCAGAAGAACTCGTTGTAGATCCAGGTCACCTGGAGCGTGGCGAGCGCAGCCAGGGGCGGGCGGCACAGCGGCAGCGTGAGCTGCCAGAACTGTCGCACTACGCTCGCTCCGTCGACCTCGGCGGACTCGTAGAGCTCGTGCGGGAGCGTCTTCATGTAGTTGCTGAGCACGAACGTGCAAAAGCCGGTCTGGATCGCCGTATTGACGAGGATCAGCCCCCAGTAGCTGTTCAACATCGTCCCGGAATCGCTCATCCACATCGGCAGCGGAACCAGCCGGAAGATCCGGTAGATGGGGATGAGCAGCGACTGCGGTGGCAGCAGGTTGGCCGCAAGGAAGACGCCGAGCAGTGTGAGGTTCAGCTTGAAACTGAAGCGTGCTAGGACGAACGCGACACACGCGGAGAGGAACAGCGTGAGTAGGACGGCCGGCCCCGTGATCAGCACCGAGTTGACGAAGTGGTGCGTGAAGTTCCCTCGCTCCCACGCGTTCGAGTAGTTCGCGAGGGTGAACCCGCCGAAGGACGCGTAGCCGTGCTCGGCGGTGTAGGCGTAGTCGCGGAACGAGTTAAAGACGGCCCAGAGCAGCGGAAACAACCACCCAAGGGCCATCACCGCGAGGAACGCGTGGAGTGCTACTCGCTGTGGCGTCATGCGGCGCTTGCGGCCGGCGGCAGCGTGGTGGGCGGCACCGGTCGAGCGCGGCGTCACCTCTGTGCTCGCCGTGCTCACTTCTGCCCTCCCATCACGACTTTGAGATAGACCGCGACGAAGACGGACGAGATCAGCAGCATGATCGTTGCCAGTGCCGACCCGAAGCCGATGCGGCTGGCCTCGCCGACGACGTTCTGCGTCACCAGCGCGGCGATGAGTTCAAGACCGTTGCGGCCCTTGTTGACGACCCAGACGATGTCGAACGCGCGCAATGAGTCGATGAAGGTGACGACGAGCACGATGATGTTGATCGGTGCCATGACGGGCAGGATGATCCGGAAGAACGTCGACACCTCGCCGGAGCCGTCCATCGCGGCCGCCTCCCTGAGGGAGGGGTCCACGGCCTTGAGCCCGGCGAGGTAGAGCAGCATCACGTAGCCGACGTGCTTCCAGCCGGTCGCCACGAGGATGGCCCACAGGTTCACATCGGGGTTGCCGTACCAGTCGATCTCGGTTCCGGCGATCGCGTTGACGAGGCCCTGGTCACGCGAGTAGAGCAGCTGCCAGATGAAGCCGGTGAGCGCGAGGGAGAGTACGACCGGCAGGAAGAAGGCCGTCTGGTAGAGCCGCCCACCTCTCAGTTCCCGGTCGAGCAGGACGGCGAGGAAGATGCCGAGCAAGGTCGGGACGAAGAAGATGAACAGCAACCAGATCAGGTTGTTCTGAAGCGCCGGGTAGAAGGGTGGGTAGATCGTGAAGATGTTGCGGTAGTTCTCCAGACCGATCCACTGGATCGTGTCGAGACCGCCGATGCCTTCCCACCGCGCAAAACCGAGCAACACCGAGCCGAACGCCGGCAACCACACCAGCAGGATCACGAGCGCCGTCGGAACACCGACCATGACAGCCACGACGGCGCGGTCCAACCCCGTCGTACGCCGGCGTCGCCGCCGCGCCGACGCGCCGCCCTCGGTCGTGTCCTTGCGGACCCGGCCGGCCGGAGTCGGGCTGGTCACGCTCATCGGTCGTATCCTCCCCGCACTGCTCAGCCGGCGAAAATCGACTGCTTCTGCTCCTCGATGCTCTTGGTCAGGCCGTCGATGTCGTCCGGGTTCTTGATGAACTCCTGGAACGCCGGGATGATCACGGTTGAAGCGAAGTCGGGGCGGGTGTCGCGGTCGAGGAACTGTGCGATGTTCTCGGCCTGCCCGACCAGTTCCGCGGACTTCTTCTGCAGCTCGGTGTAGGCGCTCTGGTCGGCGTTCTCGTTCGCCGAGATGAACGGGAGCTTCGTCGCCTTCACGGCGGCGGTGAGGGCATCCGGCGAGGCGAGATACTTCAGGAACGTCTTCGCGCCCTCCTCGTTCTTCGGCTTCGCAGACATGCAGTTGCCGTCGATCGGGGCGTCGATCGCGCCGGCGCCGATCGCCGGGTCGATCTCGGGGAAGGTGAAGAAGTCGATGTCTGCTCGCTCGTTCTCAGGGAACTGTTCGTTCATGAAGGTGCCGAGCAGGTACATCCCGGCCTGCCTCTTCTGCAGAGCTTGGGCCGCCTCCTGCCACGTGCGTCCGAGCGCATCGGTCTGGTGATACGGCAGCAACGAGCGCCACATGTCGAAGACGGCCTTCACTTCGGCGCTGTCCCACGCCTCCTCGCCGGCCATGAGATTGATGTGGTAGTCGAAACCGTTGATCCGCATGTTCAGGACGTCGAAGGTGCCCATTGCGGGCCAGCCGTCCTTGTCCGCGAACGCGAACGGGACGAGCCCGTCCTTCTGCATCTGCTTGGCGAGGGAAGTCATTTCGTCGAGCGTCTTGGGCTGTTCGTACCCGTTCTTCTGGAACACGGACTTGCGGTGGAACACTGCCCAGGGGTAGTACGACTGAGGCACGAAGTATTGCTTGCCGTCGTTCCCGGTCGAGGCTTCCTTGAAGGAGTCGGGGATCCCCTCGAGCGGCCAGACGTCGCTCACGTCGCCGATCAGCCCGCGCTCGGCAAAGAATCGCATCCGGTAGCCCGCGAACCACGTGAAGACGTCGTCCGGGCTCCCCTGCAGGTAGTTGTTGATGTTCTCCTGGAACGTGTTGTGCTCGACGGCGTTGATCTTGACCTTGATGCCGTCGTTCTTCGACTCGAAGTCCCTGGCCTCCGCCTGGTGCTGCTCGGCGAACGTCGTACCGCTCTCGTTCGTGCCCCACGTGACGGTGCCGCCGCCGCCCCCACCGCCGCCGGTCCCGCCTTGGTCACCGCCGCAGGCAGCCAGCAGGCCGGGGAACCCGATCGCCGCACCGGCCGCCAACGTGCCCTTGAGGAAGCTCCGCCGGCGAAGGCCGGCGGTCGCCGACGCGGACGGTGGGACGATGCTCGCGAGGTACTCGTCGCGGGAGCGGAAGCGGGGCATCGTTGCCTCCAGAAGGGGGTGGGCCGGCGGGACCCAGCACAAGCACCATCATTCGACGGGGGTGCGAGGGCGGCTGTCAATAGACGGATGAGTCGATCTAGCTGGGCGAGGCGCTCGAATGGCCCCTTCGTGGCATCCGTCGTGGTTCATGGTGGAAGCTCGCGATGAGATCGGTTGACTGCCCCGGTCCACTCGGGCACGCTGCGCCGGTGGGAACACCCCGCATGACCGATGGCATCGCCTTCGGTGGCGATTACAACCCCGAGCAATGGCCCGAGCACGTCTGGTCCGAGGACGTCGACCTCATGCGCCGAGCCGGCGTCGACCTCGTGACCGTCGGGGTCTTCTCCTGGGCGCTGCTCGAGCCGCGGCCCGACGAGTTCGACTTCGGATGGCTCGATCGCGTCATCGCGCGCCTCGACTCGGCGGGCCTGCGCGTCGACCTCGCTACGGCGACGGCGTCTCCTCCCCCCTGGCTGGCAGCCCTGCACCCCGAGACCTTGCCTGTGACGTACGACGGCCGGCGGATGTGGCCGGGTGGCCGGCAGGCTTTCTGCCCGAGCTCACCTGCCTACCGCGAGCGCTCTCTCGCGCTCGTCCGCGCGCTCGCGGAACGTTACGGCCGCCACCCGGCCCTGGCCCTCTGGCACGTCGGCAACGAGCTCGGTGGCCACAACGTCCACTGCTACTGCGACATCAGCGCCGAGGCGTTCCGTCAGTGGCTGCGCCGGCGATACGAGACGCTGGACCGGCTCAACGAGGTGTGGGCGACGGCGTTCTGGTCACAGCGGTACAGCGCCTGGGAGGAGATCTGGCCCCCGCGCCTCGCTCCGACGTTCACGAACCCCACGCAGCAGCTGGACTACCGCCGATTCTCGTCTGACGAGCTGCTCGACAACTTCCGCGGCGAGAAGGCCGTCCTCCGCCAGCTGTCGCCTGACGTCCCGGTGACGACCAACTTCATGGTCATCGAAGGCATCCGCGACATGGACTACTGGGCCTGGGCGGACGAGGTCGACGTGGTCAGCAACGACCACTACCTCCGCGCGGCGAACCCCGATGGCCACATCGAGCTGGCGTTCAGCGCCGACCTGACGCGCGGTCTCGCCGGGGGCCGCCCCTGGCTTCTGATGGAGCACTCCACGAGCGCGGTGAACTGGCAGCCGCGCAACGTCGCAAAGGCACCGGGCGAGATGACGCGCAACAGCCTGCAGCACGTGGCGCGTGGCGCTGACGGCGTGTTGTTCTTCCAATGGCGGGCGTCACGGGCCGGCGCCGAGAAGTTCCACTCCGCCCTTGTCCCGCACGCCGGCACCGACACGAAGATCTTCCGTGAGGTGGTCGAGCTCGGCGCGATCCTCGATCGGCTGGACGAGGTGGCGGGCAGCAC
>JADDQX010000171.1 GCA_016781115.1 Actinomycetota bacterium | reverse complement strand
GACCGGCCGGCCTTGCTCGACCACTCGGCGGACAAGTTCGGCGCGGCCGTGGACGGTCAGGCGGGCGTTGGCGTGGGACACGAGACCTCCGGGCCGTTCTGTATGGCGTCAGCACCCACACCTTCGTCCGGAGGTCTCCTCAAGTCTCAGCCGCCAGCCTCGCCGTCAACAACGCTCGTGGTCACTACACCTAGGCAGGCTCAAGGGACTCCACGGCGGGGGCTGGCGGCAGGCTCGGTACACCAGCCCAGTGGGCTCGCCAGTGGTCGAAGACATCCGGCGGCAGCGGCCTTGAGAGGTGGTATCCCTGTGCGATGTCGCAGGAGTAGCCGGAGAGCGTGGCGAGGATGTCGGCGCCCTCGACGCCCTCGGCGACGGCGCTGAGCCCCAGGTTGTGGCTGAGCTCGATGACGCTGCGGACGATCAGGGCGTTGCTGGTGTCGGACTCCATCGTCATCACGAAGGAGCGGTCGATCTTCAGCTCGGTGACGGGAAGGTTCTTGAGCTGGCCGAGGCTGGTGTAGCCGGCCCCGAAGTCGTCGATGGAGATGGCGACCCCTTGGGCGTGCAGCCGCTGGAGCAGGTTCTTGGCCCGGACGGGGTCGGTCATGATCGCGCTCTCGGTCACCTCCAGCTTGAGCAGGTGCGCGGCCACCCCGTGCGCGGTCAGCAGCTCGGCCACGAGGGCGTCGAGGCGGTCGTCGAGCAGGTTGCGGGCGGACAGGTTCACCGCCACTTGCAGGGGCGACCCCTGCTCCGCCCACTGGCGGGCCTGGGCCAGGGCCAGGTTCAGGACCCGGCGGGTGAGGGGGCCGATGAGCCCGGTGTTCTCCGCGAGCGGAATGAAGGCGTCGGGCAGGATGAGGCCGCGGGAGGGGTGGTTCCAGCGAACCAGCGCCTCGGCCCCGCACACCTCGCCCGTACTGAGGCTGACCTTGGGCTGGTAGAGCAGGAACAGCTCATCCTCGGTCAAGGCTCTGCGTAGGTCTCCGAGCAGGGAGAGCCGCTCCGGGCTGTGGGAGTCCAGCGCGGGGTCGTAGGCGAACACCCCGAGGTTGCGCTGCTTGGCCACGTACATGGCGACGTCCGCGCGCTGCATGAGCGTGCTCGCCTCCGTGCCGTGCTGACCGGACAGGACCACCCCGATGCTGGCCTCAACATCCAGGACCACGCCTTCCACGAGGAAGGAGCGCCGCAGGACCTCCTGAAGTTTTTCGGCGATGGAAACGGCTGCCTCAAGGCCGTCGACCTGGGGCAGCAGGACGGCGAACTCATCACCGCCCAGGCGCGCAACGGTGTCGGACTCGCGCAGCGCCTCGATCAGGCGAGGTCCGACCTGGTTGCCATGCGGCTGCTAGATCGCATCAACCGGACCGGAACTACCGTTGTGATGGCGACGCACGACCACGCGATCGTGGACTCGATGCGACGCCGAGTTATCGAGTTGGAGGGTGGACACGTGGTTAGAGACCAGAGTCGCGGCATCTATGGGGTGGGCACATGAGGGTCGGCTACTTCGTCGGCGAGACCGTGCAGAACCTGCGCCGCAACTTCCTCATGACCGTCGCCGCCATATCCACGGTAGCGATCTCGTTGTTGCTTCTGGGCGGCACCCAGATCCTGGGCCTGATCGTGAACAACGTCACGCTCAACTGGGAGGCGAAGGTCGAGATCTCCACCTACCTGCGCGACGACGCGACCCAAGGCGAGATCAGCCTCCTCGAGGAAGACATCTCACAGATGCCCGAGGTCCAAGACGTCACCTATGTGTCCAAGGATCAGGCGTTCCAGGAGTTCCGCGAGATGTACGAGACGCAGCCGGAGTTCTACGAGAACCTTCCGGAGGATGCGCTTCCTGCCTCGTTGCGCGTCAAGCTCAAGGACGCGGACGACACCGAGACGGTGGCGTCGGCTATCGAGGGTGCTCCCGGGGTGAAGGACGTGCGTTTCGGCGGGGAGATCATCAAGCGCCTATTGAGGGTGAATTCGCTGCTTCGCACGATCACATTGGTGATGTCGATCATCTTGATGATCGCCGCCGCCGCCCTGATCGCGAACACGATCCGGCTGGCGATCTACGCCCGCCGGGACGAGATCGGGATCATGAAGCTCGTCGGTGCGACGAACTGGTTCATCCGGATCCCCTTCATGCTGGAAGGTGTCTTCGCCGCTCTGATGGGAGCGGTCGCGGCCGGAGGCGTGATCCTGCTGGCCAACACGTTGTTGTTCTCTCGCATCGGGGAGACGTTGACTTTCCTCGGCCCCGTCTTCAGCTTCACCTCCGCTGAGATCGTTACTGTCATGTTGGTGCTGGGCGGCGTCGGGTGTGCCGTGGGCCTCATCGGCTCGATGATGGCTCTCCGTCGTTTCCTCGAGGTCTAAAGACACCGTTCCCAACGGCCGACCTCCTTGTGTGGGAGGTCATAAATCCGTTCTTTTCAGACGTTCGCTAAATAACATGACTCGGATGCGATCCCTTCGTGGACTTCGCGGGCGGGAGACCACGGTCCTGGTGCTGCTGGTCTGCTTCCTCGCGCTCTCTCTGCCTGCGCTTGCGCAAACGCTCGAGAAGAAGCTCGACCGGAAAGAGGATCGGCGTCAGAACGCGCAGTCGAAGGTCCAGCATTTCGACGCGGAGGCCGATCGCCTCGAGCAGAAGGTCGCGAGCCTCGACACCAAAGCCTCTGCGATCCAGGTCGAGGTGAACCGGCTCGACACCAGCATGGACGAGCTCAACGGGCGGATCGCCGTCGTGCAGAGGGACCTGACGGCGGCCCAGCAACGCCTCAACCTGTTGACCCGCGAGCTGCAGGAGATCCTGTCGCGGCTCGATACCCGCACCGACCTCTTCACCGATCGTGCCGTTGCCGCCTACATGGCGGGGCCCACCAGCCATCTCGAGGGGCTTTTGTCTTCCACCACCTTCAACGAAGTCGTCGACCGGACCTCCTACTACGAGTCTGCGTTGGACGCCGACTCGGAGCTCGTCGAGGGGATCGAGCTCCTCCGTGACGAGACCGAGGTCAAGCGCGATCTCGTCGAAGAAGAGCAAGCTCGGATCGCGACCCAGAAGCTCGCGCTGGAGGAGGACAAGGCCGAGCTTGCACAGGTTCTCCAGGAACGCCGGTCGGTTCTGGAAGCGCAGCGGGCCGTGCTGGCTGAGAAAGAGAACCTGCTGGCTCAGGCGGAATCCAAGAAGAGCAAATATGAGCAGGTCGTCGCTCAGCTCGACGCCGACGCTGCTCGGATCGAGTCCATCCTCGCCGCCCGCGCCGCCGCGGCGGCCGCGTCGGCTCCGAGCGCAGCGGTTCCGAGCGGAGGTGGCCAACTGCTGTGGCCCGCCGCGGGTCCTCTTACCTCTCCGTATGGCTACCGGACGCACCCGATCTTCGGGGACCAGCGTCTCCACACAGGGATCGACATCGGCGCCCCGTACGGCGCCACAGTGGTGGCCGCCGATGCCGGTGTGGTCGCGTACGTCGGTGCGATGAGCGGATACGGCAACGTCATCGTCGTCGATCACGGCGGCGGCCTCGCCACGACCTACAACCACCTCTCGGCGTTCTCCGTGACGAGCGGACAGCAGGTCGGACGAGGAGCTCCCATCGCGAACGTCGGCTGCACCGGCTACTGCACGGGCCCCCACCTCCATTTCGAGGTCCGGGTCGGCGGGTCCCCGGTCGACCCGATGCCGTACCTGCAGTAGCCCCCGTACGACCTCTGAGCCTCTACCCTTGAGCTATGGAGCGCTGGCAGAAGATCGCGATCGTTGTGCTGAGCCTGCTCGTCGTGACCGCGGGCGCCTTCAGCGTCGGCTACACCACCGCCCGTCGCTCCTTCGATCCGGCTAACGCGCCGACGATCGACGTAGACGAGAAGGGGGCCGCGCTCCGGATCATCCGGGATGCGTATGACGAGATAAGGAACGAGGCTGTCGAGCAGCCGGGCGAGGACGAGCTCGCTCGCGGGGCCGTCAGGGGGATGATCAAGGTCCTCAAGCAGGAACAAGACGACCCCTACGCGCTCTTCTACACACCGAAGGATTACCGCTCCTTCCAGGAGTTGACGACCGGGAGGTTCTCCGGCATCGGGGTGTGGCTGAAGACGGTGAAAGGCACCCTGAAGATCGTGTCCGTGCTACCCGAGAGCCCCGCTCTGGCGGCGGGACTCGCGGCGGGTGACGTCATCCGAACGATCGACGGAAAGGCGGTCGACAAGATGACGAGCGATGAGGCCGTCGCCCGCATCAAGGGCCCGGAGGGGACCGAGGTGAACCTTGGGATCGCGCGCCGGCGGGAGGAGCTGAGCTTCGACATCACCCGCCGCGAGATCGACCTTCCTAACGTTCGTGCTTCGCTTGAAGGAGATCTCGGTTACATCCAGCTCGTGACGTTCGCCGAGGGTGCGGGAGAAGACGTGCGGGGCGAGGTCCAGCGGCTGTCGGCGGAGGGAGCGGAAGGCATCGTCCTAGACATGCGTGACAACGGCGGGGGCCTCTTCGACGAGGGGGTCGAGGTGGCTTCGGTGTTCATCGAAGACGGTGAGGTGGTCTCGTACCAGAGCCGTTCGGAACCCGATGCGGTGTATGAGGCAGAGGGCGACGCGTTCGAAAACATCCCGCTCGTGGTGTTGGTGAACGGCGGCACCGCCAGTGCTTCCGAGATCGTGACCGGCGCCCTGCAGGATCGTGGCCGCGCGATCGTGGTGGGTACGAATACCTATGGGAAGGGTTCCGTTCAGCGCTTGATCCCACTGCTCGATGGATCGGCGCTGAAGCTCACCACCGCGGCTTATCTCACTCCCGAGGGCGGGAGCATCGACGGCGAGGGCATCGCACCCGACGTCGAGGTCGCCGGAGATCCCGAGGTTCAGAAGCGTCGAGCTTTCGAGATCCTGCGCGGGATGCTGCTCTCGGACAACGCTGGGGGCTGAGGATGCCTGAGGGCGGTGGCACCAAGCTCATCACCCACAACCGCAAGGCTCGTCACGACTATCTGATCGAGGACACGTTCGAAGCGGGGCTCGCGCTGGTTGGGACAGAGGTCAAATCGTGCCGCGACGGCAAGGCCAACCTCACGGATGCCTACGCTTCCGTGCAGGACGGGGAGGTCTGGCTGATGCAGTGCCACATCAACCCGTACTCCCACGGCAACCGCGCCAACCACGATCCTCTGCGTCCCCGGAAACTCTTGCTCCACCGGGGTGAGATCGAGCGGCTGAGATCCGCGGTCGCGCAGGATGGCCGCACGCTGGTTCCCCTGCGCCTCTACTTCAAGCACGGCCTGGCCAAGGCGGAGATCGCGATCGCCAAAGGCAAGAAGACCTACGACAAGAGGCAGTCGATCGCGAAGAAGGACGCGGAGCGCAACATGCAGCGCGAGATGGGCCGGCGCCGGTAAGGCTCCCGCTTGCTCTGTTGCTGCATTTACGTATTTCCATTAGTTCCGCCGGCGCGATAAACAGGAG
>JADDQX010000170.1 GCA_016781115.1 Actinomycetota bacterium | reverse complement strand
ACATCCGTCCGGAGACCGACAAGAAGAACGTCTACCTGTCCGATCTGGACGACAAGACGATCGACGAGGTATGGGACAGGTTCCTCTCGGCGTTGCAGCCGTTGCAAGACGCAGGCAAACTCGGCGCGTTGCTGTTCCAGTTCCCTCACTGGTTCCCGATCTCGCGGCGCAACAAGGACTACATCCTGGAGTGCGCGAAGCGGGCGGCTCCCATGAAGATCTGCGTCGAATTCCGCCAGCCGAGCTGGATGAACGAGGACAACCGGGAGGAGACGCTGCAGTTCCTGGAGGGCCACGATCTGCCGTACGTCTGCGTCGACATGCCGCAGGGCTTCAAGAGCTCGGTGCCGCCGGTGGTAGCCGCGACCTCTGATCTCGCGGTCGTGCGCTTCCACGGCCACAACCGGGACGAGTGGGAGAGCGGGTCGGTGCAGCGCCGCTTTGCCTATCTCTATTCGGACAAGGAGCTGAAGGAGTGGGCACCGCGGATCCAAGACCTCGCGAGCGAAGCGAAAGAGACCCACGTACTGATGAACAACTGCTACAGGGACTACGCCCAACAAAACGCCAAGGAGCTAGCGGACCTTCTAGCCAGCGCAAATGTGCCCGTCGCGACGCCGAAGGCAATTGAAAACCACTAGCACAGCGCTCCTAGTCCTTGATAAAAGCGCTAGTCCCGATGACTGGCGGACGCGCGGGCGCTCCGTTGCGAACGGGCATGGTCTTTTCACTTGTTTCTGTGCCAGGGAGCGAACCTTTGCGACCCCTGAGACGTCAAAGGGATGATGAGCAAAGCCCTAGTTGGTCGAGTGGCCGTGGCAGCTGTTCTGATGGTGCCGGCGTGCACGCCCGAACCGACCGATCGAGCAGTCTCACCTCGTGGGACGCCATCTCCGGCCACATCGAGAGACGGCGAAGTGGGGCTGTGCCAGCCGTTCCCTGACCGCTTAATTGAAGACTTCCTAGCCGCCTACAACGGCCGTGATCTCCAGGCTCTGGAGGAGCTGGTGGTCGCCCCTCAGATCGAGGACCTGGTTGCAGCGGCTTACGCCGGACGAGGTGTGTTCGACGACGTAGGTGACTGGGCGAGTGCTGCGTGGGACGCCAATGACCGGCTGCACAACTCCGGCTACAGCGCCTTTCACCCGTCTAAGAACGGTTTCCAGATGCTCGTCACCCGCAAGAGCGATTCTCTAAGGGAGGCGGGAATCAACAGCGTTTCGGCCACGCTCAACGCTGACACCGATGGATGCGCGATCACGTCGCTCGAAAGTGCAGGGCCGGTACAGGCCATGAAGACGCCGTGCGCGTTCTACAGCGAATTCGCGGATGTCGCTGACGTTTCAAAGGTAGTGCCTCGGGATTGCGCGGATGGATCGGGCGCGCTCGCCCGGTCGAACCCCGTAATCGCGGTTGTGGACGAGAGCGCTGTCATCTGGGGAGGTGACCGCGGGGGCCACTTCACGTTCGGCGACATAGCTATGGATGGGCTGCTACTTGATCCGGGGTCTGTGCGATCGAGTTTGATCGGCGCGCCGCCGGACTTGCCTCCATTCAGAGCGACGGCGGGTGTCTGGACGGGCGAGAAGTTGATCGTCATCGGCAACAAGACCAGGCCGCACTACGACGTCGTAGCTGCCGCCTATGACCTAGGGACGGGTAGATGGGACAAGATCGCGTTCCCCTACAAGAAGTGGAGTGGATTCCAGGGCGTATGGACGGGTCGCGAGGTCGTCATCTGGGGCGGCCCGGATCACTCAAGTCGTCCCTACAGGCGGGGAGTCGCCTACGCCCCTTCGACGGGTACGTGGCGGCGAACGTCTCCCGCTCCAGTTGCGGGGCGCTGGTCACACTCAATGGCGTGGACCGGGACGGAGATGATCGTCTGGGGTGGGTCGAATGCCGACAGCGACCTGGGAGATGGCGCTGCCTACGATCCGCTTACCGACACCTGGCGGAAAATCGCTCCGGCGCCGCTGTCGCCGCGGCAATGGCTGCCGTTAACCTGGACGGGAAGTGAGGTGGTTGTTTGGGGCGGTTCGAGTCACAGCAAAGATCGTGCTGACGGAGCGGCCTACGACCCAGCAACAGACTCTTGGAGGAAGCTGGCGCCGTCACCGTTGAAGGGGAGGCATTACCACTCCACGACGTGGACGGGGGAGGAGGTCATCATCTTCGGCGGCTACAACTACCGACGGTCTTTCGCGGATGGCGCCGCCTACGACCCGCTCCGCGACCAGTGGCGTCGACTGCCGGTGGCGCCGATCCGGCCGAGGTTTCTACATGCCGCCACCGCGATAGGAGGTGACTTGTTCGTCTACGGCGGCACCTGGCGATTCGGTCACATCGCTCTCGGAGATGGCGCGACCTATGACTCGGACTCCCGGCGCTGGCGGAGGATCGTCCCGAATCCTTGAGTTCCAGCGTCTCGAGGTTGGAGGCTGCCCTTAGCCACTAGTGTCGCTAAACATCGACCGGTTGCTCATCGACGTCGTGCGGTGGCGCGATCTAGCTCCCCCGTGTATCCATGTAGGTCGAGTCTTCGAAGGGTGCAACAAGAGCTAGTTGCGAACGTTGATTTGGATCTTCTCAGATCGAGCGGAGGCGAAACGGTGATCTCCACTCCACCTGGCTTGAAGTGTCGCGTCCCGACGAAGCGAGATGCGCGCTCGGAAAACGCCGTCGGCGTCAAAGCGGCCTCTCGCCACTACACGTATGCGGAACCGCGATAGACCTGACGTGCTGGAGCGTATCAACATTAAATACTTCGACTGCAGCGTCGTTAAAGTTCGACACAAACAGCTCGCGGTCGCGGAGGACCACTCCTACAGGACCTCCCGGGACCGCAAGTTTCGCCTCGGCTGAAGCGGCTCGATCCAGAACCAGGACGTACGACCTTCCTCACCCTCCGACACGAAGAGCCGCTGCGTCTGTGGATCCCGGACCATGTATTGGGGACTCGTCGTGGGGAGCCTCACCCGTCGATAGCCGGCGAAGGTCTCCGTCTGCGCCGTTGCAGGCGCGATATGGCTGACAACGACGATGGCGAGGCCAAGCTCGCGCCGACTTTTCCCATAGCTCCTCCCAAAACTTGATGGCACTGCTGGGCCGTTGGAAAGTCAGTAGCGACCGCGGCCCTCCGGCGGACAACTGCTTCGTTGAGTATGACAAAACAGGGCAAACCCGGCATCGCACCTCACCGACGTCGACCTTCTGGCTTTGCCGTGCAGGAGTGCTCTCCATGAGGGCCAACCTAGTGCGCATGCACGCTGGTGTCGGAAGAAGACGATGTCACTTCGCGATACGCGTTGTCCTAGTGTGTGCGACTGCGTTTTCTTTGCTTCCGGGCCCGCAGGCGGCCCATGCCAACCCAGAGATGCCTCCCGCGCCAGGCCATCCTTTTACTGGAACGATGAACTACGTATCGTTGCTGTGCCGCTTTGGTGACGATCCTTCAACGCCGCATCCAGCGAACTACTACAGGGAGTTGATGGGTGGGGGAGCTCGCGGTCAGAACAACTATTGGCGCGAGGTTTCATTCGGGCAACTGGATCTGCAGGGTCAAGATGTATTCGGCTGGTATGACCTGCCGAACCCGCGCAGCTACTACTTTCACGAAGATGGTCGTACAGATGGGGGCAAGATCCGAGACGATTGCACGGCCGCGGCCGATGCGGACGTTAATTTCCCCGCGTACGACGGCATAATCTTTTGGTTAAACGGTGACTTAAGCCATCTCGGCCACGGAGGTCGGCTCGTCCTTTCGCGTGATGGAGTTGAGAAGGACTACGCGCGGGTGCTGATGGCGGATCAAGAAGAACCGTGGGGAGTCTTAGCGCATGAGATCGGGCACGGCTTCGACTGGCGCGCTCACTCGAGCACCGGGCCGTGTTGCGATGGTGATTCGACATGGGATCTGATGGGCAGCATCTCGTTCGGGTGCAACGCGTCATGGCTCGAGTGTGTCCCCGTTCACCCGCTCGCTTATCGCAAACTCACAGCGGGCTGGATACGCCCCGACCAAGAATTCGTTGCAGGACCCAATCAAACGAGCACTATCCAGTTGACACCTGCCTCTAATGCGACATCATCTGGGTTGGTCATCGCACGTGTTCCGATCCGAGGTTCCAGTACTCGGTTCTACACCGTTGAGGTGCGGCGGCAGGTTGGGTACGACGCAGGCCTATTACGTGAAGGTGTTCTCATCCATTACGTAGATGAAGTCAAAGACCACGTCTGGATCCAGCGGCAACCCGAAGATACTTCCGACGCGGGAAGCGGTAACTGGTTGACGG
This sequence comes from Actinomycetota bacterium, assembly GCA_016781115.1. Taxonomy (GTDB): domain Bacteria; phylum Actinomycetota; class CADDZG01; order CADDZG01; family WHSQ01; genus MB1-2. Next base: position 1,152 of record JADDQX010000170.1, on the reverse strand, counting down.
GTGACACGTTCGTGGACTCCACCAATGGGATCTCCATCTCGGTAGGAAACGGCGATCCAACATCTGGCTACGAGATCGCGATCGATACACCAGCCTGGTCCGTTTCATCGAACGATGAGCCTGCGGCTGCGCTCTCGATCGAGGATCCGGCGACGTTCACAGATCGCGTTTACACGGATCTTGCAACTGTCTCGGCGTCTGAGCCAACCCTTACGTGTACCGGAGATCGACCGACCAACACCGTCTGGTACAAAGTTGTGCCCTCGGCCGATGGGTGGTTCAGCTTCACGACGAAGGGCAGTGACTATCCGGCCGTCATCGCGATTTTCCGTTCGAGCAGCGGAGCTATGGATGAGCTGCGCTGCGGATACGACTACGGTTGGTCCGATAGCCCAAGCGGCGCAGACGGTATCCACGATCTGCCGATGCAATCAGGTCAGACGTACCTGGTCGAAGTCGGGTCATTCGGCTGGGAAAACGGCGGCGATCTTCGCGTCGGTACCAAGTTTTCGGTTAGCCCTGAAGCGTTTCCGCCGTTGGATGATGGAGAACCGGTCGTCGATCCGGTGGAGGAGCCGGTTGTCCACGAAAGGTCGATCCGTTTCCGGCTGCGGAACCACCTCCTCGCCAAGGGAACGCTCGTCGTGGGCGATGGCTTTCGTGATTGCCTGAGTAGCGTGCCGGTTCAGATACAACGGAAGACGAGTGGCGAATGGCGAAGGGTGTGGGGTCTCGTGACGACCGACGTAGGAAGTTTCCGAAAGCCGCTTCTAGACAAGTCGGGTAGGTATAGGGCAGTCGTTTCGGAGTCAGTTGTCGCCGGCCATCATTGCCCGCGGGCAGTCTCTCCCATTCGGCGTCACACGCACGGCTGAACGCTCGCCCCTCTCTACATCTCTGACGGCGGAACTGAGCGTCGGCCCCAGGGAGATCGCTAGTACTGATAGATATCGCTGGTCCCTCAGCCGCGATCTGCGGAAACTCGCTCTAGCACAGCGTTCGTTCCGAACTAGACAACTGCTACGGGAGCTACGCGCAACAGAATGCGAAGGAGCTCGCTGAGCTGCTTAAGGCACGAGATGCGTAGGTGAGTTCCTCCGATTAAGGTCTATTTTCGGCGCGACTTCGGTTGGGGGAAGTGCCTAGGGATAT
>JADDQX010000169.1 GCA_016781115.1 Actinomycetota bacterium | reverse complement strand
CGGGCCGGCCTCCTCCTCGTGCCGCTTTCAACGCCAGCAGGATCCCGGCGAGGGCGAGGAGGTAGAGGCTCCAGTAGTGCGTCAGCGCGAGCGCGGCGCTGAGGATCGTTATCGCCGCGAGGCGTCGCGACGATGGACGCTCGAGCGCCGCGTCGACCGCGAGATATCCCAACAGTGCCAGCAGTGATACGAGCGAGTACATCCTCGCTTCACTGCCATAACGGATGGCGAACGGTGAGGTCGCGAGCAGTAGTAGAGCCGCGACCGCCAGAGGTCGCCCGGCATGGCGCCGCGCGACGAGCCACATGAGAGGCAGCGTGGCGACGGAGAAGACAGTAGAGAGCGAACGGACCGCCACGTCGCCCGTGCCAAAGAGCTCGATCCAGAAGTGCAACAAGAAGTAGTACAGGGGCGGCGATCCGTCTCGCATGAGCGCGCCGCGTAGGTCACTCAGCGGCAGCGCGGCTATGTTCACCGACAGCGCCTCGTCGAGCCACAGCTCCGATACGGTCAGCGCGCGCAGGGCGACGCCGATGACGACGGCCGCGCCGGAAAGCCATAGCGCCCGGTTCCGGCTGGTTAGAGTAGGTTCGTGAGGTTCATCGGCCGCAGTGCCGGCGCGCGGGATGGAAGTACCGCTAGAAGTTTGCGTCGTCGAGGTCTTCACCACGGCGTCACGTTATCTCCGGCTGAGCCGCAGCCGTTGCCACGGCACCACGAAACAGAATGGAGACGCGCTGGATGACGGATACCAACGAACCACCCAGCAGAGATAGCGCCAAGTCCCACGTTCTGATACTCGGAGCGGGGCCGGCAGGGCTCACCGCGGCCTGGGAGCTCACGCGCAACAACGCCACGGCCGAGATCTTGGAAGCGGACCACAACGAGGTCGGCGGGATCTCGAGGACCGCCAGCTACAAAGGGTTCAGGTTCGACATCGGAGGTCACCGTTTCTTCACCAAGTCTGACGAGGTGAACGAGCTCTGGCACCAGATCTTGGACCCGGAGGACTGGCTGCAGGTCCCGCGCCTCTCTCGCATCTTCTACCGGGGCAAGTTCTTCAACTACCCGCTCAAGGCGTCGAACGCCCTGCTCGGTCTCGGCATCATCGAGACGATCCTCTGTGTCGTCAGCTACGGATGGGCACGGTTGTTCCCGCGCAAGCCGGAGCGTTCGTTCGAGGACTGGGTCCGCAACCGGTTCGGGGAGCGTCTGTACCGCATCTTCTTCAAGACGTACACCGAAAAGGTGTGGGGCATGCCGTGCAACGAGATCTCTGCCGACTGGGCGGCGCAGAGGATCAAAGGGCTCTCGCTGCTGGGCGCGGTCAAGAGCGCGCTCTTCTCCTCGAAGAAGACGTCGGACGGGGAAACGATCAAGACCCTCATCGACGAGTTCAAGTACCCGAAGCTAGGGCCGGGGATGATGTGGCAGGTCGCGGCGGAGAAGGTGCAGGCGCGCGGTGCAAAGCTCCACATGGGGAGCCGGGTCTGCGGCATCAGGTGCGAGAGCGGCAACGTCGTAGAGGTGCAGGCCCAGACCTCTGGCGGCGTCACGACCTACCAGGGGTCGCACGTCATATCGACGCTCCCGGTGAGGGACCTCGTCAACATGCTCCAGCCGGAACCGGCGGCGGAGGTGAAGGACGCCGCGAACGCGCTCGCCTACAGGGACTTCCTCACCGTCGTCCTCATCGTGGATCGCGACAAGCTGTTTCCGGACAACTGGATCTACGTGCACGACCCCGCGGTCAAGCTCGGGCGCATCCAGAACTTCAAGAACTGGAGCCCCTACATGGTGCCTGAGCCCGGAAAGACCTCGCTGGGACTCGAGTACTTCTGCTCCGAGGGCGACGAGCTGTGGGAGATGGCAGACGACGATCTCATCCAGCTGGGCGTGAAGGAGATCGAGCAGCTGGGGCTGTGCGGACGCGCGCACTACCTCGACGGCACCGTGGTGAGGATGAAGAAGGCGTACCCCGTCTACGACGACACCTACCAGCAGAACGTGGCGCTCGTTCGTGAGTACCTCGAGAAGACGGCGAAGAACCTGCAGCTCGTCGGGCGCAACGGCATGCACAAGTACAACAACCAGGATCACTCGATGATGACGGCTCTCCTCGCCGCTCGGAACATCGGGGGCGAGAACTGGGACCCCTGGAAAGTGAACACGGACGCGGAGTACCACGAAGAGTCCCGAGGCGATCCCGACAGCGCCGGGCGGCTGGTGCCGCGAGCGCTGGAGGCACGGCCCTAAGGATCCAAGGTCGAAGCGCCGCCCGCTGAGCTCAGGGGCCGGTCCGCTCCGAGTCCATGTACGGGTATCGGTAGTCGGTCGGAGGGACGAAGGTCTCCTTGATCGAGCGGGGGCTCACCCACCTGATCAGGTTCCAGATGGATCCCGCCTTGTCGTTGGTCCCGGAGCGGCGGGCACCGCCGAAGGGCTGCTGCCCGACGACGGCACCGGTGGGCTTGTCGTTGACGTAGAAGTTGCCGGCGGCGAATCGCAGCCGCCGCTTCGCCTCGACGATCGGCCCCTCCTCGGTGGAGAAGACGGATCCGGTGAGACCGTACGGACTCGTCTCGTCCACCAGCTCGAGCGCCGCCTCCCACTCCTTCTCGGGATAGACGTAGACGGTGACGATCGGACCGAACAACTCCTCGCGGATCAGGCGCGAGCCCGGATCCTCCGTCCGGACGACGGTGGGTCGGACGAAGTAACCGGTGGACGCGTCGGCCTCACCTCCGGCCACTACCTCTACTCCGGCGCTGGAGCGGACCTCTTCGAGGGCCGCGGAGTGGCGCGCGAAGGCTCGGTCGTCGATGACCGCTCCCATGAAATTGCCGAAGTCCGTCACGTCACCCATCGGGATCTCGGGCACTTGATCCGCCAGCCTCTCTCGCAGCCCCTCCCACAGGTTCGACGCCACGTACACCCGCGACACCGCTGAGCACTTCTGTCCCTGATACTCGAAACCGCCTCGAACGATGGCCGTAGCCAGCGCGTCCACGGACGCGGATGGGTGGGCGACGATGAAGTCCTTGCCGCCGGTCTCCCCGACGATCCGCGGGTACTGCCGGTAGCGGTCGACGTTCTCCCCGACCTTGCGCCACATCCAGTTGAACGTCGGGGTCGAGCCGGTGAAGTGGATGCCGGCCAACTCCTCGTGAGCCAGCGCGGCCTCCCCGATCTCGGGGCCGGGCCCGTGGATCATGTTGATGACGCCGGGCGGCAGCCCCGCGGCCTCCAGCAGCTTCATCGTGTAGTGAGCGGAGTGAGCCTGCGTGAGCGACGGCTTCCATACGACGGTGTTGCCCATCAGCGCAGGGGCCGTCGGGAGGTTCGCCGCGATGGACGTGAAGTTGAAGGGCGTGACCGCGAACACGAAGCCCTCCAGCGGTCGATAGTCGACCTGGTTCCACATCCCCGGTGGCGAGATCGGCTGCTCTTCGTAGATGCGCGCCGTGAAGTGAACGTTGAAGCGCCAGAAGTCGATCAGCTCGCAGGCAGCGTCTATCTCCGCCTGATGCACCGTCTTCGATTGGCCGAGCATCGTCGATGCGTTGATCGTGTCGCGCCAGGGGCCGGCGAGCAGCTCGGCGGCGCGCAGGAAGATCGCGGCGCGGTCCTCCCATGGAAGCGCCGACCACTCAGGGTGGGCGCGACGCGCCGCGGCAGCGGCTTGATCGAGGTGCTGCGCTCCCCCCTGATGAGCGTCGCCCAGCACGTGCTTCGTGTCGTGAGGCATGACCACTTCGTAGATGTCGCCGCTGGTAACGGCGCGGCCGTCGATGATCATCGGGATGTCGACGCGGTCGTCCGCCATCCCGGCGAGTCGTTGGGTAAGGCGGCCGCGTTCTGCCGAACCGGGACCGTAGTCCTTCACCGCTTCGTTGTGGGGCGCCGGGGGCCGAGGGATGCCGAACGTGCCGCTGATCTGGACCACCTCGCTTCGTCGCGATCGGGGGAACGTCGCGAGCGTAGCCGACGCAATCCGCCTAGGAGGCTGTCCGCGCGGTTACCCGGGGTTACGAATCAGTGGCTGCAGCTCAGCGGCGGCCGCGGGCCGTGCCAAACGCTAGCGTTTTCCTCCGCGTGCCCTCCAGAAACCCTTGCTCTCGCCGATCGCGGTACCGAGCAGGTTTCCTACGAGGAAGCCTGCGAGCCCTCCAAGCATCGCCCCGACCATGATGCCGGCGGCGCCGCTCGCCGCCGCGGCTGCGGTCCCCGCGGTCAGCGCGGTTGCAGACTCTCGCGCGACGCCTTCCTCACCTGTTGCGCGGTCCATCTCGTCCTGTGAGCTTGCCATCTACGCCAACCCCCTCCAGTAACCCTTCTCCTCGCCGGCAGCCATGCCGAAGATGAGTCCGATGATCACGCCCATGCCACCAGCAAGAACTGCGGCTACGGTGGTTCCGGCGGCCGCGCCCGCGATCGCGCCACCAGCTCCTACTCCGGCGGTTGTTGCCATCGTCCGTTCCGGTGTATCCACGCGCCCCTCCTCGTCTCCCGCTATAGAAAGAGGCAGCCCGACGGGCTACCTCTTAGCCAACTCCTCAGCTCTACCCGACGTTCTGTCACACAAACGCCGGGGGGCGAGCCCGCCCGCTGCCACGGCGGATGCGTCGCCTAGTCGGAACGCGAGCCGTAATCGTTGAAGGGGTCGTCTCGCTCCCGTACCGCTTGCCTGATCCCGACCTCCTGGGCCCGCGCCACGAAGTCCAGCCCCTCCTGCGTATGACGGGCGATCCCGTCGAACAACGATCCCAACGTTCGGGTCGAGGTGACGCCCATGTTCTCTGCCGTTTGGTTGCACAGAAGCTTCAGCATCACGAGTTGGTTCGTCGGAAGCTTCGCCATCCTCTGCGCTAGCGCGAAGGCGTCGTCTTGAAGCCTCTCGTCGGGCACCGCCTCGAGGATCAGCCCGACCCGGGCTGCCTCGGGAGCCGGGATCTCGTCGCCGGTGAGGAGGTACCGCTTCGCCCGCTCCAGCCCGAGTCGATAGACCCACATCGCTGTGGTTGGCGTCCCCCACACGCGGGACGGTGGATAACCGAATGAGGCTCCCTCTCCGGCGACGATGATGTCGGCGCACAAAACCATGTCCGTTCCTCCGGCGATGCACCAGCCTTGCACAGCGGCGATCGTGGGCTTCCACGCGTACCAGAGCTTCATGTAAACCTCGACGAAGGTCGAAATCAGTTGGAGGTCGGTGACGGAATCCCACACACGATCGGTGCTCTCCTCCGTCGCCTGATATCCCGTCGCCCAGTCGAGACCGTAACCGGCACAGAAGGCGGGGCCTTCCGCGCGGAGCAGGATCACCTTCGTGTCCGGATCGGCGTCACCCGCATCGATAGCAGCTGATAGGTCGTCCCGCAGCTGGGGCGTGATCGTGTTGTACTCGGCGGCGCGAGTGAGCACGATCGAAAAGACACCGTCGGCCTTCTCCGTGCGCAGCGTCTCGCTCATCGGAGCGCATCCTGCCACCAAGCCGCCCCAGCCGGCGGTCGAGCCGGCGTGTCATGAGCGGCCACGATCTTCGGCGTGGGGCTTCGGCGTGGGGGCGGCAGGGCTCGAACCTGCGACCAACGGATTATGAGTCCGGCGCTCTGACCAACTGAGCTACGCCCCCGGCGACGG
>JADDQX010000168.1 GCA_016781115.1 Actinomycetota bacterium | reverse complement strand
CAGGGCGATCGAGGACGGCGTCTTGAAGATCATGTCGAAGATGGGGATCTCGTCGCTCGATTCCTACCGGGGGGCGCAGATCATTGAGGCGGTCGGGTTGGGCCGCGACGTGATCGACCTGTGCTTCCCGGGAGTGTCTTCCGCGGCCGGGGGAGTGAGCCTCGAAGACCTCGCGCGTCATGCGCTGGAGCGACACGACGCGGCCTACGGCGCGAAGCCGGCGCTCGTGAACACCGGCGTGATCAAGTTCCGCAGCGGAGGCGAGTATCACGCTCTCAATCCCGATGTGATCGACCTGCTGCAGGAGAGCGTCGGGCTGAAGGAGCGGGCTGCGACGCCGGAGATGGACGCGGCCCATGCGTTACAGCGCGCCGCGAAGGGTGACGACCACGCCTACACGCGCTTCGCGTCGTTGGTGAACGAGCGACCGCCTAGCGAGCCCCGCGACCTCCTCGAGCTCGTCGCAGCCGCAGAGGCGATCCCGCTAGAGCAGGTCGAGCCGGCACGTGCGATCACGAGACGTTTCTCCACGGGGGCCATGTCGCACGGAGCGCTATCTGCCGAGGCACACGAGACACTTTCGATCGCTCTGAACATGATCGGAGGGATGGCGAACACGGGCGAGGGAGGAGAAGCCCCCGAGCGCTACGCGGACGAGCGGAACTCCGGCATCAAGCAGATCGCATCCGGTCGCTTCGGCGTCACCCCCTCCTACGTGGCGCACGCGAAGGAGCTGCAGATCAAGATGGCGCAGGGGTCGAAGCCTGGCGAAGGAGGACAGCTCCCCGGCAAGAAGGTGACGGTCGAGATCGCACGTCTGCGCCACACGGTGCCCGGCGTAGCGCTCATCTCGCCTCCGCCGCACCACGACATCTACTCGATAGAAGACCTGGCCCAGCTCATCTTCGACCTCAAGCAGGCGAACCCGCGCGCGGACGTCTCGGTGAAGCTGGTCTCATCCGATGGGGTGGGCACGATCGCGGCCGGCGTCGTGAAGGGGCTCGCGGAGGTGGTGCACATCGCCGGCGGAGACGGGGGGACCGGCGCGAGCCCGCTGTCCTCGATCAAGAACGCCGGCCTGCCATGGGAGCTCGGGCTGGCCGAGGTGCAAGAGGCCCTGGTCGCGAACGGGTTGCGGGGCCGCGCCCGTATCCGTGTCGACGGCGGCTTGAAGACGGGGCGCGACATCGTCGTTGCGGCGCTGATGGGCGCGGATGAGTTCTCCTTCGGAACCGCGGCCCTCGTCGCCGAGGGCTGCATCCTCGTCCGAACCTGCCACCGAGACACGTGCCCGGTCGGAATCGCGACGCAGAATCCGTCCCTGCGCGCGAAGTTCGCGGGAACGCCGGAGATGGTGGCGCGCTATCTGATCCTGGTGGCGGAAGAGGCCCGTCTCCTGCTGGCATCGCTGGGCTTGGCATCACTGGACGAGGCGATCGGGCGCACCGATCTCCTGAGACAGCGGGAGCTGGGTCACGCGGTCGCGCACAAGCTCGAGCTCGAGCCTCTCCTTGTGAAACGGCCAGACGGGGACGCCACATCCTTCGCCGCGCCGCTTCCGCTGCAGAGACCGCGCTCCGCGCTGGGTGACCGGCTCTACCAGGAGGCGGCGCCGCTGTTGGGCGAAGGCCGCAGAGCCGACCTTCACTACGTCATAGCAACAGCGGACCGGACCGTGGGGGCCCGCCTGGGATGCGCGATCGCATCCGGAGAAGCCGAGGTCGCAGTCGGCGCACGCGTGGTCGCGCACTTCGAAGGCGAGGCGGGGCAGTCGTTCGGCGCGTTCCTTTTCGGGCCGGTGGAGCTGCGTCTGACGGGCGAGGCGAACGACTATGTATGCAAGGGCATGGGGGGAGGCCGCGTCGTGATCAAGGCCCCGGCCAACGACGCCGGGGATCCGTACCTGGCGGGGAACACCCTCCTCTACGGCGCGACAGGCGGTGAGCTCTTCATAGCGGGCAAGGCGGGAGAACGGTTCGCGGTTCGCAACTCCGGCGCGGTCGCGGTGGTCGAGGGCGTCGGAGACCATGCCTGCGAGTACATGACCGCGGGTGCCGTCGTGATCCTGGGGTCGACCGGGCGTAACGTCGGCGCTGGGATGAGCGGCGGCGAGGCCTACGTCTACGACCCCGACCATCGGCTGGTCACGAACCTCAACCCGCAGCTGGTGGCCGCTTACGAACCGACCGCGGGGCAGCTCGAGTCGTTGAAGCGCGTGATCGAGCTGCACGTCGCCGCCTCTGGATCCGCCATCGGCGCCACCGTCGTCGAGGAGTGGGATGCGCTGTCGAGCTTCTTTAAGAGGGTGGCTCCGGTGGCGGAGGTCGCGCGGCTCGAAGCGCTGTTCGAGGGCACCGCGGCTTCCTGGGCGTGACGACACGGTTCTGGCGGATACCTACGCTGGGACGGTAGTCCAGTTAACACAGAAGGGCTTTGGCGCGTAGGAAGACGTCGTCGAGCATCTGTTCGGTGAGGCGGCCGGTGAAGGTGTTCTGCTGGCTCACGTGGTAGCAGCCGATGAGGTGGTAGCGGCCGAGGTCCACCTCGTGGCCGTGACCGAAAGGAGGTTTGGGCCGTGGCCTCTCCTGCCCCAGCGCCACCGCCGCCCGCAGCGCGGCGTCCCACGCGAAGCCACCGAGCGCGACGACCACCCGCACTCGCGTGAGCAGGCCGATCTCGCGCAGCAGATAGGGGAAGCAGGTGTCCCGTTCCTCGATCGTCGGCTTGTTGTCCGGCGGCGCACACCGCACGGGAGCCGTCACCCACGCATCCGAGAGGCAGAGGCCGTCGTCCACCGCCACCGACAGCGCCTGGTTCGCGAAGCCCGTGCGGTGCATGGAGGCGAAGAGCCAGTCGGCGGAGCGGTCGCCCGTGAAGATCCGCCCGGTCCGGTTGCCGCCGTGGGCGGCAGGGGCGAGGCCTACCACCAGAACGCGCGCGTCGGGGTCGCCGAACGAGGGGACGGGCCGGCCCCAGTACGTCTGTCCTGCGTAGGCCGCGCGCTTCTCCACGGCCACCTTCTCTCGCCACTCCACGAGCCGGGGGCAGGCGAAGCAGGAGGTCACCTCCTCCATCAGAGCGGCTAGGCTCGGCGCGGTATCGGACATATCGGAACATCGTAGATAGGTGTGAAAAACGAGTCGGCGGAGCAGGAGTCGAATGCTCTCCGCAGAATCACTGCCACGGAGCGTCACCGGACGCGCGGGAACTTAAGGGGATACGGGTGAAGATCACGCTTGCCAGACGGGTCGCAGCTCCAGTCGCAGCCGTGGCGATGATCGCCGGAGCACTCGGCGGGTCGACGGCCTCTTCCCAGGTAAGCACCGAGCTCCCATCGATGACGCTCGAGCAACTGCTGGACATCGCCCGCGTCGACGCTCCGCCCGCCGGGGTCGGTCTCGAGCTCCACATGGACTTCCCGACGGAGAACCCGCTCACCGTCGGCGGCGCTGCCTTCAACGCCATCACCGCGGTCATCAACCCCGATCACTCCGTAGAGATGCAGAGCGCGGTCGCCGCCGGCGCGGCTGGAGGCGGCAGTGAGGCAGAGGAGTGCACCGACCCTGCCTTCATGCCGACCGGCCGTAGCTGGAACGCCGACGACATGCCGGTCGTGTGGCGCTTCCGCCGCGGCTCGACCCCTCCCGAGAACAGCATGTACAGGACGCAGGGGGCGCTGCGGGACGCGCACGAGATCTGGCCGGCGTCGAGGAGTCGCTGCACGGAGAACGACCGGATCGACTTCGCCTACGAGTTCGCCGGGCTGACGGCGAAGACGGTCAAGTACGACCACACCAACATCGTCGAGTTCGGCCCCCTCGGCTCCGGAGCGCTGGCCATCAACTACACCTGGTTCAGCGGGACCCGCATCCTGGAGACGGACCTCCGCTTCAACCGAACCGACTACGGCTGGACCAACAAGCCCGGCGGCCAGAAGAAGTACCAGGTCGTGAACGTGGCGGCGCACGAGCTCGGGCACCAGGTAGGTCTGGACGACCTCTCGGACCCGCACGGCGGCCTCACGATGTTCGGGCGGATCTCCCGGGGCGAGATGAAGAAGACCTCCCTCGGCTCCGGCGACCTGCGCGGCGCCGGTCGCGTGTCCCCCTAGCCAAACACCGGCAGCTCTAGCTCGACCGCTGCCGACCAACGATCTAGAGCGGCCCGGGCCGATCCGAGGAGGTCACCCGGGTCGCTGCGCGCAGGGGCAGCTTCCTCAGCGGCGCGCAACGCGTCGCGGACGCGTGGGAACGCCTCCGTCAACCAGGCCCCTACCTGCGCGGTTCGTCGATCATCCGACCGCGCATGATCTGCCAGGAAGAGCAACCCGAACGCGACGTGGCGATGCGCGTCGCGGAGGGCCAGCGACGTTCCCTCCCGGAGCCCCGGAAGCAGGTCCAACGTCTCCAGATGGTCCACCATGAAGCGGTGTTCGACGACGCCGAACATCCCCACGATCACGATCTCGTACAACAGGATCGAGCCGGCAAGAGGGCCGGGATCGGGCCCGGGACCGCCCAGCGCGGCGGCCGCGGCGACGAGAGATCGCGACAGAAGCGCGTGCACCGGGCCGTCTTGTGACTTCGCGTGCGACGCGGTTGTGGGCTCGGCTCTCAGCCCCATCACGTCGCGGCGGATCCGGTCGAGCAACACGAGCTGACGTGCTTCGTCTGCGAGTTGCGTGGTCAGGAACACCTGCTGCTCCTCGTTAGGAGCGGTGTCGATGAACCGAACGAGCGCGGCCGTGGCCGTCTCCGCCCGCAGGTGTCGCCAGGCGACCGATCGCGCCACCCACTTCCGCAGTGACGAAGGCAAGCCGGGCCTCTCGCTCGCGTCCTGCGCCAGATCTATGGCCCCGGCTTCCCACTGCTGCTGCTCCCAGCAGTAGTAGAGACCACGGTAGTCGGAACCGTCACCGGCAAGCAGCGCCAGGACTGGGTCGGCCGCCGTCTTAGACGGCGTCACAAGACGTGCGCTAGGAAATCTCTGCAGCGTTGATCCGTGGGGCTAGAGAAGATCCGCTTGGGTTCGCCGTCTTCGAGGATGCGGCCGTCGTCCATGAAGAGAAGCCGCGTGCCAACCTCGCGTGCGAACCCCATCTCGTGGGTAACCACCATCATCGTCATCCCCTCGTGCGCGAGCTCCTTGATAGTGTCGAGGACCTCCTTGACGAGCTCCGGGTCGAGCGCAGACGTCACCTCGTCGAACAGCATGAGCTTGGGGCGCATCGCGAGCGCCCTCGCGATCGCGACGCGCTGCTGCTGACCTCCGGAGAGCTGCCCCGGGTGGGCATCGGCCTTGTGCTCCAACCCCACGCGCTTCAACTGATCCATAGCGCGCTCGCGCGCCTCGTCCGGTGAAACCTTGAGCACCTTCTCCAGCGCGATCGTGA
>JADDQX010000167.1:3710-5268 GCA_016781115.1 Actinomycetota bacterium | reverse complement strand
TGACGAGACCGATGGCGAGCGCCTCGTCGGCCGGAACGAAACGGCCCGAGTAGATGAGCTCCTTGGCGCGGCCTGCGCCCACCAGGCGCGGGAGCCGCTGGGTCCCGCCCGCGCCCGGGATGACACCGAGGAGTATCTCGGGCTGGCCCAGCTGCGAGTCCTCGGCGCAGATGCGGAAGTCGCAAGCGAGCGCGAGCTCGCAGCCCCCTCCGAGCGCATAGCCGTTGATCGCCGCGATCGTGACGATCGGGAGGTTCTCGAGGCGCGTGAAAACGTCTTGGAAGTAGCCGATGTAGCGGTACATCGTGACCGCGTCGCGCTCGCCCATCTCTTTGATGTCGGCGCCCGCGGCGAACACGCGCTCGCCGCCCCACACCACCATCGCTCGCACGTCTTCGTCCGCGGCCGCACGGTCGACGGCCTCGCCGATTTCGGTCGCGACCTGCCGATTGAGGGGATTCAGCTTCGGACGGTCGAGCCGCAACGTTGCAACTCCGGATCCCGCGACATCGAGGTTCACGAACTCGCCCACGCTGTTCTCCTTTGGGATGGTTGAGCAGGACCGAAGGCTACGATGCCTTGGCGATGGCTAACGAGTTGGAGCGAAGGTTACGAGCCGCCTTCGCCGATCACGCGCCGGCGACGGTGAACCTGCCGGATGCCCGAGCCGCCGCCGTGCTGGTGCCGTTCTATCCGGCCCCCGAGCCAACCTTGATCTTCACCGTGCGCAGCGAGATGCTCTCGAAGCACAAGGGGCAGATCTCCTTCCCCGGCGGGTCGATCGATCCGGGCGACGCCACGGCCGCGGAGGCCGCGCTGCGCGAAGCGCACGAAGAGATCGGTCTCGATCCCGCGTCCGTCACCGTCGTGGGGCGCCTGGACGACACGCCCACCTTCGTCAGCGGCTACGTCGTGACGCCGGTCGTTGGCGTCCTTCCAGAACGTCCGCAGCTCTCGCCGAACCCGGCAGAGGTGTCGAAGATCCTGGAGGTGCCGCTCGACGACCTCGTGGACGACATCCGGAGAGAGCCCGGCTTCTCCGATCGCGGCCGCACCTACCCGACCGAGGCGTGGGTGTGGCACGGCCACGTCATCTGGGGCGTCACGGCGCGGCTCTTGCGGGTGCTTCTGGGGCGGCTCTCAGACGCGGGCCTCACCAAACCACCGGGAGCGACCACCTCGTGGAGCGCCTGGCCTCCCGCGGTCACCGCGCCATGACGATGCTGTGGCTCGCGGCCGCGTCACCCGCGCCCACGCCTAGTGTCGTGGATCTTCCGGCGGCGGACCCGCTGCAAACGGCCGGTGCGGTCGTCGCGATCGTGTTGGCGCTGGCGGCGGGGATACTGGGCTATCGGATCCTTCGAGGGGGACGAGGTCTATGAATACAACCAGGAGCAGGTCGCTGATCGCCGTTGCCGCGGCGCTGACGCTGCTGGCGGGGGCATGCTCCAGCTCGCCGCCAGCCGAGCCCGAGCAGGGGGACGGCACCAGGCTCGGTCAGAAAGCGGAACAGAAGAAAGGGCGGGGGCAAGGCAAGGCCAAGGGCGGCGGCGCGAAC
>JADDQX010000167.1:0-3628 GCA_016781115.1 Actinomycetota bacterium | reverse complement strand
CGGCCTCACCTCCGCCGGCCGCGGGCGGCCAGGCGGCTCCGTCGGGAGGGTTCGCCTCCGACGGTCCTCCCAGTCCCGTCGATCCCTCGCTCGCGCGGCGCTCGTCTTTCGTAGACGACCCGGAGACCGACGCGAAGAAGGAAGGCGCTCTGGTTCCCGACTACGCCGAGCTGGTGCAGGCGGGAGTGCAGGGCCTCGGCGAGGACTTCGAGATGCGCCTCACGTTCAACGGCAACGTCCCGGAGCGAACGCCGGACAAGAACACGATCATGGTCATCGGCTTCGGCATCTCTGCGGGCGGCGACGACACCTACGGGTTCACCGCGCAGGGAAACCAAGATGGTTGGAAGGCGTACGCCGGCAGCAAGGACGGTGCGAAGAAGCTTCCGGGCCAGTTCCTTATCCAGGGCGACACGATCATCATGCGCGTGCCGTGGAGCACGATCAACGGTCCGCGGGAGTTCAAGTGGCAGGTGAACTCGACCTGGTTCCGCTCCGTCGCGAGCACCACCCACTACGCGTTCGACCAGTGCCCCAACGGAGACGCCGGGCAGTTCCCCAGCTAGCGCGACATGCGGCTCCCGCGCGTCGTCTCCAGAACGCTGAGGATCTCGTCACCCAGCAGCTCCTCGTGCTCGAGCAACGCGTCCCGGAGCGCTTCGACGAGGTCGCGGTTCTCCTCGAGGAGAGCCATCGCCGCGGCCCTCTGACTGTGGAGGAGCTCGTCGACCTCCTGCCGCGACTCCTCGTTGCTCATGACCTTCGCAACGATGTTGGGGGCCGCGTGGGGGCCGCCGCTCACGGCTTCGTACGAGATCAGGCTCGAGCCCATGCCGTAGGAACCCACCATCTGCGCCGCGAGCGCGGTGGCGGCCGTCAGGTCCGCGGAGGGGCCGGTGCCGGACTCACCGAAGAAGATCTGCTCCGCGGCCATCCCTCCCAGCATCACCTTCAGCGTCGCCAGAAGCTCTGACTTCTTCTTCGTGTAGCGCTCCTCGACATCGGAGTGCGCGAGCAGGCCTAAAGCCGACCGCCGCTTGATGATGGACAGCACCTCGAGCTTCCGGTCCTTGCTGCACAGGTAGGCCGCGGCGGCATGACCCGCCTCGTGCGTCGCTATGAGCTCTCGCTCTTCAGCGGTGTAGGCGACGGGCTGACCGAGGCCGATCTCCTCCGTCAGGCGGGCCCGTTGCACGTCTCTCCACGTGATGTCGCGGCGGCCGTCGCGGATCGCCCACACGATCGCCTCGTCCAGCACGTGCTCGAGCATCGCGGGGGTGTAGCCGAGCGTCATAGATGCGAGCTCGTCACGCCTCTCGGCGGTGTCCATCTCGGGATCGTGGCTGCGGCGCTCGAGGAAGTAATCGACGAGGTCGCGGCGGCCTGCTCGAGATGGCAGATCGAAGTACAGGATGCGGTCGAAGCGCCCCGGCCGCAGCAACGCTGCGTCGAGCGAGTCTGCCCGGTTGGTCGCTCCGATGATCAGGACGTTGCTGTACTCCTGCTTCTTCTTCTTCAGTTGGTGCGTCGCGGGGAGGAACAGGTTCACGATGTCTTTCGCCCAGTTGCGGACCCGGCCCCAGAACGGCGGCGTATCGAACGACTGCAGCTGGATCAGGAGCTCGTTGACCATCCCGCTGGAGCCTGAATCGACCATCCTGTCGCTGCGGATGGCTCCGTCGGCCGCGGCGTGCACTCCGCCGCGAGAGATGCCGACGGCGTCGATCTCCTCGATGAAGCCGATCGCTCCACCCTCCTTGCGTGCCGCCTTCTTCAGCGCTTTGAAGAAGGCCCTGATCTTGAAGGCGGTCATCCCGAACCACATGCTCTGGAAGGCCGGTGCCGAGACGAAGAAGAAGGGAACCCCCGCCTCCGCCGCCATCGCTTTGGCCAGGTGCGTCTTGCCCGTTCCGGGTTTCCCCTCGAACAAGATGCCCCGTCTCGGGTTGCCCCCGAGCTCGTCGCGGAAGGTCTTGTAGGTGAGGAAGATCTGCAGAGTGCGGGCCACCTCCTCCAACACGATGTCGATGCCGCGCACGTCCTTGAAGTTCATGCCGATCTGCTCCGGACTGAAGCGGATGTGCGGCGAACGCCCGTTCGCCAACGGAAGGAGCAGGAAGCTCCCCATCAGGACCAGGATCAGCACCGGGAAGAGCCACAGCATGGCGTCGGGGCCGAACTCGGGCAGGCCGAACTTCAGCGGCCGGCCCTCGATGACGCGCCGCATCAGCCACGCGAACACGAGGACGTTCAGGTAGAGGAGGTAACGCAGCCGGCGCTGCCGGTTCCGCTCTCTGATCTTGCGCAGATCGGTGCGGTGGCGCTCCGCGATCGTTCGGAACGCGTCCGCCACACCGGGCACGACGGCCTGAGCTTCAAGTTTGTCCATCTGACTCCTAGGAGGTACCAGTGCTCCCTCCTAGCACAGGTCGGCGTGATACGCACGAAGCTGAAGCAGCTGGTCGGCGCGAGCTTTGGCATCAAACGGGTGCTTAGCGCATGCTTCGCGCACAGGCGCGGCGACGGTCCAGCCTCAGGGCCGTCTAGAACATCGGGGGCTCTGTGTAGACCCCCCACTCCTCTTTCAGGATCTCGACCATCTCGCCGAGGGTGACGTAAGCCTTCGCGGCCTCCACCAGCACGGGGATCGAGTTCTGTTTCTCGTCGTGCGCCATCTCGCGGAGCGCCTGCATCGCGTCCTCGGCCTTGCGCGCGTCCCGGTTCGCACGCACCTCGGCAACCGCCTTCTTCTGGCGCTCCTCCAACTCCGGCGAGATGACGAGGACCTCGGGCATCTCCTGGACCGTCTTGGTGAAGCGGTTGACGCCGACCATGACCTTCTTGCCCTGCTCCAGGAGCTGCTGGTACTTGAAGGCGGCGTCCGCCATCTCCCTCTGGAAGTAGCCCTGCTCGATCCCGTAGAGCATCCCGTCGAGGATCGACCCATCGCCCATCTCGTCGATCTTGGCGAAGTAGGCCTCGGCTTGCTCTTCCGTTCGCCGCGTCAGCTCTTCTACGAACCAGGAGCCCCCGAGCGGGTCGATGACGTTCGTTACCTCGGTCTCGTACGCGATGACCTGCTGAGTACGGAGCGCGATCTCCACCGACTCGTCGCTGGGGAGCGCGAGCACCTCGTCCAGCGAATTCGTGTGCAGCGACTGCGTGCCGCCCAGCACCGCCGCGAGAGCCTCGGTCGCGGTGCGCACGACGTTGTTGTACGGCTGCTGCGCGGTCAACGACACGCCCGCCGTTTGGGTGTGGAACTTCAGCATCATCGAGCGTTCCTTCTTCGCCCCGTAGCGCTCCTTCATCCAGCGGGCCCAGATCTTGCGGGCCGCGCGGAACTTCGCGATCTCCTCGAAGAAGTCGATGTGCGAGTTGAAGAAGAACGAGAGCCCCGGAGCGAAGGCATCCACGTCGAGGCCTCGGCGGAGCCCCAGCTCGACGTGCGCGAAGCCCGACGCGACGGTGAACGCCAGCTCCTGCACAGCCGTGGAACCCGCCTCACGGATGTGATAGCCGGAGATCGAAAGGGGGTGGTACTTGGGCACCTGGTCGACGCAGAACTCCATCATGTCTGCGGTCATCCGGAGGTGCGGCTCGGGCGGGAACAGCCACTCCTTCTGAG
>JADDQX010000166.1 GCA_016781115.1 Actinomycetota bacterium | reverse complement strand
TCGTGCCCTTCTCCATCACGAACACGCGGTCGGCGATGTCCAGCACCCCCGCGTTCTGCTCGACGAGGAAGACGGTGGTGCCGTCCTGGTTGATCCTCTTCGCCACCTCGAACACGGTCAGCGTGAGCTTGGGTGACAGGCCCAGCGAGGCTTCGTCGATCAAGAGCAGCTTCGGGCGGGCCATCATCCCGCGGGCGATGGCAAGCATCTGCTGTTCGCCCCCTGAAAGGGTTCCGGCGAGCTGCGTCCAGCGCTCGCGCAGGCGAGGGAAATATTCGACCGCTTGTTCGACGATCTCGCGGGTCCCCTTGCGGTCCTTCTTGTAGGCCCAGGCGCCGAGGCGGAGGTTCTGGGCGACCGTCAGCTGCGGGAAGACGCGGCGGCCCTCCGGAACGAGCGCGACCCCTTCGGCGACCAGCTTACGAGGATCGACCCCCGCGATGTTCTTGCCATTGAGGGAGATCGTCCCAGACCACGGCTTCAACAGCCCCGCGAGCGCCAACACCATCGTCGTCTTGCCCGCGCCGTTCAGGCCGAGCAGAACCGCGGTCTCGCCCTCTTCGATGTCCACCGACACTCCCCCGAGAACGGGGAGCGAGCCATAGCCGGCTTTGAGATCGCGGACCTCAAGCAGTGACACCGGCGGGCTCCTCTTGCGACGCGCTCTCGTCGGCGGTGACCTCTCCGCCAAGATACGCCGCGACGACCTCGGGGTGATTGCGAACAGCCTGCGGCTTACCCTCGGTGAGGACCTTGCCGAAGTTCAGAACGTAGACGTAGTCACAGACGTTGACGACGAGGGGAACGTGGTGCTCGATCATCAGCACCGTCAGGTTCAGGGTCTGGCGGAGCGTCAATAGGCGCTCGCCGAACTCGTGCGCCTCGTCGGGACCCATCCCGGATGACGGCTCGTCCAGCAGCAAGAGGTCGGGGTCGGTTGCCAGCACGGTTCCCACCTCGATGAGCTTGAGCGTTCCGTAGGGCAACCCGTCGAGCTGCGAGTCGGCGAGGTGAGCCAGCCCGATGAAGTCGAGGACCTCCAACGCGTTCCTCTTGAGCTTCCGTTCCTCCGCGAACGACCGCGGCACGCCGATCAACGCCCCCCACGCGCCGTAGCCGATGCGGGAGTGCTGGGCCACCATGAAGTTCTCCAGCACGCTGAGCCCGCGTACCAGCCCGATGTTTTGGAAGGTCCGGCCGATCCCCAGCGCCGTCCGGCGGTGGGTCGGCAGCAGCGAGATATCGCGGCCGCGGTAGATGATCTTTCCGGTGTTGGCCGTGTAGGCGCCCATGATGCAGTTGAAGAGGGTCGTCTTGCCCGCGCCGTTCGGCCCGATCAGCCCGACGATCTCCCACTCGGGCACGGTGACGTTCACTCCCTCCAGGGCAACCAAGCCGCCGAAGCGGATGCCGGTGTCCTGAACCTCGAGAACGGCTCCCATCAGGCGTCTTCCTTCTCTCGACCGGCGTCGCCCGCAGGCTCCTCAGGCTGAGCTACAAGCTCGGGCGTGGCGTCGTTGCGGAGCTCGTCGGTGGACGCTTCCGTAGCGGCCTCCTCGTTCTTGTGCAGGCCCAGCTTCGCCAGCAGCGCGCCCTTCTTGTGCCCGCCCCCTTTGTGCTTGCCATGGCCTTCGGGGTGGATGGAGAACTTCTGGCCCCGGAGCCACCTCGTGATCGGGGAGAGCTGCTCGGCGAGCCCACCGGGGAACTGGATCATCGTCAGGATCGCGAGGGCTGCGCCGACCACGATAGTTACTTGCCCGAACGCACGGCCGCTCTCCACGACCCGAACCTCCAGCCAGTGGATCTGTTCCAACAGGAAGGGGAACAGCGCGAAGAACGCGGAGCCGATCACGACGCCGGTGCGGTTACCGAGGCCGCCGACGACGACCATCAGGACCCACAGCAATGCGATGGCGAAGTTGAAGTCGTTCGACACCACGTTCTGGGTGTGGAACGCGAGCAAGCCTCCGCCGAGACCGGCGAACAATCCGGACAGGATGAAGGCCAACGTCTTGTACGCGGTGACGTTGATCCCGTACGAGGCGGCCACCGGCTCCGAGTGCTTCACCGACAGAACCGCGCGCCCCACCTTGGAGCGGAGCAGGCGCCAGTCCACGAAGATGACGAGAGCCAGGAACGCGTAGCAGAGGAAGGCATAGGCTCGGTCTGTCGTGAAACCCTCCGGGCGAGGCGCGGGCATCCCGGCGCCACCGCGGGTGAGGAATGGGATCTCGAAGATCGAACGCTCCGCCATGAACCCGTAAGACAACGTGATCAGAGCCAGGTACAGACCCTTGATGCGCAGCGCGATGAGGCCCAGCAACAGCGCCGCGATCCCACCGCTCAGGACGCCGAAGAGGATCCCGGTGCCGAAGGCGCCCAGCGAGCACTCGTTCGCGACGCAACCCGCCTTCTCCGTCACGTAGTACGCCGAGACGAAGGCCGCGATCCCGACGAATCCGTGGTGTCCCAGCGAGACCTGCCCGACGTATCCCAGCACCACGTTCAGCGAGAGACCAATGACGGCGTAGATCGCTGCCAGGGCGAACCGGTCGGCCCAGAACTGCTCGATCGTAGCGGTGCGCCAGATGATCCCGCCGAAGATCAAAGCCAGCACCGCGGCCCGAGCAACCCAGCCTTGTGCGTTCGGTCGCCAGCGAGCGGGAGCGCGGGAGATCGCGGGCGCGGAGACCGTCTCCGCGGCGGTCGCCGTCATGCCTCTCTCCCCAGCAACCCCTGCGGACGGGCGAGGAGCACGAGGAGGAGCGCCAGAACCACCGCTACGTCGGGAGCGCCCTTGACGATGTCACCGAGCAACTTCGCTTGGACCCCTTCTCCGATGAAGTAGTGACCGCCCGCCCAGTTGGAGAGCGATCCGATCAAACCGACGACGATCCCGCCGACGAAGGCACCCGGAAGACTGGTCATCCCTCCGATCACGGCTCCAGTGAAGGCCGGGATGAGAACGCCGGTCGTCATCGCGCCGGGCGTCAGCACCGTCAGCGGCACGTAGAGCACGCCGGCGACCGCTCCCAAGAACGCGGCGGAACCCCAGATGAAGCGCGACATCCTCTCAATGCCGATACCAACGACTCGCGTGGCGAAGCTGTCCTGAGAGATCGCCAGGACCGCGAGTCCCAGGTCGGTCTTCGAGAAGAAGTAGGCGAGGCCCGCGGCGAGACCGACCATGACGAGCAGGATCAACATCCGCTGCGGTTCCAGCGTGAAGGCGAACAGCTCGAAGCTCTCGCGCCCGAAGACCGACGTCACCATCGGAGGGAGGGACTTGGCCTCGGGCAGGAACGCCAACACCTCCACGCCGATCGCGAGCAGGGCGAAGGCGATGGTGGCCACGAGCAAGATCACGCGTGGCGAGTTGAGAAGGGGCCGGACGACGATCCGCTCCATGATCAACCCGACGAGGACGGTGAGAGCGATCGCGATCACCGCGGCCGCGACGTACGGGACCTTCGTCGGGAACCGCTGCTCGACCATCACGAACACGAGGAACGCCGCGATCGTGCCGAACTCGCCCTGCGCGAAGTTGAAGACGCGGCTTCCCTTGTAGACGAGGACCAGGCCGAGAGCCACGAGCCCGAACACGGCCCCCTGGGAGAGGCCGATGATCACGAACGCGTTCGGCCCCGTCGGATCCCCTGCGCCTAAGGCGAGGATGATCGCGACGATGGCAACGACAACGCCGACGACGATCGCGCTCTTCATGGCAGCGAAGAAACTACCTCAGGCAGCCCTCCAAGTGCCAAATCTTAGAAATCGGTCGCGTTCGCTTGGAGGGTGTGCCATCTGCCGGTGCTGCAGCGGGCCTCGAGCACATGGACGGCGCTCCCGCCGAAGTGGTCGTCCGAGCTGAAGCTGATCGGAGGGAACACGTCGGTCTTGAGGTTGCGCGTCTTTTCCGCCGCGGCAACGAATCCGCCCCGGGTGAGGTTCGGTCCGGCGGACTCCAGTAGAGCCGCGGCGACCTGGCCGGCGCCCCAACCCACGTACATGAAGTCGTCACCCGCGCCCTCCTCGGGGTAGATCGCCCTGACCGCCTTCTCGAAGTCGGGGGAGTAACGGTTGCGGTCGATCCACGCCTGGAACGGTGAGAAGAACTTCGCCCTGTCGATGGTCCCGTTGCGGCACCCGACGTTCGCGACGGTGTCGAAGGTCATGGTGATCCCGACGCCGATCCACTGAGGGGTGTAGTTCTGGGTCCGGGCGGCCTGGAGGACCTGCAGGAACCACACCGGAGCGGCGAGGACGTAGACGTTATCGATCCCGGCGGTCTTCATCTCCTGAACCACCGATTGCGCCTCGGTCGTGCCCGCACCTTTGCTGACGGCGCGGTCGTAGGCCAGCCTCGCTCCCTTCGACGCCATCGCTCCAGCGAAGGCGTCGTGCGCATCCTGGAAGTTCGGCGTGTCGAAGCGCAGCATCCCGTTCTGCTCGCCCTTCGCTCCGAGCTTGTTGATCGCGTAGTCGGCGAGCAGCGGTCCCTGCTCGGCGTAGGTGAGGCTGATCGCGAAGTAGTTCGGGAGCCCGTCAAGCCCGGTCTCGGTGACGCCGGCGGAGGTATAGGGCACACCGACACTCGCGGCGTAGCGGGCGCACGCCTGGATCTGGTCGGTGCCGGCAACCCCCGAGAGGGCGAAGACCTTGTCCTTCTCCACCATCTCCTTGCACACCGCCACAGCTTGAGACGGGTTGTAGTTGTCGTTCTTCAAGATGATGTCGACGTTGCGGCCGTTGATCTTCTTGTTGTTCTCCTCCAGCCACTTGAAGTAGAGGTCCGCGCCCTTCTGAGCCGAGTCGGACGGAACGGGTGCCGCGCCGGTCAGGGGCGCATGCGATCCGAGCAGGATGCTGGAGGCGGTGACGCCGGTCGCGTCGCTACCCCCCGTCGACCCGCCGGTGGTCGTTCCTCCGGTGGTCGTTCCTCCGGTCGTGCCGCCGGTGGTCCCTCCGGTCGTTCCTCCGGTCGTGCCGCCGGTGGTCCCTCCGGTCGTTCCGCCTGTGGTCCCGCCGGTGGCGAGCCCGGATGCGTCCGTGCCGCCGAAGGCGCTGGCGTCGCCGAGTACCTCACCCGTCTCTGAGTCGACGATCTTTCCGTCCACGATCTCGGTTCCGGGCGGGAGGCCTCCCGCCGCGAGACCGGCCTCGTACACGCCTTCCTTCTGGCCGCAGGCCGCGGCGACGATCAACAGCAGAGCCGTGAAGGCCATCAGCTTGATCCGGGGGGAATGGGTGGTCACTGCGCTATCCCTTCCTTGTGAAGTTGAGCTTGCTTCCGAGCGAACCGATCTTCTCCTTCGCCACGTTGAAACCGGCAACGAGAGGTGCGAACGGGGAGGTCCCCGTCGCCGCCACGCTGCCGCCGTTGCGCTCTGCGTTCAGCTTCTGGATCTGAGCGAGGACACCGTTCGGCCGGATGCCTGCGGCGCTCTCGAGGACGACGGACCGCACGAGAGAGAACCCGATGATGCCGGCGAGCACCGCCAGCCACACGTACCCGGGCATCTTGATCGGCTCCGTCTCGGCCCCCGCAAACTCCTCGAGCGGCAGCTCCTCCGCGGCGGCGGGCTCATCGCCGGCGGCCGGGGC
>JADDQX010000165.1 GCA_016781115.1 Actinomycetota bacterium | reverse complement strand
AGGGAAATCCGGCTACTTGCACACCCATTAGGGCGCTCCGTTCCTCCCTGCGGTCCGGTACTCGCGTCTCTTCGAGATGAGCTGTGCTCACCCTTGCCCCCGTCCCCTAGGGCGCGCTTCCCAGGTCGCTGTAACCGGCGACTGGAAGGAGGCGGCGATGGCCAAGACGAGGAACGAGCTCAACCAGGATCGGAGCCGTCTGGACTCCTCGTTCGATCTGTCGACACGACTGCTCTCGACCGACGAGGTCGCGCGACTACTTGTCGTCCCGGTCACCACCCTCTACACCTGGCGTTACAAGGGCACCGGGCCGAAGGCCTACCGAGTTGGCAAGCATCTCCGCTACCGGTTGGCCGACGTGATCGCGTGGCTCGAAACGATGGATGGTTCGTAGACGGTGCGATAGCTACCGATGAAGCGTCGGAGATAGCAGTGCTCGTGCGATGCGAAGGCTCTTCCGTCCGAGTGACATCTCTCTGGGAGAGTTCTCCTCTGCGAACTGGATCAGTTCCTTGGCGATCTGCTGCACGTCCATGGCGGAAAGAAAATCCCGCGCGAGGGCGCGTTCGGGCCAGTCCTTCCACCGATCCCCAACAAATACACCCACGCGCCCGAACTGGACGAAGCATTCGTCGGTCGGGATACCTGGACCCCAGGCAACTACAGCCGGTCTCACGTCCACTGAGTGTCCGAACGATTCGAGGATCTCTTGGAGCTTCCCCGCTTGGAACGCGGCCTGACTGCGTTCGAGCTCCAGGTCCTTCAGGTCGTGCTGGCGGTTTCTCCACTTGGATGTCCACTTGGTCTCAACCGCGACGATCCCCCCACTGCCGATCAGTACGTGGTCGAGGTTTCTTCCGCCCAGTGGAAAGTCATCGATCACTGTGAAACCAGAAGACTTCTTCCGCAGGGCCTCGGAAGTCCACTCCTCGGCCCACCCGCCGGCGCGAACGAAGATGCTCCCATCGAGGCTGGCAAACCAGGAGATGGCCCAAAGGAGCCCGACGGAGCCGGCGCCCCAATACGCGCCGCTCCACCAGCCGGCATCAGGCACCAGGAAGGCGCCGATCGTGCCGAACAGCACGGTGTAACCGCCCACCAGTACGAATAGGCGCCACCTGTTCCGATGAAGGAAAGCCCGTCTCCTGTCGAACACCAGGGCTCGGGTACTAGCTCCTGCTCTCCGACTGCGCATGAGGAATACATCGACTAGCTCAGCAGTCGCCTTAATCGAGGCTGAACGGGGTCATAGGTGATGGCATGGGTAGATCTTGATCTCTGAGCGACTCCGCGGGATCCTCGTCGGGTGGTGGACGAGCCCAGCATCCTGCCCGCGGCGGAGCCTGAGCTCAGTGCGTCCGAGAAACGCCTTGGAACCGAACTCGACGGCCTTTCGGTGCTCCTACAGGACAAGCGGATGCAGGCCGTCGATCTTCCCACCAAGAAACGCATCCTCGAGCTCTTCATGGTGTCGGGCGCCTTTAAACCCCAGAGCTTCGACGCCGTCAAGACCACAGCGTCGACGCCGCAGCTGACCGTGGCGAATGTCGAGGATTACTTCGCCGAGCTGACGCTGGTGGAGATGAAGACCACGAGAGCGGCCATTCGCAACGCCGCCCTCAACAACTTCTTCTTTGGAGCCACCGACAACGAGTTCCAGATGGCCAAGGCACTGAAGAGCAAATACGTGTTCGCCTTCGTCGTGATTAACGATGCCAACGATTACGGACGACCCTTCTTCGTGTTACTGACGCTGGAACAGCTTCACGCCCGAACGCGGACGTCGCGGGTGCAGTATCAGATCAACTTCCGCAACAACATGCCGCTGGACGATCCCGCTTTGCCGTATGTGGGGATGGGCCCGGAGTCTGTCTCCTAAAGAAGACAAGTCCCTTCCGTTGCCCCCACCGCAGCGCGAGCGTTGCTGCAGACGAAGCTCAAGAGGGAGGGCCTCATGGGATATGGAACCGAGAAGTATCCGACTGAGCAGATCGGTCCCCGGGCCCGGCCTCTCCAGAAGCGACTCGCTAAGAGCCGTCGGGCCGGGCTGAGTGTGTCGGGCCGCGTTAGGTCGATGACGTTTGGGAATTACCTCCTCAAACGTTGGCTGCCGCTCGTTGAAACTGGGCTCGAACCCTGCACCTCGAGCAGCTACAGGGCTATGTCACGCCTCTACATCATTCCGCGCCTCGGCCAGGTAAGGGTCGGTCGGCTCGATCGCCATCTCCTTCAGACCTTTTATGGCGAGCTGTTGCATCAGCGCAGCGAGCGAACCGGCCGGTTTCTATCGAAAGGGTCGGTCATCCGGGTTCACTGCCTCGTCCACAGCGCGCTGCAGGATCTCGTGCAATCCGGGGAGCTAGCGACTAATCCCGCGCGGGGTCTGCGGCCACGTCATACGAAGTCCGAGCGCTACGAGTACCGGATCTGGACTCACGACCAGCTGCTGGAGTTCTTGAATGCTGCGTCCTCGGATCGCCTGTATGCGCTGTGGAGGCTGCTCGCCTACAGCGGGATGCGCCGAGGCGAAGCGATGGCGCTGAGATGCAATGATCTGCGCCTCGGACAGCGGCAGGTCGCGATCCGCCGCGCGCTTTCGATCGCGGACCGGGAGGTTTACGTTACGAGGCCGAAGACGGATGCCGAGCGCGTCATCGAGCTCGATTCGGAAACCGTCCACGTGCTCCGTAGTCACCTGCGGCGTAACCATCTAACGGAATCTTCGGACCACTGGCTTTTTGTCGACGCAGCTGATGAGCTTTTACGCCCGGCGAACGTGTCGCACTGGTTCCAGGATCTGCTTGCTCGTACCGACGTCCCCCGGATCCGACTCCACGACCTCCGCCACACGCACGCCTCGCACCTCATTCTGGCCGGCGCTAACATGAAGGCGGTCCAAGAGCGCCTCGGCCATGCCGACCTCATGGTGACGCTCAACATCTACTCGCACGTGCTGCCGACGACACAGCGGAATGCTGTCCGTCAGCTGGAACGCTTCTACTCTCGATCATGAGCCAGGGAGATGATCAGTCCTTATCACGCCTTCCGGGCCACTCAGTAGACCTGACCATGAGATCGAGCAGGTGCTGCTTCAGTCTTCAGGATCCAGCACGGTTTGACCAAGGCCTCTGTCGAAGTCACGACGTATGGCCTCATGGAACCTGGATGAAGCGAGGGCTTGAGCTGGAACGCTTGTTCGGTACGCGCTGATCGCTTGGTCAGTGGCAAAGATGCCTTTAACCAAGACCGTTGTTTGGCCGGTGTAACCGATTAGGTCGTGCAAGAGAGAGTAGTGACCCTGCAGGATGAGACCGGCATGGTCGCGTAACTCCTTATAGCTGAAGAAGTTGTCGTTCTCTACTGGAAGGTCTGGGAGATCGTGACGCACGTTGATCCATTGAGTGTCCTTGAGCAGAGCCCATCCAGTGAAGACGATTCCATCCACTCGAAGCTCGGTCGTGCAGTCATGCGACAAGGAGTGCCTAATTCCGAGATGGTAGCCAGGCGTCTCGTAGCGCGGATTCCATGATGAATGTGCGAAGGGAACGGGCGTAGTGGATATAGCTGCCTTCACGAACGACGGTCGGTAGAGGATTTCGTTCAGGTTCAGGCCGTCGTCCACCTGCGGAATGGTCCACACCTTTAGATGTTCGGGCCGCCCGTCGCTTGTAAACCAGTTTCGAACCATTTGATCTGCCCAGGCTTTGCCTGCCTTTCCTCGGTCGAACAGCTCGCGAATGCGCTCGCGATTTTGGGGTGGGACCGGATCTGAGCTGGTGTTGGACCGCTCCAGGATTTGTCCCGTGCGGACGAGGACATGAGGCGTGTCGTAACCGGATGGAACCTGGACCACGAGGCAGACCCGCCCGGTCGCCAAGGGGACGACTACAGCGCTGTACATCGGTACGGGCGTGATGTGTTGCCTAACCGATTGATCCAACGATTCCAGCAGGTTGCCGCCGAACGTGATCCCTTCAACCGCTATGGGAACCATGTCGTCGTCGTCGATGCCGACGACTACCGTTCCACCCTCAGTATTTGCGAATGAAGCAACCGAGCGGGCGACTTTGAAGGGGTCCCAGAGGCTCTTGTATTCGATGAAGTAGCTCTCGCTTACCTCATCAGCTTTGAGGCGCTCCAGATCGTCCTGGTTGAGGTCGTTGAGGGTCTTCCCCCTCCACGGCAGCCATGCAGGTCGCATCTCGCGCTACTGGTCTGCGGATTTGGGAATATCAAGTCGGACAACCATGCAGAGATAGTGGCAGAACTGGCCGCGTTAATCCCGAAGATTGGACGTCGCCGCTCTGTCACGACGCAGGGTGGGTTCGTCTGGGTCGCCCGCTCAGTTGCTCTGTTCCTGCCGAGTTCTGACGTGCACGTGATGCTCACCGCCCCGCTTCGCGCGCCGCCGTTCTGTGGCGACGCCACGTTAAACCCGCTGCTCCTCCACGCAACCGCACGCTGCGCGTTGGAACCGACGCTCGGTCGTTCTCGCTTCGCTGCGCTGCGACCTTGGTCGGCAGAGGACAGCAATGGAAGGCGAAGGCAACCGAAGAGATTGAAAGAGGCGAGTACCTGTAGGGCTCGGCGTGAGGCGGGGAGCCGGTGCCATCGTCCAGCATGCGCGCTGGCTTGTCTGCTATGTACTTGCTTCGCTGTAACGAAGGATCGAGTCAACGACGTGCGCGATAGGCGCGGTGGCGTCGATTGAAATGCTGTTCTTCGGAACATCTTCTTTCGTGTGGTGCCATCGCGCAATGAGTTCCCGATCCGTTGGGTTTCCGCCGCCCCACTCAGAGTCGGGTCGCTCGTCAAGCCGCCGATTCAATGTGTCAAGGTCGATTTCAAGGACGAAAACGCGGTCGAATAGATCTATGAACTTTGCGAAGTTTCTTGAACCACCGCAGAAAAATGTTACGGCTTCATCATGGTTGGCGACCAAGGCTTCTACTTTGTCTACATCCCAAATGTGGTGCTCGTGTCCGAAGCCATCCGTCGGTTCACCCGTTTCCGGATCGCCTCGATAAGCCAGTTCGCGATCACCATGAATGGCCTGGTAGCCGCGCCGCTGCAACTCATCGCAGACCGAGGTCTTACCGGTGCCCGAAAGGCCTTCAATCAGATAATTCCTGATGCCCATTTGTCTTAGACGATACATACGAGCGCTTCATCACCGAGAGACCGGCATGACGTCGTCGTAACCGCCAACGGGACCAGGTGCCTTCTCCGGACACGTCTCCTGCGCCAGACGTTCTTCTGACTCGGCACGTTAGGGCGGCCGCTCCTTCGTCAACCGTGAGTCCTGCGCGTCCATGGGTGCTCGGACCGGCTGCGCCACCGGTTGACCTCGCCGCTATCTCCACCCTGGTTCACGCGCCGTAAGAACGTCTAAGCGCCGCAGGAGGCGCGAAGGAGGTAGCACCATGAACCAGGTAGCTCTAGTCGGAAACATCACCGACGATCCCGAACTTCGCTACACCCAGAGTGGTGCGGCGCTCGCAGGCTTCACCGTCGCGGTCAGTCACCGCAGCAAGACCAACGGCGAGTGGCAGGACGTCAACGATGGGTTCTTCCGC
>JADDQX010000164.1:5549-5743 GCA_016781115.1 Actinomycetota bacterium | reverse complement strand
ACACCGCCGAGCAGGGCGAACGGCTCGGGCGGATCCGAGGACGGGTGGTTGAGGCGAGACGGGAGCTAGACGCCCTCATCGGCGACGCCTACCTCCGCCCCCGGGCCTCCATCGTGCCGGTCCACTTCCTCGATCTGGCCTCCGCCGTGGAGAAGCTCCGCTGGGCGGAGAAGGAGTGGCGGGAGCTCGAACAA
>JADDQX010000164.1:0-5463 GCA_016781115.1 Actinomycetota bacterium | reverse complement strand
AGCGCCTGCACCACACCTCGTCGAAGCGTCGAGCTAGCTACTCGCCTCAGCCGTTCGAGCAAGCGGGAACGCCCGCGCCCCTTCGGGCAGCAGCGGCCACATCCTTCTGGCGGCCGTGCGGCCGACCCCGAGCACCAGCGATCCCGACCGACTCAGCTTCAAGCCATAGCCCTCGCGGATAGGTCGCGGGAGCAGCGCGGGCGTTATGAAGTCGGCTCGGCGCGCCAGCGTGTTGGGTAACAGCGGAACCGGGTTAAGGATGACGGCGGCGAGCTCGCGGGCGAGCGGCGTGACGTGGACCTCTCCACTTGCGATCTGACTGCGCATCCACGCACGCATCTCTTCGAGATCCCCCATCAGGTGATCGTGGGGGACGCCGAACAGAGTGGAGATCACCTGGCACTCGTCGAAATAGCGAGCCCTCTCAGCAGCCGTGAGCTGTTGGACGCACGCCTCATAGACGCGCAGCGACGAGTCGGTCAGTGTCGCGTGCACCCAATGAAGCAGTTGAGGATCGCGAGCAGAGTAGGCGCGACCGTCGTCTGCGATGCCGTTCACGCGTGAATGGATCTTGCCGATGCGCGAGGCCACCTCCCGGGCGGTTTCGACGTCGCCGAACACGATCGACAACATCGAATCGAGCGTCCGACGCAGCCG
Source organism: Actinomycetota bacterium (assembly GCA_016781115.1). Taxonomy (GTDB): domain Bacteria; phylum Actinomycetota; class CADDZG01; order CADDZG01; family WHSQ01; genus MB1-2. Next base: position 4,806 of record JADDQX010000164.1, on the reverse strand, counting down.
CGCCACCGAGCCACCCCGGAAATCAGAATGTTCGGCTACGCCGGCGGCTACCAGTGGGTGCGCCAGTTGCATCAACAGCGCGCCGCGGCCCCCGAGCAACAGGATCGACTCCCGGTTGACCTTCCACATCATCGACCCGGGGCCGAACAACCACCTCTGACGAGCGCCCTGAGCCATGCTCTGACTGTGGCACAACTCCCGTTACTTGGGGGGCATCCTGAGGGCGCCGTCGAGGCGGATGACCTCACCGTTCAGCATCGGGTTCTCGACGATGTGGCGAACGAGGAGCCCGAACTCTTCGGGTCGTCCCAGCCGGTGCGGGTGCGGGATGCCCTCGGCGAGCTTCGCCCGGGCTTCGGCCGGAAGCCCCGCCAGCATCGGCGTGTCGAAGGTTCCCGGTGCGATGGATACACACCGGATCAGCCGGCTCGCTAGATCCCGCGCTATGGGCAGGGTCATCCCGACGATGCCCCCCTTCGACGCCGAATAGGCCGCTTGGCCGATCTGGCCGTCCAAGGCGGCGATGCTGGCCGTGTTGATGACCACGCCCCGCTCCTCGTCCTCGGGCTCCTGGGACGCGATCTGGGCTGCAGCCAGCCTCAGGACGTTGAAGGTCCCGATCAGGTTCACGCGCACCACGAACTCGAAACGCTCGAGATCGATCGCCCCACCGTCGCGGGTAAGGACTCGGCCGGGAAAGCCAACGCCTGCGCAATTCACGACGATGTGGAGACCGCCAAAGCTCTCCACCGCGGCGTCGATCGCGGCCCGAACGTCGTCCTCAGAAGTGACGTCCGCGGGAGCGAAACGCGCCCGGTCTCCCAACTCTTTCGCTACCACCTCGCCGTCGGACGTGGGCAGATCCACGATGACCGCCGCCGCCCCCGCGTCCAGCAGCTGCTTCGTGGCGGCGAGCCCGAGGCCCGACGCTCCTCCCGTAACCAGCGCGACCTTTCCTTCGAGCCTCATTCCGCCTCCATGTCTCTTGCGTTCCCGGCCAAGGGAAGCCCTTGAGCCATCCACATCTCCATGCCGCCCTGGAGGTTGTGCGCGTCGTAGCCACGCTCTTTCAAGAAGGTGGTCGCGACGCCGCTACGTAGCCCGACCTGACACACCAGCAGCACGGGCAGGTCGCCGTCGAGCTGATCGAGCCGGTCCGGGAGCTGTCGCAACGGGATGTGCACGGCGTTCGCGATGTGCCCGTCGGCCCACTCGAAGTCCTCGCGCACGTCGATCACCTGCATCGAATCAAGCGCCGAGAATGCCTGGTGCGGTTGCATCAGGCGACGTTACCGCCCGAGCGCGTCAGATCTCAGGCACGACCTCGCCGCTCGCCAGCACGAGCCCATCCTCGCAGCGCGTCTCGACCCGACCGTCGGAGAACTGCTCGTGGTACAGCGCCGAATAAGCGCCGCCGCGCGCCAGGAGCTCGGCGTGGGAGCCGCGTTCGATGATGCGGCCCTTGTCGAGGTAGAGGATCGTGTCGGCCGCCAGGATCGTCGACAGGCGATGGGCGATCGCGACGGTGGTGCGCCCCTTCATCAACGGCGTCAGAGCTTCCTGAACCAACCGCTCGGAGTGGGTGTCCAGTGCGCTGGTGGCCTCGTCGAGGATGAGGATGCTCGGGTCCTTCAGCACTACACGGGCGATCGCCAGTCGCTGCTTCTCACCTCCGGACATCTTGTAGCCGCGTTCACCGACGCGCGTGTCGAAACCATCCGGCATCTCCACGATCCGGTCGTAGATGTGAGCCGCTTTGGCAGCCTCCACGAGTTCCTCGTCGGTCGCGTCGGGATCGCCGTAGCGCAGGTTGTCCCGGACCGTCGCGTTGAACAGGTACGTCTCTTGCGTCACCATGCCGATGACCTCGCCGAGCGACTCGAGGCGGATGTCTCGCACGTCGATGCCGTCTATCTCGACGCTGCCGCGATCGACGTCGTAAAGGCGCGGGAGCAGATACGTGAGCGTCGTCTTCCCGGCGCCGGAGGGACCCACCAGTGCCACCAGCTCGCCGGGCCGCGCGGTGAAGTCGACGCCGCCGATCGTCCACAGGCGCTCGTCCTGGCTCCGCTCTTTGCCCGGCCGGTCATAGCGGAACCAGACGTCGTTGAAGCGAACCTCTCCCCGCACCTCGCGCGGGTTGAGCTCGATCGCGCCATCGTGGTCGGTGATGTCCCGCTCGAGGTCCAGGTACTCGAAGATGCGGTCGAACAACGCCAGCGATGACTGGATCTCGACGTTGACGTTCAAGAGCTGGCCCATGGGGAAGAAGAGGCGGCTCTGAAGGGTGGTGAAGGCGGCGATCGTCGCGACGAGCTCCTCGGGACCCTGTTCGAGCCTCCCGCGGAAGAGCAGATAACCGGCGACGAGGTAGACGAACGCCGGTGTGATCGAGAAGAAGATCCCGACGAGCGAGAAGAAGCCGCGCCCGACCATGGTGCGTTTGATCTCGAGCTGAGACAGCCGCCGGTTCTCCTTGCGGAAGCGGTCGATCTCATAGCTCTGGCGCCCGAACGCTTTCGACAGCAGGATCCCGGACACCGACAACGTCTCTTGCATATGAGCCGTCAGGTCCGCGAGTGACTCCTGGGTACGGCCGGATACGTCGCGCCGCACCTTCCCGACCTTCCGGCTGAGAACGAGGAACGCGGGAACGACCGCCAGCGTCAACAGGGTGAGTTGCCACGACAGGATGAACATGACGACGAGGGTCGAGATCACCGTCGCGATGTTGGAGAAGATGCTGGATGCGGTGTCGGTTAGGACGGCTTGCACGCCCCCCACGTCGTTCGACAAGCGCGACTGGATCTCGCCCGTGCGGGTCGACGTGAAGAAGCGAAGCGGCATGTGCTGCAGGTGCGCGTACAACGAGTTGCGCAGGTCCTGCATGACGTTCTGCCCGACGATGTTGTTCACGTAGGTCTGCCACAGTCCCAGCAGCCCGGTGACGATCGGCGTGACGACCATGACGCCAACGATCCAGTAGAGCCTCCGAAGCTGTTCCTCCGGCGGGCCGTCCGACAGCAGCGTCTTGAAGGCGCTCTTGATCAGCAACGGGTTGATCAAGCCGAGCCCGGCCGTGAGGAGGATGAGGAGCGCGACGAGCGTGACCTTGCCGCGGTAAGGCCTGAAGATCTGAACGATGCGCCTGAAGGTGCCCGGACGAGCCGGCGTGTCCGGTACTTCCTTAGGGATCAGGCGATGCGATGGAGGCATGGGCTTCCTTTCCGTCCACCACACTAGGACAGCGAGACGAGCTCCTTTATTCCTCCGGCCCCACCGTCGGCCGCTTTGGCGCGAAACAGGCGCTTAGCACCTGTTTCCGCGCTCAGCGCGAGGTGGGACGAGCCGTGCCGAGCTAACGACTCGCTCCGCGCGCGTTTACGCGACTCGCAGCGCGACGATCACGCCGTCGCGGAGCGGGACGATGATCGAGCGATAGCTCGGGTCGCCGATGATCGCCTGGGTCGTCGCCATGATCGCCTCGGTCCACCCGGAGCGGGAATCCTCGGGCGCGGCGGGATCTCCGGTGACCCTCCCGAACCACAGCATGTTGTCGCAGATGAACATGCCTCCAACACGGACTCGCGACCTCGCTCGCTCCCACGCCTCGGGATAGCCGTCTTTGTCGATGTCGCAGTAGACGATGTCGAAGTCGCCCTCGACCTCGTCGAAAGCCTCCAGCGCGCCTTGCACGTGGAACTGCACCGGGTCGTGAAGGCCCGCGCGAGTGAGGAAATCCGTGGCCTTCTTCTCGTTGTCGGCATGCGTGTCCGTGAGGTGGATCTCGCCGTCCGGTCCCGTGGCGCGGCTGAACCAGTAAGCGGAGTAGCCATAACCCGAACCCATCTCGAAGATGCGGTTGGCGTTGATCGACCGCGCTAGGAGCTCGAGCAGCTGCCCGCTGAGCCTCCCGATGATCGGGAACCTGTTTTCTTGCGCCAGTTGTTCCATCTCGAGCAGCACAGCCTCATCGTCCCGGCTCGCAAGCTCGTTGAGATACCGGTCGACAGCCGGATGAACGAGATCCATGCGCGCTATTCGACCACCACAGCGCGCAGCGCGTCGTGCAGGTGCGGACCAGCGGCTACGACGCCGGGAGAAAGACCTTTCGGCGCCGGCAGCTCGCTCACGGTCCCTCCGGCCTCTTTCACCAGAAGGACTCCTGCCGCTCTGTCCCACGGCTCCATGGGAGCTTCGTAGAAGCCGTCGAAGCGCCCGCAGGCGACGGTGGCGAGATCGATGGCCGCCGACCCCGCGCGGCGGACGTCTCGCACCTGTGGCAGGACGCGGGTCAACAACTCGGCTTGGTGGACCCGCGCGGCGGCGTCGTAGGAGAACCCGGTGCCGATCAACGCGCTGGTCAGCTGCTCGCGCTCGGACACCTCTACGGGCTCGCCGTTCAGCGTCGCTCCCTCGCCCCGCTCCGCCGCGAACATCTCCTCCCGGTTGGGGTCGTAGACCACGCCGACCAGCTCGCCGTCTGCGTCCTGTGCCCCGATGCTGACGCACCACACGGGGATACCGAAGAGGAAGTTGATGGTGCCGTCGAGAGGATCGACGACCCAGGTGATCCCCGAGGTCGAGGCCCGGCCCCCTCCTTCTTCGGCCAACATCCCGTCGTCCGGCCTCTCGTGACGGAAGAAGTCGAGGAGGAACTTCTCGGCCGCGCGATCGGCGTCGCTGACGAGGTCCGTCGGGGTGGACTTGGCGGTGACACCCTGCGCGGGGGTCTCGTAGAAGTCGAGCAAGATGTCTGCTGCACTCGACGCGGCCATCATCGCCATCTCGAGGAGCTCACCCACC
>JADDQX010000163.1:3022-5648 GCA_016781115.1 Actinomycetota bacterium | reverse complement strand
AAGCGGGTCAAGGGGAGCGCCCTCGCGGAGATCCCTGCGATCGTCAACGTGGGGCTCCGCACCGTGGTCGCCATGGAACGGGTGCTACCCGTCGGCAGGCTGCGGGGAGTGTCGCTCGTCCTGCGCGCACGCGTACCCGCCTGACGCCCAGGAGTTGCAAGCGACCCCCTCCGCGGCCGAGACGATATGGGCCGCGGCAGTGGACTCCCGCTCGCTCAGCCTCGGCCGGCACTGCCGCGCTCTTGGTGCGCGCCCCGGCGGCGTCGAGACGAGGGCTTGGAGCCCTCCCGGCAGCAGGTGCAGCCGCGGTTGCGGGCGATACGGCGGCATCAGCCGTTCAGACGATGCAGCTCGCCCGATCGTCGCCGTCGATATGGCCGGACGCCCGCTGTTGAGGGCGATTCCAGTCCGCCACAGTTATGACATCGGGTCGACAACGGGTCGGCTCAGCCGGTAAGCAAGCCGGTCCACTTTACCAAGGGGATTGAAATGCAGAAGTACATCGCGAAGCTCCAGGTCCGCCTCAACGAGGACCGCGGCGCCACCGCAGTCGAGTACGGCCTGCTCGTCACGCTGATCGCTCTCGCGATCGTTGCGGGCGCGGGCGCCCTCGGCGACTCGATCGACGACCTCTTCAACGACGCTTCGACCTACCTCAACGGCGTCCCGCGCCCGTGACGATCGGCTATTCGCCGGTCACCGACGCCGTCTCCGCCTGGTAGCAAGCACCTCCGGGCGGAGACCGAGGCGAAAAGCGCCGGCGCCGTCACCCGGCGCCGGCGCTTTCGCCTTAGAGACAACAAAGACCGGCCGCGGGCATTTCTATCCGCCACAGCTTATGGAGAAGGGCAATGAGCCGGCACTCGCGGTCTGACAAGGGGGCAGTCGCCGTCGAGGCCGCGTTGATTCTCCCTGTGCTATTGACCCTTCTTTGCGGGATCATCGAGTTCGGTCTCATCCTCTCCACGCAGATCTCGCTGACGCAGGCCGTCCGCGAGGGGGCGAGGATCAGCTCGTTCGTCGCCACGACGGACTCAGCCGTCCGCGTCCGAGTCCGTGAGGCAGCCAACCCGGTAGTGGTCGCCGACGTGAGCATCACGCGTACGGCATGCCCCAACCCCGCTGGATTCACGACGGTAACGGTCGATCATCCGTACAGCCTCGTGACGCCCATCGGCATCCTCGTCGGCGATGGCCTCTTCGGGGACCAAGGCGTCGGCGGGACGGTAAATCTAGCTGCGCGAGGAGTCATGCGATGTGGCGGCTGATGCCGGTCGGTGACGACCGGGGCGCGGTTGCCACGATCGTCTGCATCCTCTTCACGACAAGCGTCTTCTTCGCGCTCGGCGCGCTCACACTGGACATGGGTCTCGTCTACAACGAGCGTCGCGAGATCCAGAACGGCGCGGACGCGGGCGCTCTCGCACTCGCGCAGAGTTGCGCCGAGAACGCCGCTGACTGCCTGAGCGACACCGGCCCCGCATCGACCCCCGGCCGGTACGCCGACCGCAACGCGATGGACGGGACCACGCTCGTTACGAATGTGTGTGGCGCGGGCCGTCCGCCACTGCGCGCGTGCACGGCGTCCTCCGGACGCTGGACTGATTGCCTACCTCTTCCACCGGCGGGGACCAATTTCGTCGAGGTGCGCACGAGGACACGGACAGCCGGTGGCGAGACCTTCTTCCCGCGGCAATTCGCCCGCGCTCTTGCCGGGTTCGCTGACGACCCTGGGACCGCGGTCCCGGCATGCGCCCGAGCGTCCTGGGGTGGGGTTCAGTCCATCACTGGCGGATTCCCCTTCACGATCTCCTGGTGCACCTGGGACGAGGCGACGCGGGACCGCAACGGCGACGGGCTCCGGGACTATGCGCAGTACCCGCCGAATCCCCCCGGGACGGCGGAACGGACACTCATGAAGCTGACGGCCTCACCGACCTGCAGTGGAGTCGAAGGCACCGTCCGAGGAGGCTTCGGGTGGATCGACGACCGGCCGGTCATCGACTGCATGGCGGACTTGGATGTGACCCGGACGTATACCGGTGATCCCGGGGCCGATATGACGAACGTCTGCAAGACCACAATCGAGAATTATGTAACGAACAAGACGACCGTGTTCCTGCCGATCTTCACGAAGGCGGAGGGAACCGGTTCGGGCACGACGTACACGCTGCACAGAGACGGGTTCGCTGCATTCGTCATAACGGGCTACCGCTGGCCCGGTGTCGGGACCAAGGCGTCGTGGCTGACGGGGACGACGTCCTGTCCGCCGGGTGAAAAGTGCATCTTCGGCTTCTTCACCGACGGTCCCGTCCCCGGCTCGTTCAATCCCGTTATGGGGGGCGCGGGCATGGGCGCCTACGCCATCGGAATGATCGGTTGACCACCACCACAAGAAGTATTTTGACCGTGCGACGCACGGGGGAGCAGGAGAAATGACTCGTCGAATCATCGCCGTGCTCGCGGCGACCGTCCTTGCCATGGTTGGCACGGGCGCGATCTTTGCTTACGCGAAGCGCGCGGACAACCGAGCACTCGCCGGCCAGCAGGCGGTCACCATCTTGATCGCCCAGCAGCCCATCAAGACCGGGATGACGTTGAAGACCGCCGTCGCAACCGGACTGAT
>JADDQX010000163.1:0-2967 GCA_016781115.1 Actinomycetota bacterium | reverse complement strand
GACGTGGCGAACGAGGGGCAAGTTGCGCTGTCTGACATCTCCCAGGGCGAAGTGCTGATGTCGTCCCGGTTCGGCAAGGAAGTGCCGAGGCCCGACTCCCTCGATATTCCGGCCGGCAAGATGGCCGTCACCGTCGAGCTTGCTGATCCGCAGCGCGTCGCGCCGTTCCTGCGAGCGGGCGACGAGGTCGCGATCTTCACGAGTTTCAAGAACCGTCGCATCCCGAAGAAGGATGAACCGAAGGCTGACGGTGAGTGTGGCTACCCCGAGCTGTGTGCGACCCAAGTCGTGCTGACCCGCGTGCTCGTTCTCGGCGTGGGTGAGGCAACAACCAAGCCAGCGCCTAAGCGCAAGGTTGACGACGAGATTGCGCCGAGCGCACAGGAGGAGCAGGAACAGCGGGCCCAGATAACCCTCGCCCTCACCCAGAAGGAAGCCGCGAAGGTCGTCCATCTGTCCTTCTTCGGCAACATGCACTTCGCCCTGCTGAACGACCGCTCGGTCATCGACAAAGAGACCGCGGGCGTCAACGACAACAACTTCTTTGCGGACAAGTGAGGGAGCAAGACATGACAATCCTCATCGAAGCCGACGGCGCCGCCGCGGAGACGTTCAGGTTCGCTCTCGGTGCCGAGGTCGTGGTCACCGACAGCATTCCGGGCGCGGTACGCGCCCTCGAGGAGGCAGGTCGCGAGCTGCTGGTGGTCGTCGGCCCGGACATCGAGCTCGGCGCTGCGCTCCAGTTCGCCGAGGACTTCCGGATGCAGCGCCCGGAGCTCGGGATCGTCCTCCTGCGGCGGCGCGTGGACGTCGCCATGCTCGGCCAGGCACTCCGCTCCGGTGTCCGCGAGGTCGTAAGCCCGGAGGATCTTCCAGGGCTCGGGCAAGCTTGCCGCCGCTCGCTCGACGTCTCGCGCCGCATGGTCGGAGTGAATGGACAGACCGAGCAGCACACCGGCGGTCGCGTCGTCACGGTCTTTGCTGCGAAGGGGGGCTGCGGCAAGACGACCATCGCGACCAATCTCGCTGTCGCGCTCGCCGAGCGTGGCCGGCGAAGTGTGTGCATTCTCGACCTCGACCTCGAGTTCGGCGACGTTGCGATCGCGATGCAGCTGATGCCGACCCGCACCATCGTCGACGCGGTCGCGATGTGCGGAAGCATGGACGAGACAGGTGTCGCATCGTTGCTGACCCCGCACAGCCCAGGAGTCGACTGCCTGCTCGCCCCGCTCGAGCCCGGCGAGGCGAGCAAGATTCCGGTTGCGGTCGTCACGGAGCTGCTGCGGACCCTGCGCTCGATGTTCGACTACGTCGTCATCGACTCGCCTCCGGCGTTCACCGAGCACGTGCTCGCCGCCTTCGACGTGTCGGACTCCTACATCCTGCTTGCCACGCTCGACATTCCGGCGCTGAAGAACCTTCGTCTGACGCTCGACATGCTCGACATGCTCGGCTACCCGCGCGAGAGCTGGCATGTGGTGCTGAACCGCTCTGACTCCAAGGTGGGCCTCAGTGTCGCAGACGTCGAGCGGACGTTGCGCGTGCCGATCGCTGCTCAGGTGCCCTCCAGTCGGTCGGTCTCAGCCTCCATCAACAAGGGGGTTCCTCTCGTCCTGGACGAGCCCGGACATCCGGTCAGCAACGCAATCCGCGGGATCGCTCTCGGCCGGATCGCGGTGCAGCAGACCGGGGCGGCCGGCGTCCTCGCCCAGGGCAAGGCCAAGGAGCGCCGCACGCTGAGCTTCCTGCGCCGGGGCGGTGCCGCATGAACCTCGCGCAACGTCTCGACCAGGTGCGTCGGTCGTCCCCAGAAGCGACCGTCACAGCGATCACGGAAGCCGGTGTAGGTCGTCAGGTTCGCTCGGACGACCCTTTCGTGCGGGTGAAGGAGAGTGTCCACCAGGCTCTTCTCGAGAGCCTCGGCCCGAAGCTGTACGACGCGCGGATGGACGAGAGCGAGATCGAACAGCGAGTCCGCCAAACCCTGCAGGTCGTTCTCGAGCAAGAGGATGCTCCTCTCACGGTCGCCGACCGTGCACGTCTGGCTCAGGACGTGAGCGACGAGATTCTCGGCCACGGGCCGATGGAGCCCTATCTGCGCGACCCAGACGTCAGCGAGATCATGGTGAACGGTCCGGACCAGATCTTCGTAGAGCGCTCGGGTCGGATCCATCGTGTCCCGGGGCGGTTCACGAGCGAAGCTCACCTGCGGCGGACGATCGACAAGATCGTGAGCCGCATGGGCAGGCGCGTCGACGAAACCAGTCCCATGGTCGACGCCCGCCTGCCGGACGGCAGCCGTATCAACGCCGTCATCCCTCCGGTCGCGGTCGACGGATCGCTCCTCACGGTCCGCAAGTTCGCCGCCGACCCGTTCACTGCTGACGACCTCGTGGGATTCGGCACCATGACGAGCGCGGTGTGCGAGTTCCTCACTGCTTGCGTGAAGGGTCGGCTCAACGTCCTCATCAGCGGCGGTACCGGCTCGGGCAAGACCACGACGCTCAACGTCCTGTCCGGCTTCATCCCCCACGACGAGCGGATCGTCACGATCGAGGATGCCGCAGAGCTCCAGCTCAAGCAGGACCACGTCCTGCGAATGGAGTCCCGTCCCGCGAGCATCGAGGGGCGCGGAGAGATCACGATTCGCGACCTCGTCCGCAACTCCCTCCGCATGAGACCAGACCGCATCGTTGTCGGCGAGGTTCGCGACGGAGCTGCGCTCGACATGCTCCAAGCAATGAACACCGGACACGACGGCTCCATCACGACGGTGCACGCCAACAGCCCGCGCGACGCGCTCGCCCGGCTCGAGACGATGACCTTGATGGCCGGAGTGGAGCTTCCGGTCCGCGCCATCCGAGAGCAGGTCGCGAGCGCGGTCGACCTGATCGTGCACCAGTCGCGACTCAAGGACGGGTCGCGCCGGATCACGCACCTCACCGAGGTCGTAGGGATGGAGGGCGA
>JADDQX010000162.1 GCA_016781115.1 Actinomycetota bacterium | reverse complement strand
TCGACAAAAAGATCACGCGACAGTATCCAGAGTACAAAAAGCAGACGCACGAGCGGACCCGCGGGATGCTCACCGTGGATATGGACCGGTGCATCGCGTGCCTGCAGTGCATGCGCATCTGCCCCGATCACTGCATCTCCATCGAGCAAACCAAGCGCGACGCTGACGGCTCCGGGAAACCGAAGCCCTACGCGGTAGGCTTCGTTATCGACGACTCGCGGTGTATGTACTGTTCCTTGTGCGTCGAGGTCTGCCCGGTCAACTGCATCTACCACACCGAGGAGAAAGAAATTCAGGCGTACAACCGCCTGGAGCTCGCGCGGCAGTTCGGTGAGCGGCCCGTGGATCCGACGATAGATCCCAAGCCCGCCGTGAAAAAGAAGAAGCCGGCCGGAAAGGCCGCCGCGGGGAAGGGCGCCGAGGGTAAGGCCGCCCCGAAGAAGGCCCCCCGCAAGGCCCCGAAGAAGGAAGACGCGGCCTAGACTGTGGTCATCGCCTTCGTCTTTCTGGCCTCGATGACCCTGATCTGCTCGTTCGGCGTCGTCCTGAGCCGGAGCATCATCCACTCCGCGCTGTTCATGTCGGGGGCGTTTCTCGGGATTGCGGGCTTCTACGTGATGCTCAACGCCCCGGCGCTCGCGGCGTTTCAGGTCCTTATCTACGTCGGCGCGGTGACGGTCGTGATCCTGTTCGGGATTATGTTCACTCAGAGACCGCAGGCGCTGCATTACCGCACGATCATCTCGCGCCAGCTCTGGCCCGGCTTCTTCGTTGCGATAGGGGTCGGGACTTTCCTGGCCTACGTCGTGGCTATTCAGGACTGGTCCGGGACCGAGGCCGGGAACGGTTTGAGGAGCGTGGCGCAGCTCGGTGAGAACCTGCTCGGCGTCAACGGGGCTCCCCCGATCTTCGGGCTGCTCTTCGAGGTGGCGAGCGTCCTGTTGCTCGTCGCGGTGATAGCGGCGATCGTGGTCAGTCGCAGGAGGGTCGGCGACGGGGTCGACAGGGGGGTGGAGGAGTAGTGCCGCCGCAGGTGCAGCAGTTTGTCGATACCCTCAACGCGGCGTTGCCGCTGGAGGGGTACCTCGTGATCGGGGCGATTATGTTCGCCATCGGGGCCTGGGGCGCGCTGATCCGGCGTAACGCCGTGGTCGTGTTTATGTGCATCGAGCTGATGATCAACGCGGTCAACCTCTCGCTCGTTGCCTTCGCGGACTACCTGCCGGATGCGGGCGGGTTCGGGGTGGGTTACGCGGTGCTGGTGATCGCGGTGGCGGCGGCCGAGGTCGCCGTGGGCCTGGCGATCGTGCTCGCCGTGTACCGCTCGCGCAAGACGGTTAACGTGGACGAAGTCAACTTGCTCAAAGGCTAGGGGAGTAGATGACGCAGAGCGTTGGACAGCAACTCATCATCGCGGCCATCCCCGGCCTGCCGGCGATCGTCTTTCTGGTGCTGGCCCTCTTCGGGCGCTACCTGAAGGAGGGCGCTCAGTACGTAGCCATCTTCGGGGTCGCGACCTCGCTGGTCTTCAGCGCCTTCGCGCTGTACTTCGTGGCCCGTACGGGGGCGCCGATGGACTTCGCGGTGAACTGGATAGATCTGGGGCCGGGCGGGTCTTTCCCGATTGGAGTCTATGTGGACGGGCTCGCGGCGATGATGCTCGTCGTGGTGTGTTTCGTGAGCTTGATGGTGCAGCTCTACTCCGGGGCATTCATGCAGGACGACAAGAGGTTCGCGTGGTACTACGCGGTCTTGAACCTCTTCACGGCCTCGATGCTCGGGCTCGTGGTGGCGCCCAACTTTATCGAGCTTTACATCTTCTGGGAGCTCGTCGGGCTTTGCTCGTATCTCCTGATCGGGCACTGGTTCGAGAAGCCCTCCGCCGCGAAGGCCGCCCAGAAGGCGTTTATCGTCACCCGCATCGGGGACGCGGCGCTGTTTATCGGGATCATCATGTTCTGGCGCTCCACCGGCACGACTGACTTCAGCGCGATCTCCGAGGCAGCGGCGGCCGGGTTTATCGGGGGCTCCGTGTTGACGACCGCCCTGATCCTGGTCTTCGTCGGCGCGGTCGGCAAGAGCGCGCAGTTCCCGCTTCACGTGTGGCTACCGGACGCCATGGAGGGCCCGACGCCCGTCTCGGCGCTCATCCACGCGGCCACGATGGTCGCGGCGGGGGTCTACCTCGTGGCCCGCACCTACGATATCTTCGTGCAGAGCCCTGGGGCGCTCCTGGTGGTGGCGTACATCGGAGGGTTCACGGCGCTGATGGCGGCGACGATGGCGGTCGTAAAGAAGGACATGAAGCGCGTGATCGCCTACTCGACGGTCTCGCAGCTCGGGTACATGATGATGGCGCTCGGGATCGGCTCCTACACCGCCGGCATGTTCCACCTCTTCAACCACGCCTTCTTCAAGGCGCTCCTCTTCCTCGGGGCCGGCAGCATCATCTACGCGATGAACAGCTACAACATGTTCGACATGGGCGGCCTGAGGCGGAGGATGCCCATCACGTTCTGGACGATGGTGCTCGCCGGGCTCTCGCTCGCCGGCATCTTCCCCTTCAGTGGATTCTGGTCGAAGGACTCCATCCTCGCGGGCGCCTTCGAGGAGCACTACTACGTGCTCTACGCGATGGCGCTCATCACCGTCTTTCTGACGGCGTTCTACATCTTCCGCGCGATCTTTGTCGCGTTCATGGGCGAGCCGAGGACGGAGGGTGCGAGGGATGCGGTGGAGTCGCCGAGCATCATGACGGGGCCGATGGTTATCCTGGCCGTACTCGCGGTGGTGAGCGGCCTTCTCGGCATCCCCAAGGGCTCGTTCGGCCTCCCGATCCGGGACTTCTTCTCGTCTCTCGTCGCTCCGAGCGCGTTTACCGTCGAGACGCTCGAGTTGGAGACGCACTCGTTCAACTACGTGCTGGGCGCGATCTCGGTTGCGGTGGCGCTGGCGGGAATCGGGCTGGCCTACGCGCTCTACGTGCCGAAGCCCGAGCGGGCCGCCGCGCTCGCCCGTCGCTTCGCGCCCATCCATACCTTCCTGGACAAGGGCTGGTACTTCGACGCGATCTACGACAAGCTCATCGTCCGGCGGGCGATGGCGCTCGGTAGGGCGACGAACGTCTTCGACCGGCGCGTCTTCGGGAGCATGGTCTCCGGGGTTGGGCGCGGCGTCTCGGGGCTCGGTGAGCGGCTCAGGCCGCTGCAAAGCGGCGGGGCGCAGAACTACGCGCTGTTCATTCTCGTAAGCGTTCTGTTGATAGGGGTGATAGTGGGGGCGCAGTACGGGTTCCTGTTGGTGGCTTTGATCGCGGCCGTAACGGTGGGTGCCGTCGCGATAGGGGCGCGCCTGTGATCACCACGATAACGATCTTCTTCCCGCTCCTCGCCGCGATCGTGATGGGCGCGCTGCCGCGCACGATGGACGCGAGGGCCGTCCGCTACACGGCCCTGGGCCTCGCCGCGGTGCCGCTCTTGCTTGTCCTCTACATCTACCTCGCTCACCGCGGAGATCTCGGCGCCCCGACGCTCACGCAAGACCTGGACTGGATAAAGTCCTTCGGCATCGGCTACCGCGTCGGCCTGGACGGCCTGGGCTTCGGGATGTTCTTCCTCTCGGCGCTGTTGACGCTCGTTGCCGTGGTCGCTTCGTGGGACGTGCGGGAGAACTTGAAGCAGTACTTCGCGATCCTGTTCGTCGCGGAGGTCGGGATGCTCGGGGTCTTCGCGGCGCAGGATTTGATCTTGTTCTACGTCTTCTTCGAGATCACGCTGATCCCGATGTACCTGCTCGTCGGCGTGTGGGGCGACGAGAACCGGCGGCCGGCGGCGGTGAAGTTCTTTATCTATACCTTCCTCGGGAGCACGGTGATGCTCGCGGGCTTTCTGGCCCTCGGGATTCTCTCGGGGCCGAACTTCTCGATCGAGGCGCTGGCGGGTGGGGGGCTCTCGCGGGGGGCGCAGGTCGCGATCGCCGCACCGATCCTCTTCGGCCTGCTGGTGAAGACGCCCGCGGTGCCGCTCCACAGCTGGCTGCTCGACGTCTACGTCTCGAGCCCGACGTCGACGAACGTCGTGCTCTCGGGCATCCTCCCGAAGCTCGGGACGTACGGCCTCTTGAAGGTCGCCCTCCCTCTGCTTCCGCAGGGGGTCGAGCCTTACCTGCCGATCATCGCGGCGCTCGGGGTCGTCAACATCATCTACGGTTCGTTTGTCGCGTTTATGCAGCCGGACCTCAAGGCACTCGTGGCCTACTCCTCGATAGCTACCCTGGGGTTCATCCTTCTCGGTGCCGCCTCCGGGAACGCGCTCGGGATAAACGGGGCGGTCTTGCAGCAGGTGACGCACGGGCTGTACTCGGCGCTCCTGTTTATCCTCGTCGGCGTGATCGCGGCGAGGACGGGGACGCGCAACATCAGGGAGCTCGGCGGGCTCGCCGCCAGCATGCCGTGGGCCGGCGCTCTTCTTACGATCGGGGCGCTCGCCGCGATGGGGATGCCCGGGCTCGCCGTCTTCGTCTCGGAGTTTATGACTATTATGGGCGGCTACGTTGCCTTCCCGATCGCGGGGGTGCTGGCCGCGCTCGGCATCATCCTGAGCGTCATGTACCTCTCGTACATGGTCCGGCGGACGGTCTTCGGGCCCATCAAGCGACCGGAGTACGAGGGGGTCAAGGACGCGGGACCGGTGGAGATGGCGGCCACGGTGCCGCTGGCGTTCTTGCTGGTGCTCCTGTTCTTCTTCCCCGGTCTGCTCGTAAACGTACAACGGCCGGCCGTGGAGCTCGTCCTGGCCGCGATAGGGGGTTCCTAGTTGTTCACGGCGCAGACCTTCGTCGGGCTAAGCCCCGAGATCGTGGCGTTTCTGTTCTCGATGGTCGTCCTCATGGTCGGGGTCTTCGTCCCGAACGCCAGGGGGCTTGTCGCCGGGATCGCCGCGTTTGGAGCGGTTGCGACCTTCGTGACCGCGGCGGTGCTCCTCCTCTCGGGGTTTAGCGGGGAGTTCCTCGGCAACGCCTACGTGGTGGATGCATTCGCGCTTTACTTCAAGCTCATCGTTGCATTCTCGGCGTTCTTCGCGATCCTCGCGGCGATCCGCTGGTCGGGACGAACGGGGGACTCGCCGGAGTACCTGACGCTTATATTGTCGGTGGCGGTCGGGGCGATGCTGCTCGTCTCGATGCGGGACCTCTTCGGCCTGTTCGTGGCGATAGAGCTCGCGACGATACCCTCCTACGCGCTCGTCGCCTTCGACCGGTCGCGGCGGGAGAGCCCCGAGGGCGGGATGAAGTACCTTCTTACGGGGGTAATGGCCTCCTCGATCCTGTTGTACGGGATCGTCCTGATCTACGGCGCCTCGGGCTCCGCCAACCTCGCGGACGTCGCCGAGACCTTTACGGGTTCCCTCTCGCCGGTCGCCCTGATGGGCCTCGTACTTCTGATCTCCGGCTTCGCCTTCAAGCTCTCGGCCGCACCTTTCCACTTTTGGACCCCGGACGCCTACCAGGGGGCGCCGACGAGTGCCGCGGCTTTCCTCTCGGTGGCGCCGAAGGCGGCGACGTTCGCGATCCTGCTGCGCGTCCTCCTC
>JADDQX010000161.1:3540-5619 GCA_016781115.1 Actinomycetota bacterium | reverse complement strand
CGAGCTGGGTTTAGAACGTCGTGAGACAGTTCGGTCCCTATCCTCCGCGGGCGTAAGAGATTTGAGAGGAGCTGTCCCTAGTACGAGAGGACCGGGACGGACGCACCTCTAGTGTGACAGTTGTTCTGCCAAGGGCATGCTGTTTAGCTACGTGCGGATCGGATAAGCGCTGAAAGCATCTAAGTGCGAAGCCGACCTCAAGATGAGATCTCTCACCGGGTTAACCGGGTAAGGCCCCTTGCTAGACGACAAGGTTGATAGGCCGGAGCTGTAAGCACAGCAATGTGTTCAGGCGACCGGTACTAATAGGCCGAGGACTTGGTTTTGCTCGCGCTCGCTCTGGAGTTTCCAGGGTCACGTTGTTCGCCTCGAGAGGGGCGAGCGACGGCATTGACAACCGAATACAGGTTTCCGGTGGCTTTAGCGAAGGGGACACACCTGGTCCCATTCCGAACCCAGAAGTTAAGCCCTTCAGCGCCGATGGTACTGCCTGGGAGACTGGGTGGGAGAGTAGGACGCCGCCGGGATTTTTCTCAAAAGGGAGCTGCTCATGCGGCTCCCTTTTTTCATGCTTTGTTCTGTTAAACCCCTTCCGCCCACGACCGATGGTCTTTACGATGACGCCCATGAAGGCACATCGGCGCGTAGCCGCGATCTTGCTCACCACCACCGCCGTGGCTCTTGTCCCCGCGGCTTCTTTCGGCGCCACGAAGACGGTGACGGCTCGGTCGTCCGCCTGGGGTCCGGCCAAGATAGAGATCGTGCGCGGCACGACGCTCGAATGGGTGAACCCGAGCGGCTTCCTCGAGCACTCGATCAAGGCGTACGGGGGATGGCGCTACTACTCCTACCTCGCGCCCGGCGCAGAGACGTCGAGGAGGTTCCGGGAGCTCGGCAGGTTCAAGTACCGGTGTGAGTTCCACTCCACCAAGAGGCCGGGCTCGCCTTGCGAGGGGATGTGCGGCGTCGTAAAGGTCGTCGCTCCGAGCTAACCCACGCCGAGTCAGCGGACTCGAACCGACTGACGTTCCGGGTCTTCTCGAACGCCCGCTCGACGTTGCCGAGCTCGTCCGTGCCTCGCGACCACGCCTTGTAGAACGCGATGTTGGTGCCGCGGCTGGAGCGGAGCTTCTCGGGCAGCGTGTAGACCACCGTGTCGGCGCCGGGTACGCGAACCCCCCAGAGCTTCTGATCGCACGGCTTCCGAACGAAGCCTCTCGCTTTCCGACTGAACCAACGGCAGGCGCCGCTCGTCATCTTCGCCCGCAGCGCGACCTGCACGCTCTTCACCCCCGCGCCGGCGTCTTCGGCGAAAACGAGGATGTCGCGCTCTGTCGCCCAACGTCGTTATCTGGACGCGGATGCTAGCCCTAGAATGAAGGACATGAGGACGAACGTCTTTCGTCTCGGGATCGTGGCAGCCGGCACCACACTGCTGCTGGCGGCGCCCGCCGCGTCGTTCGCGAATCACGTCGTGGTGAAGGCGACGGCTCGGGATACGTGGAACGAGAGCTACAACCATGTCACCCCGGGCACTCGTGTCGTGTGGAAGAACCCCGCGCGTCTCAACTCCACCCACGACGTCACCGCCTATGGGCGCAACTGGGACAAGCAGGTCACTCTGCGCGCGGGCGACTCGACGGCGAAGAGGTTCCGCAACACCGGGACCTACAAGTACCGTTGCCGCATCCACTCGCAGCTGAACGACGGGCAGTGCGATGGGATGTGCGGCGTCATCCACGTCGATCGCTACTAGATAGCGCCTCCCGAAGAGGATGGCGCCACCGCGCAAACCTCCTTCCCGGCGCGGAAAACCAGCCGGCGTCGGAGCGGGAGGATCTCGTCATCGTTCGGTGCAACCGCGTCCTCGCGCCCGCTCCCGGACGGAGCCGGAAGCTCGCCACGAGCCGGTCCACCTGGACGAGAACCTTGCCGCCGAGCTGCGGGCGACCGCGCGTCCCGGCAAGGGCGACATCCTGGTGAAGGTTTTCGCCGATGCGGTGGCCGCTTACGCCGCCGGCGACCTCGAGGAGGCGATCCGCCTCGGAGAGCAGTCGAAGCACATCGCTCTACGGGCGG
>JADDQX010000161.1:0-3368 GCA_016781115.1 Actinomycetota bacterium | reverse complement strand
TTCGAGGCCGTCGACGCGGCGGACCCGGACGCGACGGATGCGGGCGGACGCGCGGCCCGCTTGCGCGGCAGCTCCTAGCTCGCCTGCTGAGCTTTCTCTCTCTTGTCGAAGTAGCGGAGATAGCCCGACACGTTCATCCGGTAGGACGTCGTCATCTCCATCCGCGCCGCGTCGTCCTCGGGCAGAGCGCCTTCGAGCTCCTGCGCGGCCGCGCGTTGAACGGAAGCGGTCACCTGGTCAAGGTCGTTTCCCGACGACCGCGCCTTCTCAACCCACCCCGCCCACTGGTTCAGCACATCGGTCGCCTGCGCGCATGCTTCGTCGACCCCGACATCGGTGGGGCCGTAGTGCGTCAGCCATAGGGCCGTCGGCTCGATCCTGCGGATCTTCTGGATCGAGGAGAGGGTCGCGTCGAGGTCGAACTCCGGTGGCGGAGTCGCGGGACGGAACGCGTTGATCCCCTGCGGGCTTACTCCCATCGCGTCTCCCGTGAACATGATCCCGGTCTCGCTGTCGAGGTAGGCGTGATGGTGACTCGCGTGCCCCGGCGTCTCCACCGCCGCGAGTGAGCGGCCGCCGAGGTCGATGATGTCCCCATCGTCGATCGTCTTGATGCGCTCCGGCGCGATGGGGTCGATCCCACCCCAGAGCCGCTCCATGTCGTCGCCGTAGATCCGGCTCGCGCTCGACCACAGCTTCGCCGGGTCGACGAGGTGCGGAGCTCCCACGGGGTGCACCG
This sequence comes from Actinomycetota bacterium, assembly GCA_016781115.1. GTDB lineage: Bacteria > Actinomycetota > CADDZG01 > CADDZG01 > WHSQ01 > MB1-2. The sequence continues at coordinate 2,629 of JADDQX010000161.1, read as the reverse complement.
CGATGGTGGCTTCGGGGAACCGTTGCGCGAGCGTTCCCGCGGCCCCCGCATGATCGAGATGGATGTGAGTCACGACGATCCAGTCCAGGCGATCGATCCCCGCCTCTTCGAGAGCGCCGACGACGTTGTGGACGACCGACTTCGGACCGGTCTCGACGAGCGCGGTCCCGTCGCCCGTAACGAGGAACGTCCCGGTGATCCCGTCCAACCCATGCATCTTCGTGTCGATCACGGTGGGCGCGCTCAAGGGAGTCTCCTCACGGGGGCGGATAGCGTGGTCGGGATGATAGCCCCGACCGATCGAGAGGCCGTTCTGATCGTGAACCCGAACGCGGGCCGCCTCTCCGAGTCGGTTCGCAACGACGTCATCGATGCAGCGAGAGCGCGCTTCCGGCTGGATGTGTACGCCACCACGGCCCGGGACACCGGGATCTCGATCGCACAGGAGGTAAGCGACGACGGTGATCGCCTCGTGATCGCGTTCGGCGGTGATGGTCATGTGAACGAGGTGGCGAACGGCGTGGCCGGAACGACGTCGCGTATGGCCATCGTCCCCGGCGGGACGATGAACGTGTTCGCGCGGGCGCTGGGGTTGCCGCTGGATCCGTTCGACGCGATCGAACATCTGGTGCGGCGCCTGGATCAGCCGCCGCGCTCGGTGAACCTCGGCAAGGTAGACGAGCGCTATTTCACGTTCTCGGCAGGCTGCGGCTTCGACGCCGAGGCGGCCGAGCGCGTGGAGCGTTATGTGCCGAACAAGCGCCGCTTCGGCGAGGCCTTCTTCTACTGGAGTGCGTTCAGGGTCCTCGCGGGCTCGCACCGGCACCGGTCTCCGACGATGACCTTGAGGGGCCCCTTCGGCTCAGAACGCGTGGCGATGGCGATCGCCTCGAACGCCGGTCCCTACGCGTACCTGATGGACCGACCTATAAACGTTGCTCCAAACGTGCGGCTCGAGGGAGGGCTGGACATCTTTGCCCTCCGTTCGATGAGGATCGAGGCATTCCCCGGGTACGCGTGGAGGTCCCTCGTCGGCCAGGGGCTAGCCCAGCATCCGGACGCCGTGTACGTCAGCGACCTCAGCGCGTTCGAGCTGGAGGGCGACCGTCCTTTCAGCCGCCACGTCGACGGAGAACCGCTGCCTCCGCGGCGGTCCGCCAGGTTCGAGATCGTGCGCGACATCCTCCGGGTGCAGGTGTGAGCGTCCTCGTCCTGGTCGGCGGTGACGATGTCGACGAACCCGTCGTCCGACGGTTGCTGGGACAGGGCGACCACGTGCGGATCCTCGAGGCGACCGCGGACCGGCGGGAGCTGTGGCGGTCGCTCGGAGCCCACGTCGCGGTCGGCGACGCAAGCGATCCGGACCTGGTGGAGCGCGCGGCGCAGAACGCCCGCACCATCGTGGTGATCGCCCCGCAGGTCACCTGGGACATCCTGCAGGCGGTCGTAACCGCGGCGCCGTTGGCCGGCGTCGATCGCCTGGTGGCGTGCGCGCCTTCGTTCGAGGGATCGGCGAGCCAAGTCGTCAGGGCGTCGTCTCTGTCGTATGTCTTGATCGCGAGCGGTCGTCCCAGCGTGTGGCGGAAACGAGCAGCGGCCCCGGAGCTCGTCGCCGAAGCCGTCGATGCGGCCGACGATCTGGGGGGAGATCCGCATCTGGAGGTCGATCTCACCACCGGCACGGGCGTGGCCGAGCTAGGCCTGCACCCCCTGTAGAACGATCACGGCCGCGATGTGTGCTGTCTCGCGGCCCTGTACTTCGCGGCTCCCGCACCCGTATCCTGACCGCCGGCGAGACGTGCGAGTGGGGGAGACGGCGATGAGGTTCGACAACCGCGGCGGGGCTCATATCAGACGCATCGGCATCGTTGGCGTGGTCGTTGCGCTGGTGGGCCTGGGAGCGTCTCCCGCTCACGCTGCCGTACCCGTGGCCTCGGTATCCAACGCGACGGTCGTGGAGGGAGACAGCGGCACCACGTCCGCGGTGTTCACCGTGACCAGCCTGAGTGATGCTCGGTCCGTCATCACCATCGTCGACGACGACGGCGCCATCACGCCTCCGCCGGACGCCGGGAGTCCCTCCATCTCCATCAACGACGCTGTGGTTCAAGAGGGAAATGCCGACACGACCACTGCCACGTTGACGCTGAGCCTGTCGGCGGCGAGCGCCGATCCGATCTCCGTCGACATCGCGACGGCCGACGGCACCGCCACCTTCGACGGGGGTGACTACTACGAGACCCGGGGCCGCCTCGTCTTCCAGCCGGGCGAGACCACGGAGACGCTCCAGATCACCGTCAACGGAGACAGACTCGCCGAGGGCGACGAGGTGTTCTACGTCGTCTTGTCGAACCCGGTGAACGCGACGATCTCCGATCCCCGGAGCGCGATCACGATCTTGGACGACGACGCTCCCGATCCCAGCCGGACGACCCTCACGGTCGTCAAGCGGGCCCGCTCGCTGGTTGCTCGCGGGCAGGTGGTCCCACCTCACCCCGGCTCGCGCATGCGCGTCGTTCTGAAGAAGTACCGCGATGGACGTTTTCGGACGCTTGCGGTCAAGCGCCCCACGCTTGGAGAAGCGCTCGATCGAGACGGCGACGGCGTCTTCGAAAGCACTTACCGGGCG
>JADDQX010000040.1 GCA_016781115.1 Actinomycetota bacterium | reverse complement strand
AGAGCCCGCGGGAACGTCGGCGGAAACACCCTTGATGATCGAGAGGTCGCGGGTGACGGTGCCCCCGACCGACTCGACCGCCTGGCGCGCCTCAGCGGAGCCGTTAACTCCCTGAACGATGACGGACACGATCTTGATCGCTTCCTCCGACACGGCAGGCGCCGTCGGGGAAAGACCCAGCATGAGTACAGACGCCAAAAGGCCTGCAACGATCGTGCGACTTACCTTGATGGCCGGTCCGGCCATAAGAGCCAGCGGCATCGCGCTCATCTGCCTTCCTTATCTCCCAGTTGTTTCCTCAGAGAAACCATCGGCCTTGAACGCTCCGAGCAACATGGCCCAGAGGGACCAAATATCGCTTAGCCCCGGCTGACTAGTCCTGCAAGAACAAAGCGCAGGTCAGGGGCTTTATGAAGCCGACAGTTCTGCTAATAGCTGCACAAGCCCGTCGTATAGCCCGTGAGCATCAGTGGATGACGCACCTAAACAGGTTGCTCCCACTTTGCCGAAGGAACGTAGCGCGCCGAGGAGGTGGAGGAAGATCCCGCTGTGGGTCGAGCGATCGTAAGCCAGCCCTTCCGCTCGCAGCGCCCTGATCAGTTCGACGGGATCTATGCCCAGATAGTGGGGGGACTTCAGGTTGTCTGTTGCGACATAGCGGCGAGGGCCGGCATCGGTGATCAGCTCGCCTGAAGCTTCGTCGTAGCGGCCCCGGCTCGCATGCCGCGCCATGAGGAAGGGGTGGGTGGTGCCTCCCATGCGGAGGTTGATCTCGCTCAAGTACGCCTGTCCGTCCGTCGTGACGATGAAGTCCATCGCGAAGGACCCGATGACGCCTTCGGCGCTGAGAACAGCTGCGATCTTGCGGGCCTCATCCTGGATCGACTTCCTGTAGGTCGGATCCGCTGGGAACCGGCATCCGAGATAGACCTGATCGTCCGGCCCCCCCAACAACTGGTCGTGGGTCGAGATGATCTCGTCCGAAGCGTCGGGCAAGATCCTCATCTGGACGCTCGGGGACCTGAGGCCGCGCCCGCGCACGAGAAGCTCGACGACGGCTCCGTCCCGTTCGATCTTCGGCGCGAACGTGGTCCAGCTCTCCTCACTCGCGCAGAACACGGTGGGCGAGCCGGCGACGCTGTCGGTAAGAGTCTCCAGCTCCACGATCGCATTCCCCTGGCCAGAGAACCCGTGGTTCAGCTTGATCACGGCGGCCCCTCCAGGATGCCCCGCCCGCAGGCGAAGCAACTGTTCCTGCAGTTGGCCGACGCTGTAGATGTCCTCCGCGCCGGGAACGACGGGAACGTCGGCTGTCTTCGCAACCTGGCGCGAGCCGCTCTTGGAGCCCAGCGGTATGAGGTGGATCGGCGCGCCATACAGAGGAACACGCGTCAGCGCGCTCAACCTCGTCTCCAGCGCCGTCACGTTGAACGGCAGGATGTAGGACTGTTCGCTGCTGCGGCCGAGTTCGCCGATACGCTTCGCCGCGTACGGATCGTCCAGGACCTTCTCCGTCAGGGGCCGCGTCGAGGCGTCGCCGAGCGACAAGACGTAGAGCCGTCGTGCCGCGTCCTCGGGGTCCTCGAGAAAGCTCAGGTAGTAATCGACGATCGGCTCCGGGACCCTCAGCGAAGTGATGTAGAGCATCCTGAGACCCGGATTGCGCAGAAGGAGCAAGAGACAGAGCAACCGCTCCTCGTAGTGCTGGATCCCGATGATCTTTCTGAGCTCCTCGGGCGGGAAGGTCAGCGACGGGAGCACGATGACGACACCCTCCTCGAGCTCGGAGGGGGCTCGGGGGCCGAGCGAGCCCTCGAGGCCGCGGGAAGACTCGGCATCCACAGCTGCAGGTTATCGGGCAACGCGCGACGGAATCGGCCCGACCCGAAGCGACCTGCGATCTCCCCGCGGGAAAGGATTTCAGGAAAAGTTCTGATGGCCCGTATCTCGACGGGCACCTCGAGCGTTGTACCGGTTGCAGTCCACGAAAAGGCAAACCCATCGCGAGATGGGGGCGCAAAGCCACGGGACCTCGATCAGCGAGGTAGCCCAGCTACCGAAAGGAGCACCACATGTCACTGGGATCTCTTCTCAGGACCAAGCCCGTTCGCCTGTTGGCGGGACTTCTTCTCGCCGCGTACTACGTCATCGGCCTCTCCGCCGGTGCCTTCGCGGCCGGTGACCGGGACCGAGACGACGACGGGATGCCGAACGTCTGGGAGGTCAACAACGACCTGAACCCGGATCGCGCCAACGCCGGCGGCAACCCCGACCACGACCAGCTGCGGAACCGCGCCGAGTACCGCAACGAGACGGAGCCGAAGGACGAGGACTCGGATGACGACGGGATGGACGACGGTGACGAGGTCAAGGATGGCGATGCAGAGACCGACCCCACCGACTCCGACACCGACGATGACGGCACCGAAGACGGCGACGAGGACGAAGACGGCGATGGCGTCGAGAACGAGGACGAGGACGACGCCGCTGAGGCCGCGATCGCGGACGATGACGACAGCGATGAAGACGGGCTCGACGACGAGGACGAGAACGACAGTGGCTCCGACGGGGACCTCGATGACGACGGGCTGGAGGACGAGGAGGACGCCGACTCGGACAACGATGGGGTCGAGGACGGTGACGAGGACTCCGACGCCGACGGCGTTGACGACGAAGACGAGGACGATGTACTCGGCGAGGGGACGGAGGCGGAAGACAGCGACGACACCGAGCCAGAGTCGGAGGACTCCGGCGAGGGTGCAACCGACGAGAGCAGCGATGGCGCCACGGACGAGAGCGACGACAGTGCCTCGGACGAGAGCGCCGAGGACGGCTCGGACGCCTAACTAAAGAACTGCGTAGACGCAGACGAAACAGACACGGGGGCCGAACTCGGCCCCCGTGTCTTTCGTTCCGCTACATCTTTCACGGAAGGAACCGATGAGCCTCGGCAGCGCTTTCGAACCGACCTTGGCGGCCGCGCGCGTGGGGGCAGAGTGGGCGTGGCGGGATCTCTATCGGGACCTAGCGCCCGTAGTGCTCCGCTACCTCCGGGCGCGCCGCGCTCCCGAGCCCGAGGACCTCACCGCCGAAGTCTTCGTGCAGGTCGTCAGCAAGCTGGAGCAGTTCACCGGCAGCGAGGACGACTTCAGAGGATGGATCGTCACGATCGCTCACCGCCGCTTCATCGACTCCCTGCGAAGCCGTTCACGGCGCCCGGTGGATCCCGTAAGCGACGAGGTACTGGCACTGACGGGAGACGTCGGAGATCCAGAGGAACAGGCGCTCACGACGATCGCGTCTCAGGAGGTGCAGCAGGCGATCCGTCATCTATCCCCGGACCAACAGGACGTCGTGTTCCTGCGTCTGATCGCCGGCCTCAGCATCGCCGAGGTCGCCGAGGCTCTCGGCAAGAAACCCGGAGCGATCAAAGCTCTTCAGTCGCGAGCCGTGGCGGCGTTGAGACGGGATCTCCCACAGGCCGTTTCCTCATGAGCATCTTCGACGTTGAACCAGAAGACATGACGAACCCGACCTTCATCGACGACCGGCTGAACGCGCTGCTCGCGAACGAGGCCCAGTCCGAGCCGGACGGCGCGACGCGCGAGCTGGCGCTGCTGGTCCAGCAGATCCAGGGCGCCCATCCCACGGTGGACGTCCCACCCGCTCTCGAAGATCGCCACCTCACAGCGATCATGGGAGCGGTCGCCGAGAGGCAATCTTGGACGATGGACCCTGGCGAACGCATCGCGACCTCTGGTCCCCGGCGAGCCCGAGCGGCGGCGATGACATGGTCACGCAAACTCGCTGCTGGAACGCTCTCGCTCAGCACCGTTTTCGGTGGCATGGCATACGCGGGGGTGCTGCCGGATGGGCTCCAGCGAGCGACGGCAGAGATCGCCGATCTAGTAGGGGTCGACCTCCCTGCGCCTGCAGACGATGCCGAACAGACCGACTCGGCGGAAGCGACCGAGGCTGGCAGCGATGATCCGAAGACGTCGGAGCAGCCTGACCTCGGTGTCGAGGACCCCGACTTCCGCGGGGAGGACCCGCGAGCGACCTCGGGATCACGCGGCGGATCGGGGGGAGACGGTTCTCGCCAGGAGGTGGGCTCGTCGGGGTCTGATGACTCAGGTCGCGTCGCGGGCGAGGGCGAAGCATCCTCAAGAGAGCCAGATGACGAAGATGCGGAGACGCAAGACGGGTCTCACCCTGAAAACGACGGCGGCGGCAGTGACCATGCTGATGGTGGAGACGCGGAGGAGGAGGACACATCTTCGGGCGGTTCGAACGACGATGACTCTGACGGAGACGCTGATGAACCGGACGACGACGGGGACCCTGACGAGGCGGGCGAGGAAGCGGACACCGATAGTGACGAGGAGAGCCAGCAGTCCGACCCGCCCGATGACTCAGCGGAGGGCGACGAAGACGGTGGTGGCGAGGACGACGGTGGCGGCGAGGACAACGAGGAAGAAGATTAGAGGCTTCAGGCTTGGTAGATGTCTTCCTGAGTGATGGCGAACATCACATGGTCTTCCCACTCGTCGTTTATGCGCAGATGACGGAGCGATAACCGAACCCTCTCGCCGGTACCGGCCTTTGCCTAGCAGCTGCGCTTCTTGTCGCGGCCAGGGCCTCCTCGGCAGGTGTCTCGACCGCGGCCTCCGAACAGTTCGTCGTTGCCGCGTCCGCCCTTCAAGGTGTCGCGTCCGCTTCCACCTCTCAGCGTGTCGTCGCCGCTCCCACCCTTGAGGATGTCGTTCCCGCCGCGGCCTTTCAGCACATCCTTGCCGCCGCGGCCACAGATGACATCATCGCCGCGCGTGCCTCGCAGGACCTCGCCGCCCTGGTCGCCGACGATGGTGCAGGCGCTCGCTCGGGGGTTCTCGAGCTGCGAGAAGAAGACGTAGAGGCGGCCCTGGTCCTTGTTGTCGCCTACGTCGAGGAAGGGCGCGCCCGCTAGGTAATCGGGTTCGCCGTCCCCGTTCAGGTCGCCCGGGGTCGCAACCGTCCATCCCAGGTTAGGTCCGAGGTTGTCCTCTGTACTTTCCTGTCGGTCGGCTTCAGGGAGCTCCAGCGTCTTAAGGGGTGACCCGTCCTTCCCGTCGAAGACGTAGGTACCTCCGAAGCCCTTCGCTCCAGGTGTGTGGTGTGGTGACTGGCCGATGTAGAGGTCGGGCGTCTGGTCGTTGTTGTAGTCGGTCTTCGCGAGCGACCATCCGAACTGCCCGCCCTCTTCGGGCGACGGGTCTCTGATCTCGTAAAGCAACTCGCCGTCTTTGCCGCTGAAGACCCAGGCGCGGCCCTCGTCCTCACCGGAATCGCCGTCCTGGAGGAAGCCGTTCGCGTAGAGATCATCGAAGCCGTCGGCGTTCACGTCACCGGGCGCCAAGGGCTCCGCGTCCTGGAACCCGAAGATCACGATCGGTTGTGGATCGGGATTGTCGATCCGCTGCAGGAGCTCTCCGTCCTTGCCGCTGAACACGTAGCTCCGCCCGCTCAAGGCCGCAAAGCTGCCGGCGTTCACGTACTGGTCGGTGATGCCGTCTTTGTTCGTGTCTCCGGGACCCTGTACGGCCAATCCAAACGAGCCGCATGCGGCCGGGCAAGTGGGTGTGCGGTCGAGCTCGGGAAGGTTCAGCGTGCGGAAGAGCTTGCCCGTCTTACCGTTGAAGATGAAGGCCTGTCCTTCGTCTTTGCGACATCCCGGCGGCACGGGAATCGCATTGCCGCAACCGGCCGGCATGTCGTTGTTGGAAGCGCCTACGATGATCTCCGAGACGCCGTCGGCGGTGAGGTCTCCCGCGCGGCCGATGCGTGAACCGAACCGGGCCGTGTTGGTCTCTGTGCCCTGCGGTTCCGGGTTGTCCAGGTCGTAGAGGAGCTTGCCGTCTGCGCCGCTGAAGACCCAGGCCTTGCCTTGGTTCTCGTTGCAGCCGTTCGGCTCTGCCTCGCCACACTGGGAGCCTTCACCCGTATAGACGTCCTGAGCGTCGGTTCCGACCGCCACGTCATCCACCCGATCGCCGTCGAGGTCGCCGGGCACCGAGATAAAGAAACCGAACTTCGCCTGGCTTTGGGGCTGGGGCGGAGGGATCTGGTAAAGCACCTTCTGCGTCTTGCCGCTCATCGCGTACACGAGACCGGCGTCGGCCTTATCGCCGTCATCGTGATTCGGAACCGCCATGAAGAAGTCGGTGGTCCCGTCGCCGTCGAGATCATCCGCCGTCGCCGTTCGTTCCGCCGAACGACCGTCGACCTGAGGATGCGGCGCATCTACCCGCGTCGATCCGTATGGGGTTTCCTTAGTCGCCCCGTATCCGCCTGGGGATGTTGCGATGAGCCCGATCCCGACCGATGCAAGCACAAGCAACAACCGGATAGTTCCGGCCGTCCGACGAAAGCGGGCGTTGATCCGATCCGACATGAGAGTGACCCCCCTAGAAAAAGCCGATCCTGAAGGATCCGCTCCTGTCCTATTAGTGGTGAACGTCCGGATTCCTGCCCTATTCCGTGCAGGCGGGATCTCCCTTGGTCGGGCTTATAGTTGTGCGGCACGGCATCCGCAAGGGGGAGACATGACAGCTACGGCACCTCGCGCTTCGTTCGTTCTGCTCGCAACTCTCGCGCTCCTGGTCACCACGACAGGGCTAGCCGAGGCCCATCCGGCCTCTGCGTACCTGCGGGTGGAGCCCCAGAGCGGCAACGGCGGGGATCAGGTGCGCGTAACGGGTGGGGACTGGTATCCCGACAGCCGCGTCGAGATCCGCTGGGATTCGCCAGATGGGACGCTTCTCGGCGAAACCACCACCACCTCCCCTCCCCCTGAGGTGAATCCCATGTACCCCGACGAGAAACCGCGGGCCACCTTCGAGACCTATGTCACCGTCCCGGACGCTGCGGGCGGGCGACACATGGTGTTCGCGATCGGCCTGGAAGCGGACGGTGATTCAGCTTCGCCCGCCACCTCGTTCGAGGTCTTGGTTCCTGTGGGCTCGCAGGAGCAGACACCTGAGACGGCCGATCAAGAACAGAGTGGGGACGGCGCAGCGGGGCGAGCGGACCAGCCGACCAATCAAGGTACAGAAGCCAGAGCCACGGACGGCCGCTCGAACATCACGTCATCGCAGACCGAACAGGAGTCGCAGAGTGTGGAAGCCAGCGACAGCGTGGCCGGAGCGATCGTCGAATCCTTATCGGCAGCGGGCCGACAACACACAACCTCGAGCCGCGCGCAACCACGTGACGCCGCAGAGGTCTTCAAAGCACCTCTAGCCGGTGAACTTTCGACGCTAACCGCCGACGGCCCGTTGTTCCTCCTCGAGCCGGAACCGGCGGAATCAACCGAGCGGGCTCCGAGGAACTACGACCGCGACGACAGGCTCGCGCTGACCCTATCGCTGGCCGCGGTGATGACGCTGATCCTGTATCTCGCCCGAACTCGGATGCCACTCTTCAAGCGGCCGCGCGCGGTTGGCGCCGACATTCGAGCCTTCAGGCATGACAACGATGCGGACGAGAGCGAGAGACTGCGACCTGCTGCCTAGGTCTGTCTGCAACTATCCGCGACATCTTCCTGTGTGATCGCGAATATGACATGGTCCTCCCACACATCGTTGATCTGCAGGTAACGAAGCGATAGTCCCTCGCGTCGGTACCCCGCCTTCTCCAGAGCGCGTATAGAGGCGGGATTGCGCGGCATGACCCCAGCCTGCACGCGATGGAGACCAAGGTCCGTGAAGGCGAGGCGCGTGACCAGGCGGATCGCCTCCGTGACGTAGCCCTTGCTGTTGTGCGCGTGATCGACGAAGTAGCCGATCGTCGCGTTCTGCCACGGGCCGCGCGCCACGTTGGCAAGGGTGACCGTGCCGACGAGCTCGGCTCCAGGCGTGAAGATCCCGAAGTGATACGCCCCGTCGCTCGCAGCACTCTCCAGCGCGAACGCGAGTTGCGCCGTCTGTTCATCCAGCGTGTATCGCATCCCGGGCCGGTGCGGCACCCAGGGCGCCAGGAAGTCTCTGTTGCGCACACGCAGGTCGAGCAGGTCCTGAGCGTCTTCCATCTCCAGGAGCCGGACGTAGACGAGCTCGCCGTCGGACCTCATCTGTCAGATCGACCGGTCACGGAATCTTCGCGGCCGTCCCTGATGGTGGCGGGAAGAGGATTTGAACCTCTGAAGGCATACGCCGGCGACTTTACAGGCCGCTCCCTTTGGCCACTCGGGCATCCCGCCAAGTTACGAGCGCAAGGATAACGGCGGGCGCCGCCCGCTCCAGTCGGCGCGGGAGTTTCGTTCGTAACCAAGGTCGGGAAACGACCGTAGTTGCGCGGAAAGGATCGAGAAAGGGACTTAGTCGCTGGCCTCGGTGTGGTCGTGCGTCGCCTCTTCCAGCATCTGCGCGAGGGCCGAGCTCGGGTCCAGCGCCGCCTGTCCCTGGGACTGTGGCAGCTTCAGGTCGTCGGGCATCGGCAAGATGCCGAGCTCGAGCCCGTTCGTCGACAGCGCCTCTTGCAGCGCGGCCTCCGCCAGCCCGAAGGCGCCACTCGCGGGAGAGGAACCCGTCGCCCACAGCGACTCGCCCGCGAACGTCAGCTCCGAGCGGTCCGGGACGAAGCCATCTCCGAAACGACGGGCGGCCGTGATGGCACCCGACTCGTACTGCTTCTGTCGCTTCTTGTCCGTCTTGTTCACGACGCCCAGCACTCGGTCCTCCGCCTCGCGCAGCCACCGGACGAGGTACTTCATCGGGTTCTTGGGATCGTTGCCGTCAGGCCCGTAGAAGCCGAAGTGAACGTGGGGGGGCGTCGTCGCAGCGTTGCCTGAGTTGCCGCAGTAGCCCACGACGTCGCCAACCTCAACCGCGTCTCCGTTGCGGAAGCTCGGGTTCAAGGCCGACAGATGCGTCATGTACCAGTACCTGCCGTCGGTCCGGTGGACCCGCGTCGTGATGCCACCGAGACCGCTGTCGTCCGTGCTGATCGTGCCCGCCTCCGGAGCGAGCACAGGGTCGCCGTAGTCGCAGAACACGTCCTGGCCCTCGTGCAAGCGGATCTGCCCGGGGGCGGGCCCGTACCGATACGCGTGCCAGGTGTCGATCCACGATGCCTTGCCGGCGATGAGGAAGGGCGGATAGACCTTCGCCACGACCTCTTCCTGCGACATGCCGAGCGAGCGCAACCGGATCGCGATGGAAACCAACTCCGCGGTGTCGTAGGCACCCGGGATCCGCCCCGCGATGCTGCGCGGTGGCAGGACGACCTTGTTCGCTTGCTTGCGCTTCTTGCGGCGCTTACGTGCATCTTCAGCGGTCTCTCCGGGCCGACGTCCGTCCTTCTTGGCTCCGCCGTTCCGGTCCTTCTTGGCGTCGTCGCCGTTCTTGCCGTCGTCTTCGTCGCTACCACCGCCGCCGCTGCCACCAGGGTCTTTGCCACCACCGCCCCCGCCCTCGGGGTCCTCGTTGCCACCACCGCCGCCACCGCCGCCGGGCTCTTCTGGGTCCTCCGAGGGGCTAGACGTGGGCTTCGGTGAGCTCAAGAGGTCGGGGATCGTGGGGGTAGGTACCTGCGCGCTCGCATCGGGAGCTACGAAACGGGAGGCCGAACGCGGCAGCGCAACGAGGGCGGCCATCAGGACCACCACCGCAAGCGCTAGACGTGCCGGACCCCTCATCTGCTTGTTCCTCCGATGTTCCTCGACTCCGTCGAGTGACGTGCCCGCTACGGTACGCCGTCTGAACGTTCAACTTCTCCAGAACCGCACCTATTCCTGTCCTTAATAACGGCGTCAGGACCTCCCGGCTATAGCCCGTATTGACCGTTTTTCCCGATGTTCCGTCCTTCTGCGGTCATGTCCGACCGCATAGCGCTCCCTGACGCGCTCGGTTCCTCTGGGGTGGGTAGCTACGGGGGGTGGAACTCGAGGAAGTACGGGCCGTTCTGTTCGCTGCGGGCCGCGGTGAGCGCCTGCGGCCCCTGACCGACCGGCTGCCGAAGCCGGCTGTTCCCGTCCTGGACATCCCGCTCTGCGCCTGGAGCCTGGCCGCTCTGAACAGGCACGGCGGAGGCGTGGTCGTCAACGCGAGTCACCTCCCCGACCGGCTGAGCTCCGCGCTCCGGGCGCTTCCACTAGAGAGCTGGGAGCTGCTGCAGGAAGGGGACGAGCCGTTCGGGACCGCCGGCACGCTACGCGCGGTGCGGGAGCACGTGGCGGAGCGGGTGATCACCTGGAACGGAGACATCGTCACGGAGCTCGAGCCGGCCGATCTCCTGGCAACGCATCAACGGGTGGGTGCTCCGGCGACGATAGCCATCGCGGCTGTTCCCGAGGGCGCTGACGTGACCGTCGCAGGCGATCGCGCCCGTGGCTTCATCGACAGACGCAGGGAGGCCCGGGCCGCCGGCGGGAGGTTCCTAGGCGCGGCGATGTTCGAGCGCAGCGCGCTCGAGCGCCTGCCGGACCATCGTCCCGCGGGTTTGGGGGAAACGCTGCTGCGAGATCTTGCTGAGGCAGGCGAGGTGGCGGTTCACCACTTCAACGGATACTGGCTCGACGTCGGCACGACCGAGCGCTACCTCGAACTGTCGCTCGACCTCCTCTACGGGAGAGCTCCATCGCCGCCCGTGCCACCTCCGGGGCGCGTCTTCGAGGTCCCCGGCGGCCGCGCCTATCTCGGCCCCGATGCCGTGGCCGGCACCGACGGACTGGGGGCCGGAGCGATCGTGTGCGCAGGCGCGACGGTGAGGGACGGTGCGCATATCTCGGATGCGGTGGTGTGGCCGGGCGCCGTGGTGCCGGCGGGGGAACGAGTCAGCCGGACGGTCTGGACGAGCTAGAAGACCGAGCGCTCTGCGAGCTCTGTGACGATCCGCGGATACACGAAGACCGCGAGCAGGGCCGCCGCCGCCAGGCCCATCGCGACCCGCATGAGCGGCGGCACCTCCACCGGCTCCTGCCCGTCGGCGCTCTCGAAGAACATGCGCTTCACGACTGCGAGGTAGTACCAGGCCGCGATCACCGCGTTGATGCCCATCGCGATCGCGAGAAGGTAAGACTCGGCCTCGATCGCGGCCAGGAACACGAACAGCTTCGCCCAAGCACCGGCCATCGGTGGCGCTCCTGCGAGAGAGATCAAGAAGCCGGCGAGCAGCGTTGCCAGTACCGGGCTCCGGTGCCACAGCCCCGAATAGTCGTCGATGAAGTAGCTGCCCCCGCGCCCAGCGAAAGCGACCGCCGCCGCGAACGCACCGGCGTCCATGATCCCGTAGATGGAGAGGTAGATGACGGCGGACTGGAACGCCTGGCGGTTCGATTCGACGGCTCCGGGTTCGATCAACGCGAGCGCGACGAGGACGTAGCCGGACTGCGCGATCCCGGAGTATGCGAGCAGCCTGATGATGTGCTGCTGACGCAATGCGATGAGGTTGCCCACGGTCATCGTCAAGATCGCCAGCACCGCGAACACCGGCCGCCAGGTGTCGGCGACATCGGGGAACGCCCTGAACATCAGAACCAACAACCCGACGAAGCCACCGATCTTGGAGGCGGTCGAGAGGAAGGCGGCGACCGGCGAGGGCGAACCTTCATAGGTATCGGGGGCCCAGAAGTGGAACGGGACCGCGGAGATCTTGAACGCGAAGCCGACCACGATGAAGAAGACGCTCAACACGATGAGCGGCTCGTCCGCTGCGGGCAGGTTCTGCCGGATGCCCTCGAGGAGGAGTTGCCCCGTCGCGCCGTATGCGAGCGACATCCCGTAGAGCATCACCGCCGACGACAGAACGCCGAAGAGGAAGAACTTGAGCGCAGCCTCGTTCGACTTCGGATCCGCCTTGCGCAACCCCGTCATCACGAATCCCGGGATCGAGATCAGCTCAATCGCGATGAAGATCGTGATCAGGTCCCGCGCGCTCGACATGACCAGACCCCCCAGCAGCGCGCACAACAACAGGAAGTAGTACTCGCCCTGGTAGTAGCGCCCGGCGCGGAAGTAATGGAACGAGATCGACAGGATCAACAGACCCAGTACGCAGAACACGCCCTTGAAGAGCAGCGCGAAGCCGTCCACCTCGAAAGCCCCTGCAAGCGTGACCCTGTCACCCTGCCCGATGAGGGACACGATCGCCGCGAGGGTCGCCAGGATGCCGCCTGCGGCCAGCGGCATCGCCGCCCACTTCGCCTCGTCGGGCAGGAAAAGGTCGGCCATCAGCACCGCACAGGCGGCCGCGGTCAGCACCAACTCGGGTGCTATCGCATGCCAGTCGACCTGCGCGGCGACGACCGCCGCGTCCTGTGCGAGCTGCAGCATCGTCGGTTAGTGACCTCCGTCCGCGGCCGCCGCGGCTCCCTCCGCGGCTCCATCCAGTACGCCGAGAAGGGCCTGGACGGCAGCGTCTGTGACGCCGAGGAGCAGCTTCGGGTAGACCCCGGCCGCAAGGATGAGGATCAGCAGCGGCGCCCACGCCAACCACTCCGGCCTAACCACATCATGGATGCCGTGGCCTTCGGCGAACTTCTCAGGCACGCGGCCCTGGACCACGCGCTGCACGGTCCACAGCAGGTAGCCGGCGGTCAGCACGGTTCCGATACCACCGCCGACCATCAGCACGCGGAACAACCCTTCGCTGAGGCCGGGGTGCGGGTTGTACGAACCGAGCAGTGCCAGCATCTCGCCCCAGAACCCGGCGAGGCCCGGGAGACCCAAGGAAGCGATGGCGGCGAACGCGAAGACGCTTCCGAAGCGAGGGATCTGCTGGAGCATCCCGCCGAGATCTGCGATCTCGCGCGTGTGGTACCGCTCGTGCATCGACCCCGCGAGGAAGAAGAGCATTCCCGTGATGAGCCCGTGCGCGACCATCCCGAAGATGGCTCCGTTGATGCCCTCGTCGGTCAGCGTGGCGATGCCGAGCATCACGAAGCCCATGTGCCCGACCGACGAGAAGGCGATCAGCCGTTTGAGGTCGGTCTGGGCGAAGCAGCAGAGAGCTCCATAGATGATCGCGATCACCGAGAGGACCCCGATGATCGGCGCGTAGTTGACCGCAGCATCCGGCAGCAACGGGAGAGCGATACGGATGAACCCGTACGTCCCCATCTTCAGCATGATGGCCGCGAGCAACACCGAGCCCACCGTCGGCGCCTCCGTATGCGCATCGGGGAGCCATGTATGGAAAGGCCACATCGGGACCTTGATCGCGAAACCTAGGAAGAGCCCGAGGAACGCGATGTTCTGGAACAACTCGGAGCCGAACGGTGCCTGATCCCGCAACGCCAGCATGTCGAACGTGCGCGGCTCGCTCTGGAAGTACATCGCCAGGAAGCCCAGGAGCATGAAGATCGAACCGAAGAGCGTATAGAGGAAGAACTTCACCGCGGCGTATTCGCGACGCGGTCCTCCCCAGATCCCGATCAGGAAGTACATCGGGACCAGCACGATCTCGAAGAAGATGAAGAACAGAATCAGATCGAGCGCCACGAACGACCCGTTCATGCCGGTCTCCAAGATCAGCACGAGCGCCATGAAGGCTTTCGTCTTGCCGGGGGCCGGGATGTGGAACCACATGTAGATCGTGCAGAGGAAGGAGACCAGCAGGGACAGCACGAGCAACGGCAGCGACATGCCGTCGACGCCGATGTGATAGCGGCTATTGATCTGGGTGATCCACTCCGCGTTCACGTCCAGCTGGATCGCCCCCGCGTTGGCGAAGTCAAACTGGTCCAGCAGGATCACGCCGACCAGCAGCGCCAGCCCCGCAAACAGCGTTCCCACGAACCTGATGAACTGCTCCTGCGTGGGCGGGATGAAGAGCAAAGCGATCGCGCCGAGCGCCGGCAAGAACGTGGCCAGGCTCAGCCCCCAACCGTTGTCGAACCACTCCATGCCCTCGGACTCCTCCCTTTATGTGAGCGCGAACGCCGCAACGAATATGGCTACCGCGGCGAACAGCACCGCCGCGTAGCGCTGGATGTTCCCCGACTGGATGTACCGCAGCAGACCTCCAGACGCGCCGGTGAGTCCGGCTGCGCCATTGACCGCGAAGTCCACGACCTGACGATCGATCACGGCATAGGTCGGTTGCGCGAGTGCGACGGTGGCGGTCGCAGCACCGTTCACGACCCCGTCCAGGATCTTCTGGTTGGTCCAGTAGGTGCCGCGGGAGATCGGGTACTGGACCGGCCTGACGACCCCGTTCAGGTAGAAGTCGTCGAGGTAGTAGCGGTTCTCGACGAAGCGATAGGCCCACGCGAACGGCCCGGCGAGGATGTCGATGTCCCACCGCTTGCGGAGGAAGAGCAGGAGCCCGAGGAAGATCGCGGCCGCTGCAACGATGGTGGCAGCGATCGGAAGCACGACGTTGTAGAGCGTCGAGAAGCCATGATGCTCCTCTCCCGGCACGTTGATCCAGTCGGCGAACGGGCCGATGACGGGGAAGCCGAGGAACCCGACGACCACTGCGGCCCCCGCGAGGATCCACAGCGGCGTGACCATCGCGCCTCCGGCCTCGTGGGGATGGCCTTGGCCGCGGTACTCGCCCCAGAAGGTCTTCACGCACGCCCGCGTCATGTACAGCGCAGTGAGGAAGGCGGTGATCGTGCCGGAGATGAGCACGACCCACGCGGAGGCGCGGTTCCCCTCGCTCGCGGAACGAAGCGCGCCCCCGATGATCTCGTCCTTCGAGAAGAAGCCGGCGAGCGGGAAGATCCCGGCGAGCGCGAGGGACCCGATGATGAACGTCCTGAAGGTGTGCGGCATGAACTTCCTGAGCCCGCCCATATCGCTCATGTTGTTGCTATGAACCGCGTGGATCAGCGAACCGGCTCCCAGGAACAAGAGCGCCTTGAAGAACGCGTGCGTGAAGAGGTGGAAGATCGCGGCGGTGTAGGCGCCCACTCCTAGTGCAGCCATCATGTACGCGAGCTGCGAGATGGTGGAGTAGGCCAGCACCTTCTTGATGTCGTCCTGCACCAGGGCCAGGATCGCCGCGAGCAGCATCGTGATGGCGGCGATGATCGCCACCACGTCGAGCGCGGCACCTGCGTGTTCGAAGACGAGGAACATCCTCGCGACCATGTAGATCCCCGCCACGACCATCGTCGCGGCATGGATCAACGCGGATATCGGAGTGGGACCGGCCATGGCGTCCGGGAGCCACACGTAGAGCGGGAATTGCGCCGACTTGCTGACGGCGCCGCCGAAGAGCAAGAGGGCCGCGATCGTCAGCCCGGTGCCGTGGATCTCACCTTCCTCGGCAAGATGGTTGAGCTCGAAGATGTTGAAGGTGTGTCCGAGGGCGCCCATCGCAAAGATGCCGAACAACAACGACACGTCGCCGACCCGGTTGGTGATGAAAGCCTTGATCCCGGCCGAGGAGTTCTCCTTCTCCTCCCAGTAGTGGCTGATCAGGAAGTACGAGCACACGCCCACCAGCTCCCAGCCCACGAAGAGCATCATCAGGTTGTTGGCGATCAACATGAGGAGCATCGAGCCCGTGAAGAGCGACAACATCGCGTAGAAGAACGTGTAACGCTTGTCGCCGTGCATGTACTCGGTCGAGTAGATGTGCACCAGCAACGAGATCGTGGTGACGACCACGAACATCACCGCGGTCAAGAAATCGTAGTGCATCCCGAACTCGATCTTGAGGCTCTCGCCGCCGGCGAACTCGAACCAGGTCCACGATCTCTGGACGATCCCCTTGCCTCGGGCCAGCTCGACGAAGCCGATCAGCGAGATCAGGAGCCCGATGCCGACGGCGGCGATCCCCACCGCGTGGCCTTTGCTCTTCATCCTCTTGCCCAAGAAGAGGATGACGAAGAAGGACAGCACCGGAAGCAACGGGACCAGCCAGATCACGTTGCCGATCGCGCCGGTCGCGGCATGCTCCGCGGTCTCGGCCTCGCCGCCGTGTTCCTGCGCGAACAGAAGGAGTCGGTTCATCGCGTTACCACTTCATGTAGGACATGTCGTCCACGTCGACGGTTTGGCGGTTCCGGAACAAGAGGATCACGATCGCAAGACCGATCCCGACCTCGGCCGCCGCCACCGCGATCACGAACAGCGCGAAGACCTGACCGCCGACGCCATCGGCGGTAAAGAAGGCCGAGAAAGCCACGAGATTGATGTTCACAGCGTTCAGCATCAGCTCGATCGAGAGAAGCACCATCACCGCGTTGGCCCGGGCGAGCACGCCGTAGACACCGAACGCGAACAACAACGACGAGAGAACCAAGAAGTATGAGATCGGCATCAGGAGGTCTCCTCGGGAGTCCCCTGGATCCCCAGGTCCCGGCGCGCGATCACGATGGCGCCGACGAGGGCCGCTAGCAGCAGCACGGAGACCACCTCGAACGGGAGCACGTACTTCGTGAAGACCTCCCTGCCGATGTCGCGCGATGTCGTTCCGACTTCACGTGCGAATTCCACGTTCTGGCCGGCGAAGGCGTGGACCATGATCCAGCTGGTCACTCCGAACAGCGCGGCGGCCACCAGCGCCGCGATGAGTCGCTGGTCGTTGTCGAAGTCACCGGTGCCGATCGGGGCTCTCGTGAGCATGAGGCCGAACAGCATCAGAACGACGATCGCGCCGACGTAGACGAGCACCTGCACCCAGGCGACGAACTCCGCGAACAGCATGATGTAGAGCGCGGCCGCTCCCATCAGCGTCGCAACCAGGTAGAGGGCGGCATGCACGACGTTGCGGGTCGTGACGACCCGGACGCCCGCCAGCGCCATGACGAGCGCGATGATCGAGAAGACGATCTCCTGCCACGTCTCCGCCATCAGCCGCCCGCCTTCTTCGCACGTTCCGCTTTGACTCGGGCCGCCTTGGCGCGACCCTGCGCCACCGCGTCGCTGGAGCCCTTCGCCTTCTCCTCCGCCAGCACCCGCTCGTAGACCGCTTCCGGGTCTTCTTCCGCTCCGGTGCCCCCGACGGCCTGCGGCGCAGACCCGGGCGGCCCCCCAGGTGCAACCGACTCGACAGCGGCCGGGGAGGATGGCGGTGCATCCGAGGCGA
>JADDQX010000160.1:4277-5608 GCA_016781115.1 Actinomycetota bacterium | reverse complement strand
CGGGCTCGCCCTCAGCGCGGGCGCGCGCTTGCCTGAGAACCTTCTCGCGCACGTTGCGGTACTTCGGCTCACGCTCCTTCCATACCGACAGCAGCGGCGTTGCAACGAAGATCGAGGAGTAGGTCCCGACGAGGGTTCCGACAAGAAGAGCCAGCGCGAGGTCCTTCAACGTCTCGGCGCCGAGGAACCCCACCCCGATGAACAGCAACGCAGAGATCGGGAGCAGCGTCGACAGCGACGTGTTCAGAGACCTCATGAACACCTGGTTGAGCGCCAGGTTCGCCGAGTCCTGATACGTCATCCGGCCGCTCCCCGCCAGGGCACCCGTCGTCTCCTCTACCTTGTCGAACACGACCACCGTGTCGTAGAGGGAATACCCGAGGATGGTGAGGATCGCGATGACGCTGGAGGGGGTTACCTCGAACCCGACCAGCGAGTAGACGCCCGCGGTGATGGTCAGGTCGTGGATCAGAGCGACGATCGATGAGATCGCCATCTTCCACTCGAAGCGCCACGAGATGAAGGCGAAGACGACGAACAAGAAGATCACGAGTGCCCGCACCGCCTTGCGAGTGATCTCGGCGCCCCACTTGCTGCCGATACGCGAGCTGTCCGTCTCCTCCGGCGAAGCACCGACGGTGTCCCCGACTGCAGCGACGACCAGCGCCTGCTGTTCCGGATCCGCGACCTCCTTCGTCTGCACCACCGCGGTCCGCTGTTCCTCGGTGCTGGCGATCTGGATCTGAGCCTCTTCGGCGCCGAACTCGCTCAACGCTTCCCTCAGCTCGGCGGTCACCTCGAGGTCGCTGACGTCCCCGAGCGGGCCGTCCGGGGCGATCGGCGCCTGGATCGAGACTCCCCCGGCGAACTCGATGCCGTAGTTCAGCCCCTTCGTCAGAAGGGAGCCGACGCAGATCGCGACGATCAGCGCCGAGATCGCGAACCAGATCCTGCGCTTGCCGATGAAGTCGACGTTGGTCTCACCGCGATAGATACGAGACAGACCGCCTTTCACGAGCTCACCCCCAGCGCCTGCTTCATGCCGATGAACCTGCCCGACGACATCAGTTTCGTCTGGCCCAGCAGGTTCACCGCGGAGCGCGTGAAGAAGTACGCGACCAGCACGTCGATGAGGGTCGCTATGCCGAGCGTAAGGGCGAACCCGCGCACGGGACCGACAGCGAGGAAGAAGAGGATCACGGCCGCGGATCCAGAGACGAAGTCCGCCACGAGGATCGTGTTAAACGCTCGCGCCATACCTCGGTCGATCGCGGCGCGCATGGACTTCCCGGTTCTGATCTCGTCCTTGAGGCGCTCGAAGGCCACGATGT
>JADDQX010000160.1:0-4248 GCA_016781115.1 Actinomycetota bacterium | reverse complement strand
ATGATCCCGGCGATACCCGCAAGGCTCAAGGACAGACCCGCGCCCTCACCCAGCAGAGACATCACGGTGTACAGGATCGCCGTGAAGACCGCCAGCCCACCCCACACGACGAGGCCGAGGGCCCGGTAGTACAACAAGACGTAGATCATCACCAGGGCCAGACCGAGGACCCCCGCGGTGATACCCGCGCGCAGCGAGTCGCGACCGAGCGTCGGCGAGATCTTCTGCACCTCGGACTGCTCGAGGGTGATCGGCAGCGCCCCGGTCTCGAGGACAAGAGCGAGCTCGCGAGCCTCGCCCTGGCTCCCGGCGTCGATCTGCGTGTCGCCGCCGCTGATGCCTACGTCGCACTCGACACCTCCGGTCGGAGAGGTCTTCGGGTCCTCCATCCCGGCAGCGGACTCGACGCGGCCGTCGAGCACGATCGCGACCTGGCTCTTGATCCGCTCGCCCTTGTCCCGCAGACAGGCGAGCTCGGCGGTGAACTTCTCCCACTTCTCGGCGCCCTCTTTGTCCATATCGATCGTGACCGACCAAGCCCCGCTCTGGGGGTCGGTCACGGCCTCGGCGCGTTCCACGATGTCACCTGTGAGAACCGCGGGCTCGAGGCGGTACAGGATCTCGGGGTTCTCGGCATCCGGGTACACGACCTCCTCGAAGTTGACCTCGGAGCCCACCTCCTCGGTCACCTCGGGGACGTCCTTCTTCTTGCCGGTCGGGGTGGCCGGGATCTGTTCGATGACCTGACGGAAGGTCAGCTGCGCGGTGGTCCCGATCAGCTTCAGCGCCTCCTCGTCGTCCTCGACCCCCGGCAGCTGGATCAGGATGTTGTTCTCACCCGCGACGCTCACCTCGGGCTCGGCCACGCCGAGCGCGTCGATCCTCTGACGGATGATCTCGACGGTCTTCTGAAGGACGTCTTCCTGCACCTGCTCGCCCTCGGCCGTGAGGATGACGCTGAGGCCCCCCTCGAGGTCGAGACCCAGCCGCGGCGCGGTGTCAGTTGCCAGCACGGCGCCCACGCCTCCGAAGGCGAGCAGCAGCGCCATCGCGAGGTACAGCCTGTAACGCTTCTTCTTCATCTCACTCCTTCGAACGGCTAGAGCAGCTTGGCCCCGTTGATATCGATCTTGAACCGGCACTCGAGGAACTCGGCGGCGCGGCGGCACATCGCCATACGAGACAGGAATATCTCGAAGTACTCCATCACGCCCGCGAGCTCCGTATCGATCGTCAGCTCGAGGGTCAGAGTACGCGCTTCGGAGTCCACCCGAAGGAAAGAGTGTTCCACGGCGTGGTTCACCCGATCGTGGATGTCGAAGAGCGTGGGGTCCTTGATACGCACGCGGCTGCGGTGGACATCCGACTTGTCCGCAACGATTAGGGCCGCGGAGGCCGCGTTCACCGGGTTCCCGAACTCCTCTTCGTGGTTGCCGATCGCGGCGAGCACGATGCCGATGTCGCCATAGCTCATCCCGATGTCACGGAGGATGTCGTAGGTGATGGCGGCGCCCGTCTGCGAATGCATCGTGCGCGACACGAAGTTGCCCATGTCGTGCAGGTATCCGGAGATGGCCGCAAGCTCCGCCATCCGATCGTCGAAGCCGAGGCGGTGGATGACGTTGTAGGCGATCTTCGCGACGAGCCCCGCGTGGCGGAAGCCGTGCTCGGTATAGCCGAGCTCGCCGAGATAACGATCCGCCAGCGCGATGAAGGTCCGAACCGCCTCGTGCGCCTGGACGTCGGCGAGCGAGATCGACGAGGCGGGGTCCACGGGCTCGGGCCCGAGGGCCGAGGTTACGGGCGCCGCCTCTTTGGGGGTCCGGCCGAGGGCGTCCAGGGTCTCGCTCTCTGCCTGGAGGTGGGGCCCGGGGCCGGGATGAGCTGCCCCAGGGGCGGAGGTCACGGGCCTACGTCCCCCGCGGGCTCGGCCTCGTCGTGGTCTGGCCCTTCTTCTAGGTCCGGCTCCAGACGGCGAGCGATCGCGGACTTGGCCAGCCGGATCGTCGTGCCCGGCGCGATCTCGAGGTGGAACTCATCATCGGTGATCGCCCGGACGGTTCCGAAGAGCCCTCCGATGGTGACCACCTCGTCGCCCTCTTCGACGCTGGCGATGAGGCTGCGGTGCTGCTCGATCCTCTTCTTGTTCGGCCGGTAGAGCATGAAGTAGAAGACCGCGCCGACCAGGACGAGAAAGACCAGGCTGCTATCGAGTCCTTGCACTTCGGGTCACTTCCTCCCCTAGAACGGAGGCCATCGCGGCCTCCCGGGACCTCGCGCGAAACGGGCCGCTCCCAGGGCCCTTGCGGCCCCATCCTAGCGTCTGCCGGGCGGTACCCGGCGTGCCTCAGGAGCCGAACAGCCGGGCCGCGGCGGGGCCCGAGGGGGGCTCCGAGCCGACGTGGCGGAAAGCGTCTTCGGTCGCCACCCGGCCCCGCGCCGTACGCCTGATGAGGCCCAGTTGCATCAGGAATGGCTCGTAGACGTCCTCGATAGTGTCCGGCTCCTCCCCCACCGCCACCGCCAGCGTCGACAGCCCCACCGGGCCGCCTCCGAAGCGCTTCACCAGAGCATCGAGGATGAAGCCGTCGGTACGGTCGAGACCCTTCTCGTCGACCTTGAACACCTCGAGAGCCCGGCGGGCCACCGGCCCATCGATGGTGCCCCGCTCGCGCACCTGCGCGAAATCGCGGACCCGGCGCAGGAGCCGGTTCGCGATGCGCGGGGTCCCGCGCGACCTGCGGGCGATCTCCTCGGCGCCTTCGACATCGAGCGTCACGTCCAAGATGCGCGCCGAGCGGGTCACGATGTGGGCGAGGTCGGACGGCGGGTAGTACTCGAGGCGCTCCGCCAGCTCGAACCGGCTGCGCAGCGGCCCCGTGATGAGCCCGGCCCGCGTCGTGGCCCCGACCAAGGTGAAGCGGGGCAGGTCGAGCCTGATCGTGTGGGCGCTCGGGCCCTTGCCGATGACGAGGTCCAGCTGGAAGTCCTCCATCGCCGGGTACAGCACCTCCTCGACGGGGCGAGGGAGACGATGGATCTCGTCGATGAACAAGACGTCGCCGTCTTCGAGGTTCGTCAGGATCGCGGCGAGGTCGCCCGCTCGTTCGAGCGCGGGACCCGACGTGGGCCGCATGTTCGCCGCCATCTCGTTCGCGACGACGTGCGCGAGGCTCGTCTTCCCAAGCCCGGGAGGCCCCGACAGCAAGAGGTGCCCCGCCGGCTCGCCGCGTTCGCGGGCAGCCTGCAGCACGATCCCGAGATGTTCCTTCAGCTCGGGCTGGCCGACGAACTCGTCGATGTTCCGCGGCCGCAGCGACCCCTCTGCTTCGCGCTCTACCGGATCCGTTGCTGCCGAGAGCACCTCCGCCGCGTGTTCCTCCATCGGCATCACCCGGCCAGCACCCGCAACGCCGACTTGATGACGTCTGCAACGTCGGCGTCCTCGTCCGGAGAGAGAGCGGCGAGCGCAGCGCGCACCTCGGATTGCGAGTAGCCGAGGTTCTTCAGCGCCGAGCGGGCCGCCGCGAGCGCGTCGCGGCCCTGGCCGACCACCTCGAGGTCCGGAAGCTGTAGCTTCTCTTTCAGATCGAGCACGATCCTTCCCGCCGTCTTCTTCCCGATGCCCGGGACGGACGCGATCGCGTCCGTGTCCTCCGTGACGAGGACGCGGCGGAAGGCGTCGGGTGAGAACGCCGAGCACACCTGCAACGCCACCTTCGGGCCCACGCCGGCGACGCCCAGGAGCGCCTCGAACATCGATCGCTCGGCTTCGGACAGGAACCCGAACAGAGCGAGCGCGTCCTCCCGCACGTAGGTGTGCGTCCACAAACGGACCGGGTGGCCGATCGGAGGCAAGGCGCTCAAGGTCGTCCCGCTGCACGAGAGGTTGTATCCGACGCCGTTGACGTCGAGGTAGCAGCCCTCCGGCAACAGCGCCGCTACCTCGCCGTGGAGGAAGCCGATCACCGCGCCGCCGCCTTCAGCGCCCGCGCCAGCCCGCTCCGATTCAGGTGGCAGATGGCGAGAGCGCAGGCGTCGGCCGCGTCCGGTGGCTTGGGTGGAGCCGCGAGAGACAACAGCGACGCCACCATCGTCTGGACCTGGTGCTTGGAGGCGCTGCCGACGCCCACCACCGACTGCTTGACCTCCGTGGGGGTGTACTCGTGCACGGCGAGGCCGGCCTCGGCCGCCGCCGCCATGAGAACGCCCGACGCTTGGCCCACCCCCATCGCGGTGCGTACGTTG
>JADDQX010000039.1:13066-17042 GCA_016781115.1 Actinomycetota bacterium | reverse complement strand
GCGGCGCGACCGTAGCGCCCGACTTGGGCGCGCGAGGCATCGGGAACCACGGAGGGAGTTGAGATGTCTCGAGTATGTCCGGGTCGTTCTCGTCGCGTCACCGCTGCGGCGACCATGCTCGCGCTCGTTATGACGTGGCCGGCGGTAGCGTCCGCGCAAACGGAGCCACCCGAGCCGAAGATCACCTCGGCTCCCGCCGGCATCGGCTACGGGGAAGGCGCCACCATCAGGGGCCGCCTTGACGACTGGACGCCCGGTGACGAGCTCCAGCTGGAGCGGAAGGCGGACGGCCGCCGCTGGCGCACGATCGGGAGCCGCCCGGTCGATGAGAAGGGCAGGGTGCGCTTCCGCCTACAGGACCTGCGCTTCTCGGCCGCCTATCGCCTCGTGCACGTCGACGAGATGACGGAAGAAGAGACGCGCAGCGCAAGGATCCGCATCGCGGTCAGGGTGCAGCTCCGGATGCGAACGAGCAAAGACCACCTGATGGAGGGACGCCGGCTGCGCGTGTTCGGATCGCTCTTTCCGAAGGTGCGCGGCCGCTCCGTGCTGCTGCAGCAACGGGTCGCCGGCGAGTGGCGCTACATCGACCGACTGCGCGCTGGAGACGGTTTCTTCTCCCGCTACCTCCGACCGAACCGGGTGGGGTTGCGCCGACTCAGGGTGGTATTCGGCGGCGACGCCCAGAACAGAGGAGGCGTGGATCGAACGGCGATCCGCGTCTACGACCCGGACCTCGCTACCTGGTACGGCCCCGGTCTCTACGGCAACCGCACCGCTTGTGGTCAGACGCTCGGCACGAGCACCCTCGGTGTCGCTCACCGCAGCTTGCCGTGCGGCACCAACGTCAGTCTCCTCTACGAGGGCCGCACCATCACCGTCCCGGTGATCGACCGGGGGCCCTACACGCACGCGGAATGGGACCTCACGCAAGAGACCGCGGAGCGGTTGGGCTTCTCGGGAACCGACACGGTCGGCACCGACAGTTAACGAGTCGTCGCCGCGCTGGTAGGTCCGCGGAAGGCGCGAGGGTGCGCCATATACTTGCCGCACCTTGGGAAGAGCGCTCGTGCTCAACGCGTCCTACCAGCCGCTGTGCGTCGTTCCCGTCCGGCGGGCGCTCGTCCTTGCCCTGAAGGGCAAGGCGGAGGTGCTCCACACGAACGGCCACATGTTCCGCTCCGAAGCCCTTGAGATCAAAGCCCCCAGCGTCGTCCGTCTCAACTACTTCGTGAAGGTCCCCTACAGGGCGCGCTCCTCGCTGTCGCGCAGGGCCGTGTTCGTGCGCGACAACTTCGAGTGCCAGTACTGCGGGCGACCCGCGGAGAACGTCGACCACGTCGTGCCTAAGAGCAGGGGAGGCGGTCACACCTGGGACAACGTCGTGGCCGCATGCCGGCCCTGTAACTCCCGCAAGGAGAACAGGGCGCCCGCCGACGTGGGGCTTGCCCTTCGCCACCCCCCTCGGCGCCCGGACGACAGCGTCTGGATCGTCGTCGCGGTCGAGCGCGTCGACCCCGTCTGGGAGCAGTACCTCGCGCGCGTGACCGTACTCAGCTAACGCCCGCAGCCGGGGTGACGCCGGCGCCTACCGGCGGCAGACGCCTCGCTTCGCTCGGGGTCGATGCCCCGCACGGCACCGTCGCCCCCCCGCCTGCTCCAGCGCCCTAGGAGAGGCCGCCTCCCTTCGCTCGGGGTCGATGCCCCCGCACGGCACCGTCGCCCCGCGCCCGCTCCAGCGCCCTAGGAGAGGCCGCAGCGGCACCCGTTACCTCACGCAAACACAAGCATTAACAGGAACAACATGAGCAACTAATTACAAGTCTGTAATTGTGGAGGGGAATGTTGACTTCCCACCCTTGACTGGGGTTGGATGCACCCACGAAGTGGTGGAGAGTGGAGCGAAGGGGAGCAGCGAGGCCCTCCCGAGACCACCCGAAGCCCTGAAGAGGCGAGGCAGGGGAGCGGGGAGCAACGGTTGTCCTTCACCGGGGAGTTCCGTCACACGATCGACGCGAAGGGTCGCCTGATCGTGCCGTCCCGGATGAGGGACGAGCTGGGCGAGGACGTGATGCTCTCCCGCTGGCTGGACGACTGCATCGCGATCTGGTCGCTCGAGGAGTGGGCCGCGATCGAGGCGAAGCTGCGCGGCCAGAAGAGTGGCTCCAAGGCCGCTCGCCGGCTCGTGCGCAGGATCGCCGGGAGCGCGCATCCCGACTCGGTCGACAAGCAGGGCCGCATCACCGTGCCGGCGCATCTGCGGGAGCTCGCCGGGATCACCCGGGACGTCCTCGTGGTGGGCGCCTTGAACCGGGCCGAGCTGTGGAACCCGGCCGCTTATCAGCAGGAACAGCTGGAGGAAGGGCAGCTCGAGGAGCTGGCCGAGGACCTGGACTTCTAGGCGCAGGAACGAGAGGGGGAGCGATGTCAAAGAAGAAGCCGGCTGCAGCCAAGCGGGGAGTGGTGAAGGAACTCGGCCAGGGCGTCGTGCTTCTCGCTCTCACGGGGTCGTCCGTCGGGGGGCTCTTGGGGATGGTCGCCATAGCCACGCGGGCCCTGGGACGCTAACGATGTGGATCACCAACCGGTACTCGCAGACGCCGTCGTCGAGCTCCTCCTCCCTGCGCTGGAGCATGGGGGAGTCTTCGTCGACGCGACCTTGGGCCGAGGGGGCCACGCCCTCAGGATCCTCGAGGCCGCGCCGGAGGCCACCCTCGTCGGGATCGATCGCGACCCCGTCGCGCTGGAGTCGTCACGCGCCAACCTCGCCGCTCACTCGGAACGCGTTCGGCTCGTTCGTGACAACTTCTCGGAGCTCGCGTCCGTACTGGAACGACTCGGGGTTGCGCAGGTTCGCGGAGTCCTACTCGATCTCGGAGTTTCCTCACCCCAGCTCGATGAGCCACATCGAGGATTCAGCTTCCGTGTCCCCGGCCCCCTCGACATGCGGATGGATCCCCTTCGAGATCTCTCGGCAGACACAGTGGTGAACGGCTACGCGGAGCCCGAGCTCCGCCGGGTGATCCACAGATATGGAGAAGAGAGGTTCGCCGGCCGTATCGCGCGGGCCATCGTGCGCGCCCGGCCCGTCTCCGACACCGCCGAGCTGGCGGAGATCGTTCGCGAGGCGATCCCCGCGCCGACCCGGCGGACGGGACCGCACCCGGCCCGCCGCACCTTCCAGGCGATCCGGATCGAGGTGAACGACGAGTTGGGCAGCTTGCAGAAAGGTCTGCCGGCAGCGGTCGACGCGCTGGAGCCCGGCGGACGGGTCGTCGTGCTTGCGTATCACTCGCTGGAGGACCGGATCGTGAAGCGCTTCTTCGTCGACCAGGCCTCGGGTTGCGTATGTCCGCCGTCTTTCCCCGTCTGCACCTGCGGCGCCGAGGCCAAGCTCCGCATCCTGACGCGCCGGCCTGCGACTCCGTCCGCCCAAGAGATCGAGGCGAATCCGCGTGCGTCCGCCGCCAAGCTGCGCGCGGCGGAGCGGCTGGAACCGGCCTCGGTCGCACCTCTAGAAGAGAAGAGGTCTGCATGAGCGCTATCCGGCCCGGCAGGAGAGAAGAAGGTGCATCGACCACCAGAACCGAGCTGAAGGTAGTCCCGCGTCGTAAGGGCAAGGGGCTCATCAAGAGGAGCGGAACCCGCCGTTTCGCTCCGCTCACGATCCTCGCCACCATCGCGATCGGTGCGGTCGTGGCCGCCGTCCTCTTGGAGCAGGTGGTCCTCGCACAGTCCGCGTTCAAGCTCACGGAGATCCGGAACGAGCTCACGCAGGCGGAAGAGAATCGGGAGGTGTTGATGCTCGAAGCCGCCAAACTCGACAGCGCCGCCCGGATCGAGCGGTACGCGCGCGAGACGCTGGGGATGACCGAGCCGGAGCCGCAGAACGTTCGCTACATCGTGGCGGACATCCCGTCGCGTCGCGACGATGGCCTGTCGGTGGCGGGACAGCCGTACCGGGCTCCGCGCGACG